>NZ_CACSJM010000201.1 GCF_902706185.1 Roseomonas sp. 18066 | reverse complement strand
CGCGGCGGGCGCGGGCATAGGGGAGGGCCTCGGCCTCGCCGAGCAGGGTCAGGGCCTCGCCCTCGCGCGCCAGCCGCAGCGCCAGGCTGCCGCCGGCGGGGACGGTCGCCGGCCGCAGCCAGGCGATGCCGGACAGAGCGCTGGCCTCGCTGGCCCGCTGCGCCATGTCGAGGAAGATGCCCGCATGCAGCAGCGCGGCGCCGCCGACGACATGGTCGCGCACCAGCGGCTCGTCATGGCGGAAGACGCGGCGGTCCGGGGGCGTCGCCGCGCTGGGCCAGTGGCGGTCGGGCGCGAAAGGATAGGCCGGCAGCGGCAGGTGTCGGTCGGCGCCGGGATAGAGCGTGCCGCCCTGCAGCCGGGCGCCCTGTCGCCAGGCCGAGGCCGCGGCCTGCAGCGAGGCCTCTCGCCGCTGGGCGTCATAGGGCGGCGCCGGCGGGGCCGTGGCGCCACGGGCCAAGCGCGCGGCATCCGGCCGGCGAAGCTGCGCGACGATCCCGGCGCGGTCGGTGGCGACGAAGGCCAGTCGATGGTCCAGCGCGCTGCGCCCGTCCAGCAGGGTGCGGCACAGCGCGTCCAGCGGCGCGTCGGCGCGCGCTTCCAGCCAATCGGCGAGCTGGGTCGCGCGGCGGTGCAGCGCCTCGGCATCGGCGGCCGAGAGGGCGACCAGCCAGGGCCCCGGCGCCGTCGCGAAAACGGGGACGGGTGGCGCCTCCTGCAGCACGACATGCGCATTGGTGCCGGACAGGCCGAAGCTGCTGACCCCGGCGCGGCGCGGCGCGGCACCTGCGGGCCAGTCCTGCCGCGCCGTCGCCACCTGCAGGGCGCTGCCGAAGCGCGCCTGCGGATTGGCAGTGTCAAAGCCGATGCTGGGCAGGATTTCCGCGTGCTGCAGGCAGAGCACCGCCTTGATCAGCCCGGCGATGCCCGCGGCCTCCGAGGCATGGCCGATATTCGACTTGATCGAGCCCAGCCAGGCCGGCGTCGCCCGCGCGCCCAGCACCTCGGCCAGCGCCGCCACCTCGATCGGGTCGCCGAGCGGCGTGCCGGTGCCATGCGCCTCGACCAGGCCGATCGTCGCCGGATCGATGCCGGCCCGCGCCAGGACGCCACCGATCAGCTCGGCCTGGGCGCGGCCATTGGGCGCGGTGATGCCGTTGCTGCGGCCATCCTGGTTGGTGCCGCTGCCTCGGATCACCGCCGCGATCCGGTCGCCCTCCGCCAGCGCCCGGGCCAGCGGTTTCAGCACCACCACCGCGCAGGCCTCTCCCAAGGCGATGCCGTCGGCGGCGGCGTCGAAGCTGCGGCAGCGGCCTTGCGCCGACAGCATGCCGACGCGCTGCATATGGGAAAAGCCGCGCGGGTCGAGGAACAGGCGCACGCCGCCGGCCAGCGCCATCTCGACCTCGCCGCTGCGGATCGCCTGGCAGGCCAGGTGCAGCGCCACCAGCGAGGCGGAGCAGGCCGTGTCCACCACCATCGCCGGCCCGCGCAGGTCCAGCGCATAGGCGATGCGCGCCGCCAGCAGCGAGACCAGGTTGCCGGTCAGCCCATGGCTCTGCGTCGCCGGGGCGGATTGGTCGAGCAGCGCCTCGTAGCCGCAGGCGGCGGCCCCGGCGAAGACGCCGACGGGGCGGCCGCGCAAGGCCTCGGCCGGGATGCCGGCCTGCTCGATGGCCAGCCAGCATTGCTGCAGGAAGAGCCGCTGCTGCGGGTCCATCGCCGTGGCCTCGCGCGGGGCGATGCCGAAGAAGGCCGCGTCGAATTTTTCTGGGTTATCGAGATAGCCGGCGGCGGGGGCGTCGTCGGCGGCGCCGAGCGCCCGGCGCGCCTCCGGCATCGGCCCGACCAGCAGGTCGCCGGCGGCCAGCCGGTCGCGCAGCGTCGCGATATCGGGCGCGCCGGGGAAGCAGCCGGCCATGCCGATGATGGCGATGTCGCCTTCCGCAGCGGGCGCAGGGGCCGCGAACGGGGCGGCGACGCGCGGCGCCAGATGCGCCGCCAGGGCTGCCACCGAGGCATGGGCGAAGAGCGCATCCACGCCCAGCCGCTGGTCGAAGCGGCGATTGACCCGGTCGAGGAAGCGCACCGCCAGTAGCGAGGTCAGGCCGAGCTCGGCGAAGGGCCGCGCGGGGTCGATGCTGTCGGCCGCGACGCCCAGGCTGCCGGCCAGCAGCGCCGCCAGCTCGGCCGCCAGGGAGGTGTCGGCGGCGGGCGCGCCTTGGCGCAGGGCCGCGAGACGGCGGGCATAGGGCGTCGTCATGCGGCCTCCATCGCGGCGCGGTTGCCGGCGGCGCTGGCCGAGGGATCGGGCGCCGCGGTGACCAGGATGTAGCTCATCAGCCCCTCCCGCAAGGCGTCGCCGAAGGCGTGCCAGCTGCGCTGCACCGCCGCCGCCAGCGGCATGCCGGGACGGCCCGCGGCGGCGGCGGCCCGCGCCTCCGTGGCCAGCATGTCTTCCAGATCGGGATCGGCGAGGAAATTGGCGATCTCGGCTGAGATGTCGAGCCAATCACGGATCGCCAGCCCGTGGCGGGCCAGCAGCGCCGCATAGCTGTCGCGGTCCGGCGTCCAGGCGCCGACCTCGGGCAGGTCGACCGGCGCCAGGGTATTGGCGACGGTGTCGGCCAGCAGCAGCGTGCCGCCCGGCGCCAGATGCGCCGCGATATTGGCGAAAAGCCCGTCCTTGTCGCGGATATGATGGGCGACCTCGAAGCCGATCACCAGGTCGTATTCCGGCGCCGGGAAGGCGTCGCGCGCGCTGTCGCGGTGGTGGATGGCGACCCGCGAGGCCAGCCCGCGCGCCGCCACCCGCGCCCGCCCCGCCGCCGCCTGCGCGGCCGAGATGGTGTGGCCATCGGCGCGGAGCGCCGGATGCGCCGTGGCCAGCGCCATCAGGTCGGTGGCCAGCCCGCAGCCTATGTCGAGCATTCGCCGCACCCGGGCGAAATCGACATTGGCATAGAGCACGTCGCGCATGTCGCGCTGCGCCTGCTGCATCAGCGCCCAATGCGCGGGGTTCGCCGCCGGGTCCTGGAAGCAGCGGGTCCAGGAGAAGCCGGGCACGATCTCGGGGAAAGGCGCGAGGGTCAGGAAGACCTCCGCCTCGCCGACTTCCTCGGCGCGGGTGACGAAGTCGTAGAAGTCACCCACGGTGCTCTTCTCCGCGACCGGCAGCGGCGCGCGGCGCAGGGCTTCGGGCGACGGCAGGAAGACCAGGTCGGCATTGACCCCGCCCAGCCCATAGCCATGCACCAGCACCGCCTGCTGCCCGACTGGCATGGCGCCGGGAACAGCGCCGTGGAAGCGCAGCGGGCTGCCGGGATGGTCCAGCGCCTCCGGCAGGCTCGGCGTCGCCGGCTGCGGCGGGATGGCGGCGCCATGGCCCAGCATCAGCGCGGCCTTGATGGCGGCGGCGATCCCCCCCGCCGCGTCGAGCGAACCGATCGCCGGCCGCAGGCTGCCCACCGCGATGCTGCCGGGGGTGGCGCCCTGCAGCGCTTCCTCCAGCGCGCTGGCCTCGGCCAGGTCGCCGGCCGGGCTGCCGGCGCCATGCGCCTCGACATAGCCGATGTCCCGCGCCGAAACCCCGGCGCGGCGCAGCGCAGCGCCGATGCAGGCCGCCTGCCGCCGTGCCCCCGGCAGGGTCAGCGAGCCGCTGCGCGCGCCGCCATGATTGACCGCGCTGCCGGCGAGGACCGCGTAGATGGCGTCGCCGTCGCGCTCGGCGGCGGCCAGCGGCTTCAGCACCAGCGCGCCGACGCCCTCGCCGCGCGCCTGGCCGTCGGCCGCGGCATCGAAGGCGCGACAGGCGCCGGTTGGCGACAGCAGACCGAGCCGGCTGAGCGCCGCCGATTCAGCGTCGGACAGCAGCAGGCTGGCGCCGGCGGCGACGGCGACGCCGCATTCGCCGTGGCGCAAGGCCGCCGCCGCGCGGTGCAGCGCCACCAGCCCCGAGGAGCAGGCGGTGTTCACCAGCTCCGACGGCCCGCCCCAGTCGAACAGGAAAGAAATCCGGTTCGGCGCCATCGAGGGGATCTGCCCGGCGATGCTGACGCCGTCGGGCTCCATCACCGCCGCGGCCTCGCCGAAGCTGGTGGAATAGAGCGCGGCGAAGATGCCGGTGTCGCTGCCGCGCAAGGTTCCCGCCGACAGGCCGGCGTCGCGCAACGCGTCGCGCACGGCTTCCAGCATCAGCCGGTGATGCGGGTCCATGGCCGCGGCCTCGGCGGGGGCGATGCCGAAGCCGGCCGCGTCGAATTTCTGGACGTCATCGAGGAAGCCGCCCTTCGCCAGGGCCGTGCCGCGGCCGGGGGGCGGGGCGCGCAAGGCGCTGCGGCCGGCCTGAAGGTTCGCCCAGAACCGCGCGGCATCCGGCGCATCCGGCAGGCGGCAGGACAGGCCGATGACGGCGATCGGGGCGTCGCGGCCATCGCCCGCGACCGTCGGTGTCGCCTCGGTTGGCAGCAGCCCGCCATGGGCGCCGGCCAGGCGGGCCAGCGGCGCCAGGCCTTCCAGCAGCAGCGCGTCGGGCAGGCCGAAATCGACCATGCAGGCGACCTCGTCGACGCCGGCCGCGGCGACGCGGGCCAGCAGCGGCGCGCAATCCTCCGGCGTGCCGAACAGCGCGCTGCGGGCATAGCGCTCGGCGGCGAAGCCGGCGATCTGCGCGCGTTGCGCATCGTCCAGCGCGCGGCCGGCGGCATGGGCGCCGCGCTGGGATTCGAGCGAGCTGCGCAGATAGTCGCGGAACGGATCGCGGATGGCGGCGGCGACGCGGTCGCGGTCGTCATGCACCAGCGTGTGCAGCATCAGCGTGACGGTGCCGGTGGCCGGGTCCAGCCCCGCCGCCGCCCGCGCGGCGCGATAGGCCGCGATCTTCGGCGCCAGCGCGTCGAGCTCGCTACCGATCAGCATGGTCAGCAGATTGGCGCCGAGCCGCCCGGCGCGCTCGAAGCTGGCCAGGCTGCCGGTCGAGGAAATCCAGAACGGCAGTTCCGGCTGCAGCGGCCGCGGCTGCAGGCGCAGGGGTTGCGCCACGCCATCGGGGCCTGGGAATTCCACCGCCTCGCCACGCCACAGCCGCCGGATCTTTTCGACATGCTCGACCAGCAGCTCGCCGCGCGCCGCATACTGCGAGGGCGCCAGGGCGAAGTCGCGCGGGTTCCAGCCGCTGCCGAAGGCGATGTCGACGCGGCCGCCGGACAGGTTGTCGACCATGGCCCAGCGCTCGGCGATCGCCGCCGGGTGGTGCAGCGGCGCCACCACGCTGCCGGCGCGCAGCCGGATGCGCCGCGTCATCGGCGCCAGCATCGCCGCCAGCACCGCGGGATCGGGGTAGGGGCCGCCGAAGGGGTCGAAATGCCGCTCGGGCAGCCAAAGCCCAGCGAAGCCAAGCCGGTCGGCCTCGCGCGCCGCCTGCTGCAGCGTGGCATAGAGTCCGGGCCGCGGCATCTCCCCGGCATCGGCCGAGAAGAACATCAGCGAGAAGGCCAGCTGACCGAGGGCCTTGGCTGTCTTCGTCGCGCTGGCCTGCAGCCTCCGCGCGCGGAAGGCGCCGGGGCGCAGCGGCGCGGGGCCGGGCGCGTCCAGCCGTTGCTGCCAGAGGCGCGTCGCCGCCTCGATCATCTGCTGCCGCTGCGCGCTCATTCGCCGGCCTCCATCCGCGGCCGTGCCGCCTGCAGCCCGGCCAGATGCGCGGCCAGCTGCGCCAGGGTCGGATGCTCGAAGAACACCGTGGGATCGAGCCGCAGCCCGCAATGCCGGCCGATCTTCTCTGCACCCTGTAAGGCACGGATCGAATCCAGCCCGATGCTGGCGAAGGCCGTCTGCGGGCCGAGGCTGTCCGCCGGCAGCTTCAGATGCGCGGCCAGCAGGCGGGCGATCTCGCCCTCCAGCCCGCCGGTTGTCGCGCGAGGGGGGCGTTTCAGCGGCACGGGCGGCGCGGGCAGCGGCGTGGCGCCGTCGCGCAGATGGTCGAGATAGGCGGCGAGCTCGGCATCGCTCAGCGCCGCCAGCTCGGCGCCGATCGCGTCGTCGGGCGCCAGTTTTTCTGTCGCCGCCGCGGCGCCGTAGAGATCGACCAGCGCGGCGATGCCGGCTTCCTGGCCGGTGACGACGGCCAGCTCCGTCGCGTCCTGCGCCAGCGCGCGGCCGAGGGCGGCGAGCCCCGCGGCGGCCTCGAGCGGGGCCAGGCCCTGCGCCGTCAGCGCCGCGGTCTTGGCGGCGCTGCCATGCCGGTCATAGGCCCATTGCGGCCAGGCGATGGCGAGGCTCTGGCCCTGGCGCTCGCCGCGCAGCACCATCGCCTGGCGCGTGAGCGCGAAACTTCCCTGCCAGGCGCAGGCGGCGGCGTAATCGGCGCTGCCGGCCAGGCCGAACCATCCCGCCAGCGATCCGCACAACACGAAGAACTCCAATGGTTCTCCAGCCAGCGCCGCATCCAGCGCCAGGCTGCCCGCCAGCTTCGGCGCCAGCACCGCCTGCAGCGAGGCCGCATCCTTTCCCGCCAGCGGCCCGTCGGCCACGGTGCGGGCCAGGTGCAGCAGGCCGGCGAAACGACGATCTTCGCCGCCCAGCGCCCGGCGCAGCCGCGCCAGGGCGTCTGTCAGCCCGGCGGCATCGGCGAGGTCGGCGGCGGCATAGGCCAGCACCGCGCCGGGGGGCGCCGCGGCGCGCAAACCCGCCAGCGCCGGCGCCGCCGCGGCGGGGTCGCGCTGGCCGAGGATGGCCAGATGCGCGCCGGCGGCCAGGGCCTCGGCGGCCAGCGCCCGGCCGACCTCGCCCAGCCCGCCGGCCAGCAGATAGGCGCGGCCGGGCTGGAAGACCGGGGTCGCGGCGCGCGGCGCCACGCGTTCGAGCCGCGGCAGGAAGCGGCGGCCGTCGCGCCATAGCACTTCCGGTGCCGGGCGGTTGGCCAGGGCCTCGATGCGGCAGAGGGCGGCCAGCGCCTCGGGCGTCGACACGTCCTCCAGCCGCAGCGCCGTGGCGCCCGACAGCCCCTCCAGCGCGGCGGCGCGGATCATCGCCGCCTCGGCCGCCGTCGCGTCGAGCCGCAGCAGGCGCAGATCCTCGGGCCCTTCGCGCAGCGCGGCGGCGAGCAGCGCCTGGGTCGCCGCCAGCCCCGCCGCATCGTCGCGCGCCGGGCGCAGGTCGATCAGCGTGGCGCCCGGGGGGGCCTCGGCCGGGCCGGCGACGGCGCGGCAGGGGCCGGGCCAGGTTTCCGCCAGCGCGGCGGCCAGCGCGGCGGCCAGCGCCGGGGCTTCCGCCGCGCCGAGCAGCAGCAGCGGGCCTGCGGGTGCGGCTTCGGGCAACCGGGCCTCCTGCCAGGCGCGGGCCAGCAGCGCGGTCTCGACCGGCGTCGCCACGAGCGGGGCGGCGGTGGGCAGCCAGTGGCGCTCGCGGGCGAAGGGATAGCCGGGCAGGGCCAGCGGCGGCGTGTCGCCGGCGGGCCAGTCGATGGCGGCGCCCTCGGCCCAGAGGCGGGCCAGACGGTCCTGCTCGCCGGCGGCCAGCAGGGCGCGCAGCAGGGCCTGGCCCTCGGCGCTTTCGGCCAGCAGCGGCGCGGTGCTGCTGGGGGCGCCGGCCATGATGACCCGCGCGGCGCCACGGCGATGCTCGCCGGCGGGCAGGGCGCCCTGCGCCAGCGCCGCCAGCCCGTCGCGCAGCGCGTCGCGCCCGTCGCCCAGGATGACCGCGCGGCAGGCCAGCGCCACCCGGCCGCGGCGCAGCGTCGACGCGATCCCCGCCGCGCTGGCCTCGGGATTCCGCGCCAGCCAGTCGAGCAGCGTCTGCGCCAGGGCCGACAGCCTTTCGCCATCGGTCGCCGACAGCGGCAACAGGAACGGCGCCTCGGCCATCGGCGTCGTGCTGACGGGTGGCGCTTCCTCCAGCACCAGATGCACATTGGCGCCGCCGGCCCCGAAGGCGCTGAGCCCGGCGCGACGCGGCCAGGCGCCCCCCCCGGGCTGCGGCATGCCGTGCCAGGGCGTCGTGGCCGCTGCCAGGCGGAAGGGCGTCTCGGCGAAGCGGATCAGCGGATTGGGCTCGGCGGCATGCGGATGCGGCGCGATCTGCCGATGCCGCAGCTGCAGCAACAGCTTTGTCAATCCGGCGATGCCGGCGGCGGATTCCAGATGGCCGATATTGGCCTTCAGCGCGCCCAGCACCACCGGCGCGGCGCGTGGCGCGGCGCCATAGCCTGCGACCAGCCCGGCCAGCTCGATCGGGTCGCCCAGCGCCGTGCCGGTGCCATGCGCCTCGACGACCGAGATGCTCTCGGGCGGCACGCCGGCGCGGGACAGCGCCTGGCGGATGGCCCGCGCCTGGGCGCGCGGATTGGGCACGGTGAAGCCGGCGGTGCGGCCGCCGGAGTTCATGGCGCTCCCCAGGATCACCGCCTCGATCCGGTCGCCGTCGCGCAGCGCATCGGCCAGCGGCTTCAGCAGCACGGCGCCGACGCCCTCGCCATCGACGAAGCCATCGGCGCCCTCGGCGAAGGCGCGGCATTGCGGCCCGGCCGAGACCATGCCGGCGGCCGAGAGGTTCACCAATTGCCGTGGATGCAGCAGCAGGTTGACGCCGCCGGCGATGGCCGCGCCGCATTCGCCGCGGCGGAGACTTTCGCAGGCCAGGTGCAGCGCCGTCAGGCTGGAGGAGCAGGCGGTGTCCACCGCCAGGCTCGGCCCGCCCAGATCCAGCAGATGCGAGACCCGGTTGGCAATCGACCAGAATTGCGAGGCGCCGGCGCTGGCATGCCCCGCCGCCCAGGCCTCGGCCGCCAGCCATTGATAGGGGTTGTTCATGGCGCCGACGAAGACGCCGACACCATTCTCGCCGGATTGCGCGACCAGCCGCGCCGGCGTGGTGCCGGCGGATTCCAGCAGATGCCAGGCGGTCTGCAGGAACAGCCGCTCCTGCGGGTCCATGCTTTCGGCCTCCAGCGGCGACAGGCCGAAGAAGCGCGGGTCGAAGCGGTCGATGCCCTCGATGCAGCCGGCCCAGAGGCTGCGTGACCGTCCGGGCTCGGCGGCGCCGCCATGCCAGGCCGCCGCATCCCAGCGCTCCGCCGGGATTCTTTTCAGCGCCTGGCCGCCGGATTCGAGAAGGGCCCAGAATTCCTCGGGCGTCTCGCCGCCGGGGAAGCGGCCGGCGAAACCGATGATGGCGATCCTGTCGTCGGGGGCGGCGACCGCCAGGCTGGGGGG
>NZ_CACSJM010000200.1 GCF_902706185.1 Roseomonas sp. 18066 | reverse complement strand
GGGTGTGGCTGGAGCCTGGCCTTTGGTGGCGGCGTGATGATGGTTCCACGTTGAAATGCCGTGCAGTTTCGGCGAGGCGCGGGGCGGCGAGCGGGGCCATTGGCAGGTGGGTGTCGGCGAAAAGACGATCAGAAAAAGTTCGATCGGTGAAAATACGCTGGCCGGCGGCGGGGGCTGGGCCGGGTTGCGGCGCCGCGGCGCTGGCAGGGGCGCGTGGCGAGGTCTAAGCTCGGGCCGCCGCCGGCGCAGACCGGCGGGGCAAAACACGAGCAGGGCCAGGAAATGATTGCAAGACGAGGGGCGCTCGCCCTGGGCGGTGGCGTGCTGGGCGGCGGGCTGCTGGCGGCGCCGGCGCTGCCGCGGGCGGAGACGGCGGCCTGGAAGCCGAGCCGGCCGGTGCGGCTGATCGTCACCTATCCGCCGGGCGGCGTGAACGACATCGTCGGCCGCATCGTCGCCGAGCCGCTGGGGGCGGAGCTGGGCCAGTCGGTGGTGGTGGAGAACCGCGCCGGGGCGGGCGGCAATATCGGCACCCAGGCGGCGATGCAGGCCGAGGCGGATGGCCACACCATCCTGTTCGGCACCACCGCGATGTTCGGCGTCAATCCGGTGATGTACAAGGGCTCCGGCGTCGATGCCGCGCGCGACTTCGCCTGCCTGGCGACGATCGGCGAGGTCGCCAATGTCCTGTCCGTCGCGCCCAAGCGCGTCGCCGCGACGACGTTGCCGGAGTTCGTGGCCGAGGCGCGGTCGAAGCCGCTGGTCTATGGCTCGGTCGGCAATGGCAGCTCGTCGCATCTGTCGGCGGTGGTGTTCCTGAAGGCGGCGGGGATCGAGGCGACGCATGTGCCGTATCGCGGCTCCTCGCCGCTGGTGGCGGCGATGCTGGCGAATGATGTCGACTTCTGCTTCGACACGACGGCGACCTCGACGGCGCATATCCGCGGGGGCGCCTTGCGGCCGCTGGGGGTGACGACGACGCGGCGGGCCTCGGCGCTGCCGGAGGTGCCGACGCTGCGCGAGGCCGGCGTGAAGGACTATGATCTCGGCATCTGGTTCGGGTTGTTCGTGCCGGCGCGGACGCCGGCGCCGATCTTTGCCGCGTTGCAGAAGGCGTTGTTGGCGACGCGGACGCCGCAGACGACCGAGCGGTTGCAGCGTGCCTTCGTGGACCCGTTGGCGGTGCCGACGGCCGAGGTCGCGCGCTGGGTGACCGCGGACAGCGAGCGTTGGCAGAAGATTTCGGTCGAAGCCGGGATCAAGGCTGACTGACAGAAAAAGATGAGGGAGGTCTGGAGGGAGAATTCTTTCTCCCTCCAGCCTTGCTTGCTTACTTTTTATAGATCCCGAGGTTGTTGTAGGGCGCGTAGGGCGGGAATGGCCCGATGGCGTGCATGTCGACTTCGACGAGGGAGGGGCCTGGCGTCTCGCAGGCCTGTTTGAGCGTGGCTTGCAGGTCTTCGGCGCTGGAGACCTTGAAGGCCGGCATGCCGGCGAGCTTGGCGAGTTGCCCGAAGTCCGGCCCGTGCAGGTCGCCGAAGAACATGCGCCCTTCCTGCAGCGCGCCCTGGATGTGCTTGATGACGCCATAGCCACGGTCGTTCATCAGCAGCACCACCAGGTCGAGGTTTTCCTGGGCCGCGGTGAAGAGCTCGGCCATGTTCATGGCGAAGCCGCCGTCGCCGACCATGGCGACCGCCTTGCGGCCGCGGCCGGCGAGCGCCGCGCCGATGCCGAAGGGCAGGCCGGGGCCGATGGCGGCGCCGACGGGGTGGACGGAATCATGCGGGCCATAGACCGGCATGATGCGGTTGCCCCAGCTGCTGTTGTTCAGGGTGATGTCGCGGACCCAGATGGCGTCGCGGGGCAGGGCGGCCCGCACCGCCTCGGGGAAGCCGGCATAGGGGCCGAGGGTTTCTTTATATTCGGCGATGGCCTTCTGCTTCGTCTCGGCGAAGTCCTGGGCGTAGGCGGGGTCGAGGCTGAGCCGGGTTTGCAGGCGTCGCGCCAGGCCTTGCAGGGCGAGCTCGGCATCGGCGGCGAGGAAGAAATCGGTGGTGTAGCTGCGGTTCTGCGCGCCGGGGTCGATGTCGACCTGGTAGAGCGGGCGGGGCAGCTTCAGCGAGAAATCCAGCGTCTCGTGGCCGCGCAGGCGGGAGCCCACCACCAGCATGGCGTCGACGGTCTGGTAGAAGGCCTCGATGCGGGGGGCGCCGTTGCCGTGCAGGCCAGCGAAGGACATCGGGTGGTCTTCGGCCACGGTGCCGCGGCCGTTCCAGGAGCTGACCACGCCGAAGCCGAGATCGAGCAGCGCCCGCGCCCCCGCGCCTGCCGACTTGGCGCCGTTGCCGAGCCAGAGCATCGGGCGCTTGGCGTTGGCCAGCAGATCGGCCAGGGCGTCGAGCGCGGCCTCGTCGGGGGCCAGCGGGCTGGGGATCGGCAGGGTCAGGGTGTCGAGCTCGGCGGGGCGCGGGATGACGACCCGCTGCAGGTCGATGGGGATTTCCAGCGTCACCGGGCCCATCGGCGGGGTCAGGGCCAGGGTGGCGGCGCGGGTCAGGAAGGCGAGGGCGGCCTCGGCCGAGGGCAGGCGCAGCTGCGCCTTGCAGATGGCGGCCAGCATGGCGCTCTGGCCGGGCACGTCATGCACCGGTCCCATGTCGCGGCCGGCGAAGCGCGTGGCCGTCTGGCCGGTGATATGCAGCACCGGGCTGCCGCCGAAACGCGCCTCGACCAGCCCGCCCACCGCATTGGCCGCGCCGGGCCCGGTGGAGCTGAAGACCACGCCCAGCCCGTTGGAGACCCGGGCATAGGCGTCGGCCATATGCGCCGCCCCCATCTCGTTGCGCGCCATGACGTAGCGGATGGCGTTGCGCCGGCCGATGGCGTCCAGCATCGGAATATTGTGGACCGAGACGATGCCGAAGCAGTCCCGCACGCCGATGCGCGCCAGGAATTCCGCCACCAGGTCGCCGACCGTATAGCTGCCGCTCATTGCGCTCACATCCTCCCGTTCTTCTTGGGCGGGAGTGGAGCATGCGGGGGCGCGGGTGTCAGCCCTGGCCCGGCAGGCTCAGCGTGGCCAGGTGGTGGCGGCCGGCCCCGACTGGTCGGTCAGGCGCGAGGGGGCGGCGGATTCGCCTACCCGTGGCGCCGGGGTGCAGGCGGCCAGCAGCATGCCCAAGGCAGCGACGGCGGCGAGCCTTGTCATCGAGAGGTCCTCCCTGGCGGCGTTGTCATCCAGGCTTCGCAATGTCGGCGGGGCGTGGTGAGTTTCCTTAAGACCGTCTTAAGCTGGCCCCGGCACTCGGCGACCGTCGAACCAAAAACGGAGGCTTCCCCCATGGACTTCTTCTCGCCCGGCAGCGTCTGGCCGTCCCGCGCGCTGATGGTGCTGCGCATCGTCACGGCGCTGATCTTCCTCGAGCATGGCAGCCAGAAGCTGCTGGGCTTCCCGGCCTTCCCCAGCGGCAATGGCCCGGCGGCGATGTCGCTGCCCTGGTTCGCCGGCGTCATCGAGCTGGTGGGCGGCGTGCTGCTGCTGATCGGCGTCGCCGTGCGCCCGGCCGCCTTCATCATGTCGGGCACCATGGCGGTGGCCTATTTCTGGGCGCATGCGCCGCGCAGCCTGTTCCCCGTCAACAATGGCGGCGACGCGGCGATCCTCTACTGCTTCCTGTTCCTGTATTTCGTCGTGGCCGGCGGCGGCTCCTGGAACGGCCGCCAGGACAGCAGCGCGCGCTGACACCCGCGGCCGGGCGGCGGGCGATTGACCCGCCGCCCGCCGATGCCCCAGGCTGGCGCCAAAGCTGAGGGAGGGATCCAGCGCATGCCCGAGCAGGAGAGCCGGCCGGCGGCAGGCAGCGCGGCCGAGGCCATCGCCTCCCGCCGCAGCATCCGCGGTTTCCTGGACCGGCCGGTGCCGCGCCCGATGCTGGAGGCGATCCTGGCGCTGGCCGCCCGGGCGCCCTCGGGCAGCAATATCCAGCCGTGGAAGCTGCATGCGGTGACCGGCGCGCCGCTGGCCCGGCTGAAGGCGGCGCTGATGGCCGCCCATGACGCCGGCGCGCCATCGCAGCGCGAATACGAATACTACCCGACCGCCTGGCGCGAGCCCTACCTGGCCCGGCGCCGCCAGGTCGGCTGGCAGCTCTACGCGCTGGCCGGCGTGGCGCGCGGCGACCGCGAGGGCGGGCTGCGCCAGCAGGGCCGCAACTTCGATTTCTTCGGCGCGCCCGTCGGGCTGGTCTTCACCATCGACCGCGACCTGGAGCAGGGCAGCTGGCTCGACTACGGCATGTTCCTGCAGAGCATCATGATCGCCGCCCGGGCCGAGGGGCTCGACACCTGCCCGCAGGCCGCCATCGCCAATTATTCCGACGTGCTGCGCCGCGAGCTGGGCATCCCGGCGACCGAGACGGTGGTCTGCGGCATGGCGCTGGGCTGGGCCGACCCGGACGAGCCGGCCAACCGCCTGGTCTCGGAACGCGCGCCGCTGCAGGATTTCGTGACCTTCCACGCGGATTGATTGACAGCGCCCGCGCCCCAGGGCACCGAGCGCTGATGTTCGACCGCATGGTGACCTACGAGAAGGCCAGGAAAGCCGTGCAGCAATGCGAGCTGCCGGGCTATTTCCTCGATTTCCACCAGGGTGGGCGCCAGGGCGGCGACACGCTGCTGGTGACCTTCGAGAATGCCGACCCGGTGCGCGACCGCCTGGCTGCCGACCGCCGGCCCTGGGGCTTCGACTTCCTGCAGAAGCAGGGGTTTTCCATCCTGGGCGTGAAGCCGAAGGCGGTGGACTGGTATCGCGGCGCCGACCTGCATGGCTTCTTCCGCTCGGCGGCCTTCGCGGGCTTCGCCGACCGCTTCCGGCGGCGGATCTTCTATGGCTCCTCGATGGGCGGCTATGCGGCGCTGGCCTTCTCGGATTGCGGCGAGGGGCACGAGGCCATCGCCTTCAACCCGCAATCCACCCTGGACCCGGCGCTGGTCCCCTGGGAACGCCGCTACCCCGAGGGCCGCGCCCAGGACTGGTCGGGCGATTTCGCCGATGCCCGCCGCGCCCGGCATTCCCGCCGCGCCCTGGTCGTCTACGACCCTTTCTTCGCCCCCGACCGCCGGCATGTGCAGCGGCTGCCGGCCGCCGGGATCACCGCCTTCAAGGTGCCCCTGGTCGGCCATGCGGTGGCGCAGTGGCTGGCCAGGATGGGCACGCTGCGGCCGCTGGTGCTGGGCCGGATCGAGGGCAGCCTGACGCCCGCCAGCATGGCGCAGCTGGCCCGGCCGCGGCGGGGGCTGCCGCGCTACTACAGCCAGCTGGCCCGCACGACCCGCCGCCCCGGCGTGATCCGCCGCTGCATCGCCGAGCTCGAGGCCCGCGGCCTGGATGAGGGGATGCTGCGCGAGTTCCTGCCGATGTTCCGCCGCCAGGCGCTGTGGTTGGAGGCGGAGTGCATGGCGCGCGGGCATCTGGCCAGCGACCCGGCCTCGCTGGCGGCGCATCGCGTGTTGGCCGAGGCGCTGCTCGGCCAGCAGCGGGGGGCCGAGGCTTTGGGCCTGCTGCAGGCGGCCGAGGCCCTCTGGCCCGGCAACCCCGATCTGGCCGCGCTGCAAGCCCGCTTGGCTGAGCCGCGTCTGGCGGAGCCGCTGCCCGCCGGGTGACAGGCGGCGCCCTTGTCGCCAGACTGCCCTTTGCATAGCGGGGGCCTGGATGATGAGCGACACCGAGACACCGGGAAAGATGCGGCCGCATTCCGCCCATTGGGGCGTGTTCCGCGCCGGCTGGCAGGGCGAGACCCTGGTGGTCGAGCCGCATCCCGCCGACCCCGACCCGTCGCCCATCCTGCAGAATTTCCCGACCGCCCTGCGCCACCGGGCCCGCATCGCCCGCCCGATGGTCCGCCGCGGCTGGCTGGAGCAGGGCCCCGGCCCCTCCGACCGCCGCGGCAAGGACGAGTTCGTCCCGGTTTCCTGGCACAAGGCGCTGGACCTGCTGGCCGCCGAGCTGGCCCGGGTGCGCGACCAGCATGGGCTGAAAGGGATCTTTGGCGGCTCCTATGGCTGGTCCAGCGCCGGGCGCTTCCACCATGCGCAGAGCCAGGTGCACCGCTTCCTCAATGTCACGCTCGGCGGCTATGTGCGCTCGGTCAACAGCTACAGCGCCGGGGCGGCCAATGTCATCCTGCCGCATATCCTCGGCCCCTTCGAGCCGGTGACGCGGCATTCCGTCTCCTGGGAACAGGTGGTCGAGCATACCGAGCTGGTCATCGCCTTCGGCGGCATGGCGGTGAAGAACAGCGCCGTCGGCGGTGGCGGCGTCAGCCGGCATGTCGAGCGCGGCGCGATGCAGGCGGCGGCGGCGCGCGGCGCCCGCTTCGTCCTGGTCAGCCCGCTGCGCGACGACCTGCCCGAGGAGGCCGGGCATGAATGGCGCAGCATCATCCCCGGCACCGACACGGCGATGATGCTGGGCATGGCGCATGTCCTGGCCAGCGAAGGCCTGCATGACCGCGATTTCCTCGACCGCTTCTGCACCGGCTATCCGCGCTTCGAGGATTATCTGCTGGGCCGCAGCGACGGCGTCGCCAAGACCCCGGGCTGGGCCAGCGCCATCTGCGGCATCCCCGCCGAGGAGATCGCGACCCTGGCGCGGGACGCCGTCGGCAAGCGCGTGCTGATCACCATGGCCCATGCGCTGCAGCGCGCCGAGCATGGCGAGCAGCCGGTCTGGATGGGCACGGTGCTGGCGGCGATGCTGGGCCAGATCGGCCTGCCGGGCGGCGGCTTCAACTATGCCCTCGGCTCGATCGCGCATTACGGCAAGCGGATGGTGGCCGTCCCCGTCGCCGGCCTGCCGCAGGGCCGCAACCGCGTCGCCGACTTCATTCCCGTCGCCCGCATCAGCGACATGCTGCTGAACCCGGGCGCGCCCTTCGACTATAACGGCCGGCAGATGACCTATCCGGACATCCGCCTGGTCTATTGGGCGGGCGGCAATCCCTTCCACCACCACCAGGACATCAACCGGCTGCGCCAGGCCTTTTCGCGCATCGACACGCTGGTGGTGCATGAGAATGCCTGGACGGCGACGGCGCGCCACGCCGATATCGTCCTGCCCTGCACCATGACGCTGGAGCGCGAGGACATCGCCGGCTCCACCACCGACCCGCTGCTGGTGGCGATGCATCCGCTGTCGCGCCCCTATGGCGAATCCCGCGACGACTACAGCATCTTTTCCGATCTCGCCGCGCGGCTGGGCAAGGGCGAGGAATTCACCGAGGGGCGCGACGCCCGCGCCTGGCTGCGGCATCTCTATGAGCGCACCCGCGCGGCGCTGGCCGAGCGCGACCTGCCCGCCCCGGATTTCGACGCCTTCTGGGAGGCCGGCGAGCTGACCCTGCCGCTGGAAGAGGACACCGGCGGCCTGGTCGGCGCCTTCCGCCGCGACCCGGACGGCGCGCCGCTGCCGACGCCCAGCGGCAAGGTCGAGATCTATTCCGAGACCATCGCCTCCTATGGCTATGACGACTGCCCCGGCCATCCGGCCTGGCTGGCCGGGGTCGACGTGCCCGATGCGCGGCATCCGCTGTGGATGGTGGCCAACCAGCCGGCGACGCGGCTGCACAGCCAGCTCGACTTCGGCGGCACCAGCGCCGACAGCAAGCGCCGCGGCCGCGAGGTGATGCGCCTGCACCCGACCGACGCCGCCGCCCGCGGCATCGCGGAAGGCGATATCGTGCGCCTGTTCAACGATCGCGGCGCCTGCCTGGCGGCGGCCTCGCTCAGCGCGGCGGTGATGCCCGGCGTGGTGCAGCTGGCGACCGGCGCCTGGTACGACCCGGCCGATCCGGCGGAAGACAAGCCGCTCTGCGTCCACGGCAATCCCAATGTGCTGACCCGCGACGCCGGAACCTCGCGGCTGGCGCAGGGCTGCACCGGCCAGCTCACCACGCTCCAGATAGAAAAATTCACCGGCAACCTGCCGCCGATCCGCTGCTGGGACCCGCCGGAGGGTGCCTCACCGTAAGCTGATCGGTCTCCCTCTCGGCCATTTCTCGCCCGACCCCTAGAAGAAGGGCGAGAGGCCAGAGGGGGTGACTGCCACGTGCCTGTGCATCAATCCGGCGACCTGCAGCTGGCCTATCCGTCGGACTGGACCGACCGCAGCATCACCGCCTTCGCCGCCCCCCCGGGGAGCTGGCGGGTGCTGCCCAACTTCGTCGTGACCCGCGACAGCGGCGGCGGCGCCCGCAACGCCGCCGACTATGCCGACCGCACCCTGGTCGAGCTCGCCCGCCGCCTGCAGGACTTTCAGCTGCTGCGCCGCGGCGCCGTGACGCTGCAGCAGCACAGCGGCATCGAGATGGTCTTCACCTGGCACAGCGCCGAAGGCCTGCTGCAGCAGCGCCAGGTCATTCTGCTGCTGCCCGACGACAAGGTTTTTTCCATCGTCGCCTCGGCGCTGCAGGCCGACTTCGCCGGGCTCGAGGATACCTTTACAAAAATGTTCGCCAGCCTGCGCTTTCCCGCCGGCTGAGCCATGCCTGAAGCGGCGCGGCTGACCGACCCGATCAACCACAGCAGCGCCATGGCCGGGCTGCTGGCGGGGGTGGTCGCCGGCGTCGTCATCGCCGCCGCGGCGGTGGCCATCGTCGGCACCGGCGGCGTCGCGGCGGTGGCGATCGGCGCCGGCATCGCCGCCTCGGGCGCCGGGGGCGGGCTGGCCGGCGCCTATATCGGCGAGCTGATCCCGGGCCCGCCCAGCGGCGCCATCATGACCGGCGCCTTCGACGTCTTCACCGGCGGCCTGCCGCAGGCCCGGGCGACGCGCGATATTTCTCCCTGTGCCGGCATCGCGGGTTTCCACGGCACGCCGCTGATCGCCCAGGGCAGCCCCAGCGTCTTCGTCAATGGCAGCATGGCGGCGCGCAAGGGCGACAAGTTGATCTGCGGCGCCAGCATCGCCGGCGGCTGCGCCACGGTGATCATCGGCGGCGCCGCCACCACCGCGCCGGGGATGGAGATCGCCGACGAGATCCCGCCCTGGCTGCGCAACACCCTGATGGGCGTGGCCGTGGTCGGCACCGTCATCGCCACCGGCGGCGCGGCGCTGGCGGTGGGCATCGGCCCGGCGCTGGGCGGGCTCGGCGGCGGGCTGCTGGGCAGCGCGGTGATGGGCAAGGTCGGCGGCGCGGTGGGTGGCGCCATCGGCGAGCAGTATGGCGCGCCGGAGCTCGGCGCCCGCATCGGCGAGGTCGGCGGCGGCGCGCTGGGCGGCATCGGCGGCGGCATGCTGGGGGGCGCTGCCGGCCGCGGCCTGACCACGCCGAAGCCTGGCGCGACGCCCGAGCTGCCGCCGCC
>NZ_CACSJM010000199.1 GCF_902706185.1 Roseomonas sp. 18066 | reverse complement strand
CCAGCAGCCCCGCCGCCAGCCCCGCCAGCACATCGCCGCTGCCCGCCGTGGCCAGCGCCGGGGGCGCGTTGGCGTTGATGGCGACACGACCGTCGGGTGCCGCGATGATGCTGTCGGAGCCTTTCAGAATGATGACGGCGCCGGTCGATTTCGCGGCGTTCCGCGCGGCGCTCAGCCGGTCGGCGCCGGGGTCGCCGAAAACCCGAAGAAACTCGCCGGCATGCGGGGTGAGGATGGCGGCGCCGCGCAAAGCGCGCGGCGCGCCGGCGCAGGCGGTCAGCGCGCCGCCATCGGCGACCACGGCGCGGCCGGCCTCGATCACCTGGCGCAGCACGGCGCGGGTGGCGGCATCCGGCGGCAGGCCGGGGCCGAGCAGCCAGGGGTCGCGGCGGCGGTCCTGCAGCAATATTTCCACGGCGTCGGTGGTGACCATCAGCCCGGGCTCGCCGGCGCGCAGGAGGGCCGCCGTGGCGGCGTCGTCGGTGGCCAGGCTGACCAGCCCGGCGCCGACCCGCCGCGCCGCGCCCGCCGCCAGCCGCGCCGCCCCGGGCAGGGCCGCGCCGCAGGGGATGGTGACATGGCCGCGGCTGAACTTGTGGTCCGCCGCCCCCCGCAGCGGCGGGCGCCACAGGCCGGGGGCATTGTGGAAGGCTTGCGGGTCTATCTCCGTCAGCACGGAGTCGGGCAGGCCGATATCCGCCAGCACCGTCTCGCCGCAGAGGTCACGGCCGGGCAGCAGCAGGTGGCCCGGCTTGCGGCGGAAGAAAGTGACCGTCAGCGCCGCCTGGGGGGCGAAGCCGCGCACCTGCCCGGTGGCGCCGTCGACGCCGGAGGGCATGTCGATGGCGACCAGCGGGGCGCGCACCGCCCGCAGCAGCGCCGCCACCTCGGGCGACAGCGGCCGCGACAGCCCGGCGCCGAACAGCGCATCGACGACCAGCGCGGCGCGGTCGATTTCGGCAACGGTGAAGGGCACCACCGGGCCACGCCAGCGGACGGCGGCCAGGCCAGCATCGCTGCCCGGCCGCGGCGGCGACAGCGCGGCCACGGCGACCGGCCAGCCCGCCTGCTCCAGCAGCCGCGCCAGGACATAGCCGTCGCCGCCATTGTTGCCCGGCCCGGCCAGGACCAGGGTGCGGCGCGGGGTGAAACGGGCGCGGAGGGCCAGGGCGACGGCGCGGCCGGCGGCGAGCATCAGCGCCTCGCCCGAACGGCCGGACGCGATGGCCGCGGCATCGGCGCGGGCCATTTCTTCCGGTGTCAGCAGAGCGTGGCGGTTCATGGCGGCAGGCTAGTCCAGGGCATCCATCCGTGGAACGCCCGCCATCGCGCGGGAGTTTTGTGACGAAAATCATCCGCCTCCGCGCATTCGCCTCTCGCGGCGGCGTGCCGTTTCCTGGCAAAGGAGGCCCGCCGCCGGGGGTGCCGATACGTGGAAAAAAAATTCGTCGAGATCGAGGATGTCGCCATGCGCTATGGTGGGGCGGAGGGCACGCTCGCGCTGCAGCACACCAGCCTCAGCCTGGCGCAGGGCGAGTTCGTGGCCGTCGTCGGCCCCTCCGGCTGCGGCAAGTCGACGCTGATGAAGCTGGTCAGCGGGCTGTGGCCGTCCACCGCCGGCAGCGTCTCGGTCGAGGGGCGGGAGGTGGATGGGCCTTTGTCCTCGGTCGGCATGGCCTTCCAGAACCCGACCCTGCTGCCCTGGCGCAACATCCTGGACAATGTGATGCTGCCGCTGGAGGTGGTGGAGCCGCATCGCCGCCGCCTGCGCGCCGAACGCGCCGCCTATGAGGCCAAGGCGCACCACCTGCTGTCCCTGGTCGGCCTCGCTGGCTTTGAAAAGAAATTCCCGCACCAGCTGTCGGGGGGCATGCAGCAGCGCGCCAGCCTGTGCCGCGCGCTGATCCACGAGCCCAAGCTGCTGATGCTGGACGAGCCCTTCGGCGCGCTCGACATCTTCACCCGCGAGGATCTCTGGGTGCACCTGCAGGATCTCTGCACTGGCCTGAAGCCCAGCGTCATCCTGGTCACCCATGACCTGAAGGAAGCCGCCTTCCTGGCCGACCGGGTGCTGGTGATGTCGGCGCGGCCCGGGCGGATCATCGCCGACCATGCCGTCCCCTTCCCCCGCCCGCGCCGGCTGGAAGACACCTATGGCGCCGAGTTCCAGGCGCTGCAGCACAGGCTGCGCGCCGAGATCAGCGCGGCGCGACGCGAAGATAAGTCTGGGGGCGAGGAGGTCGCGCATGTCGTCTGAGAAGAAGGGCGCGGCCAATGCCCGCCGCGTCGCGACCATGCTGGCGCGCGCCAAGCGCCGCCGCCGGCTGCAGCGGGTGCTGCCCTGGCTGGTGGTGCTGGCCGCCTTCCTGGTCTGGGAGGCGGTGGTGCGCGGCTTCGGCATCGACCCCTTCATCCTGCCGGCGCCCAGCGCCATCGGCGCCAGCATGCTGCAATGGTGGCAGCCGCTGCTGGAGAATGCCGGCCAGACGCTGATGACGACGCTGGCCGGCTTCGCGCTCGCCATCGTCTTCGGCCTGGCGCTGGGGGTGGCCATCGGCAGCTCGACCCTGCTGTATCACGGGCTGTATCCGCTGCTGATCGGCTTCAACTCGGTGCCCAAGGTGGCGGTGGTGCCGGTGCTGGTGATCTGGTTCGGCATCGGCACCGTGCCCGCCATCATCACCGCTTTTCTGATCAGCTTTTTCCCGATCGTCGTGAACGTCGCCACCGGCATCGCCACGGTGGAGCCGGAGCTGCGCGACGTGCTGCGCGCGCTCGGCGCCAGGCCGTTCGACATCATCCGGAAAGTGGGGCTGCCGCGGGCGATGCCCTATTTCTTCGCCTCGCTGAAGATCGCCATCACCGTGGCCTTCGTCGGCTCGATCCTGGCCGAGACGGTGGCCGCCAATGCCGGCATCGGCCAGCTGATGATGCTGGCCAGCAGCCGCTTCGACGTGCCGCTGGTCTTCGCCGGGCTGATGGTCACCGCGGCCATGGGCGTCGCCATGTATGTCGTGGCGGCGGCCATCGAGGCGCGGGTCACCGGCTGGGCGATGCGCGGGCAGAACCAGGAGATCTGATCCGCCCGCGCAGGCTGATTGCCCCGGCGCGGCTGGCCAAGCTATGGAAGAGGTCACACGCTCGGGAGGATCTGACCATGGTGCAACGTCGCCATCTGCTGCGGCTCGCCGCCGGCGTCCCGCTTGCTGCCCCGGCACTGCTGCCCCGCGCGGCCAGGGCCGACGAGGTCACGCTGCGGCTGCACCACTTCCTGCCCGCCGTCTCCAACGTCCACCGCAATTTCCTTCTCCCCTGGTCGCGCAAGGTGGAGGAGGCGTCCAACGGCCGGCTGAAGATCCGCATCTTCCCGTCCATGCAGCTGGGCGGCGCGCCGCCGCAGCTGTTCGACCAGGCGCGCGACGGCGTCGCCGACATCGCCTGGACCCTGCCCGGCTACACCCCCGGCCGCTTCCCCCGCATCGAGGTGCTGGAGCTGCCCTTCATCGCCAATCGCAGCGGGCTGGCGAACGCCAAGGCCACCCAGGAATTCGCCCAGAAACACCTGGCGGCCGAATTCGCCGAGGTGCACCCGCTGTGCTTCTGGTCGCATGATGGCGGGCTGATCCATGCCAAGCGCCCGGTGCGGCAGCTGTCCGACCTGCATGGCATGAAGCTGCGTTTCCCGACGCGCCAGGCCGGCGAGGCCCTGCGCGCGCTCGGCGCCGCCCCCATCGGCATGCCGGTGCCGCAGGTGGCCGAGGCGCTGAGCCAGGGCGTGCTCGACGGCGCCGTGGTGCCGTGGGAGGTGGTGCCCTCGATCAAGCTGCAGGAGCTGGTGCGCAACCACACCAGCTTCCCCGGCAACCCGACCTTCTACACGGCGTCGAACGTGCTCGCGATGAACAAGGCCAAGTACCAGTCCCTGCCCGCCGACCTCCGCGCCGTGCTCGACGCGCAGTCGGGCGAGGCGGCGGCGGCGCTGGTCGGCGCCATGCTGGACGAGCAGGCGGTCGCCGTCGCCGAGATGACCCGCCGCCGCGGCAACTCCCTGATCGAGCTGGAGCCCGAGGAGGCCGCCCGCTGGCGCGCCGCCTGCCAGCCGGTGACGGAAGCCTGGGCGACCCAGGGCGCGGCGCGCGGCTTCGACGCCGCCGCGCTGCTGGCGGATGCCCGCGCCACCTTCGCCCGTCATGCCTGACCCGGAAAGCGGGCCGGTCGCCCGGCTGTCGAATGCGCTGATGCTGGGCGGCAGCCTGCTGCTGCTGGCGACCGCGCTGCTGACCACGGCCAGCGTGCTGCGGCGCTGGCTGACGGACCAGCCGATCCCGGGCGATTTCGAGCTGGTGCAGATGGGCGCCGGCATCGCCGTCTTCGGCTTCCTGGCGCATGGCACGCTGGCCGGCAGCCCTATCCTGGTCGACAGCTTCACCACCTGGCTGCCGCGGCGCGTCCAGGCGGCGGTCGACGCCTTCTGGAACATCGTCTGGGGGCTGGTGGCCCTCGCGCTTGCCTGGCGCATGACGCTGGGCACGCTGGAGGCGGTGGCCAGCGACACACGCAGCATGGTGCTGGCGGTGCCGATCTGGCCGGGCATCGGGCTGGGCGCGCTGGCCTTCCTGGCGACCGCGCTCGCCGCCGGGCTGGCGGCGCAACGGCTGCTGAAGGCCAGGGCCGCATGAGCGAGGAATTCCTGCAGGCCGGCATCGGCTTCGGCGCCATGCTGCTGCTGATCGTGCTGCGCGCGCCGGTGGGGCTGGCCATGCTGCTGGTCGGCGCCGTCGGCTACCAGCAGATCGTCGGGCTGGACGTGCTGCTGAACTACCTGAAGGCCACGCCCTACCACCTGTTTGCCAATTACACGCTCTCGGTCATTCCCCTCTTCATCCTGATGGGGGCGATCGCCGAGCGCGGCGGGCTGGCGCGCGACCTGTTCACCGCCGCCCAGGCATTGGTCGGCGCGCGGCGCGGGGGCCTCGCCATCGGCGTCATCGGCGCCTGCGCGGCCTTTGGCGCGGTCTGCGGCTCCTCGGTCGCCACCACCGCCACCTTCGCCCGCGCGGCGCTGCCGGAGCTGCGCCGCTACAACTACGCGCCCGGCCTGGCCACGGGCACCATCGCGGTGGGCGGCACGCTCGGCATCCTGATCCCGCCCAGCGTCATCCTGGTGGTCTATGCCATCAGCACCGAGCAGAACATCGCCAAGCTGTTCATGGCCGCCCTGATCCCCGGCCTGCTGGCGACGTTTTCCTACGTCATCGCCATCATGATCCAGGCGCGGCTGCGCCCGGAATCGATGCCGGCCGCCCCGGCCATGTCGGGGCCCGAGAAACGCGCGGCGCTGCTGCGGGTCCTGCCCGTCCTTTCCATCGCGGTGGCCGTCATCGGCGGCATCTATGGCGGCATCTTCACGCCGACCGAAAGTGCTGCCATCGGCGTGGTCGCGACGCTGGCGGTGGCGCTGGCCCGGCGCAGCCTCAGCCTCGCCGACTTCGTGGCGGCCCTGCGCGGCACCGCCGAGACCACGGCGATGATCTTCGCCATCCTGCTCGGCGCCGAGGTGTTCAACGCCTTCCTCGCGCTGACCCAGGCGCCCGACCTGCTGGCGCTGTGGATCGCCGAACAGTCGCTGCCGGCCTATGGCGTGCTGGCGCTGCTGCTGGCCAGCTACATCGTGCTCGGCGCGGTGATGGACGAGCTGGCGATGATCCTGCTGACGCTGCCGGTCTTCTTCCCCGTGGTCACCGCGCTGGATTTCGGCCTGACGCCGGAGGAGACGGCGATCTGGTTCGGCATCCTGGTCCTCATCGTCGTCGGCATCGGCCTGACCGCGCCGCCGATCGGGCTGAATGTCTTCGTCGTGGCGGGGCTCGCCCGCGACGTGCCGATGGCCAAGATCTATCGCGGCGTCATGCCCTATCTGGCGATGGACCTTCTGCGGCTGGTGCTTTGCACGGCCTTTCCGGCGCTGTCGCTGCTGCTGGTGCGCTGGCTCGGCTAGGCGCATCAGGCTAAGCTCGGCGCGGGATGGCGGCGGCGGCCGGCACGAATCACAGGGTAGGCTCAGCATGTTCGTCCAGATCGCCGATCACCTGGTGCATTGCGTGGTGGAAGGGCCGGAGGAGGCGCCGCCGCTGCTGCTGCTGCATTCCATCGGCACCACCCAGCATATCTGGGACCCGCAGGCGATGGCG
The DNA here is from genome assembly GCF_902706185.1 of Roseomonas sp. 18066. Lineage (GTDB taxonomy): Bacteria > Pseudomonadota > Alphaproteobacteria > Acetobacterales > Acetobacteraceae > Pseudoroseomonas. The sequence goes on along the minus strand of NZ_CACSJM010000199.1, from coordinate 3,206 downwards.
CTGGCCCGCCGCTTCCGCGTCATCCGCCCGGATCTGCGCGGCCACGGCCTGTCCGGCGTCACCGCCGGCGACTATTCCATGGCGCTGCTGGCGGCCGATGCGCTGGCGCTGCTGGATGCGCTCGACATCCAATGCGCCCATGTCGCCGGCTGCTCGATCGGCGGGCGGGTGGCGCTGCAGCTGGCGGCGCTGGCGCCTGAGCGCGTCGCCTCGCTGATCCTGGTCGGCACCGCGCTGGCCTACCCGGATGCCGCCACCTGGCAGACGCGGATCGACGCGGTGCGGGCCCAGGGGACGCAGGTGCTGGCCGACGCCGTCATGCCGCGCTGGGTCGCGCATCCCGACACGCCGGGCGGGCTCGGGTTGCGCGCCATGCTGCTGCGCACCGACCGCGAGGGCTATGCCGCCGCCGGCGCCGCGCTGCGCGACGCCTCGGCCGGCGACCTGCCCGAGCGCTTCGCCATGCCCGCCACGGTGATCCTGGGCGAGCACGACCCCGCCGCCCCCCTGGCCGCGGCCGAAGCGGTGCGCGCCCGCTTCGCCGAGGCGCCGCTGGTGGTGCTGCCCGGCGCCAGCCATATCCCGAATTACGAGGCGGCCGAGGCGCTGACGGCGGCGATGCTCGCCCATCTCGACGCCCAGTGGCAGCCGCCCGAGGATTTCCTGGCCGCCGGCTATGCGGTGCGCAAGGCGGTGCTGGGCGAGGCGCATGTGGCGCGGGCCAGCCTGTCGGTGACGCCGCTGGACCAGCCCTTCCAGGAGTATATTACGAGAAATGTCTGGGGGCAGATCTGGACCCGGCCGGGCCTGGCGCGGCACACGCGCAGCCTGCTGACGCTGGCGATGATGGCCGCCCTCGGCCGGCACGAGGAATTCGTCCTGCACGTCAAGGCGACCCGCCAGACCGGCGTGACGCCCGAGGAGCTGTCCGAAGTTCTGCTGCAGGTCGGCGCCTATGCCGGCGTGCCGCTGGCCAACCACGCGCTGAAGCTGGCCAAGGAAACCTACCGCCTGCTCGACGAAGCCGCCTGACGCGCTGAAAGGCCCCTCGCCCATGTTCTCCGTCAATCCTGCCGACGGCCCGGTGCTGTCGGTGCTCTACGGCACCGAGGCGATGCGCGGCATCATGGGCGAGGCCGCCTTCCTGGCCCGCATGCTGGAGGTCGAAGGCGCCCTCGCCAGGGCCGAGGCGCGGCTCGGCATCATCCCCGCCGAGGCCGCCGAGGCGATCAGCGCCGCCGCGCAGCAGCCGGAGAAGCTGGACCTTGCAGCCCTGGCCGTGGCCACCCGCAACACCGGCTACCCCGTCGTCGGCCTGGTCAAGCAGCTGTCGGCCATGGCGGGGCCCGAGGCCGGGCGCTGGACGCATTGGGGCGCCACCACCCAGGACATCATCGACAGCGCCATCGTGCTGCAGCTGCGCGCGGCGCTGGCCCTGATCGAGGACGACCTCGACCGGCTGAACCGCGCCTTGGCCGCGAAGGCGGTGGAGCACCGCGACCTGGTGATGGCCGGCCGCACCCATCTGCAGCACGCCTTGCCGGTGACCTTCGGCTACAAATGCGCGATCTGGCTGTCGCCGCTGATCAGCATGGCCGAGCGGCTGCGCCAGCTGCGCCCGCGCGTGCTGAAACTGCAATTCGGCGGCGCCGTCGGCACGCTGGCCTCGCTCGGCGAGCAGGGGATCGCGGTGTCGGAGGCGCTGGCGGAAGAGCTGGGTCTGGCCTTGCCCGACGCCCCCTGGCATGTCGCCCGCGACGGCATGGCCGAGGCGGTCTGCTTCCTCGGCCTGCTGACCGGGGCATTATCAAAATTCGCCACCGACGTGATGCTGTTGATGCAGACCGAAGTCGCAGAGGTGTTCGAGCCGCATGCCCCCGGCCGCGGCGGGTCGTCGACCATGCCGCAGAAGCGCAACCCGATCGCCTGCGAATACGTGCTCGCCCAGGCGCGCGGGGTGCAGGCGCTGGTGCCGCAGATGCTGGGCGCCATGGCGGTCGACCAGGAGCGCGGCACCGGCCCCTGGCAGGCCGAGCCCCTCGCCGTCCCCCAGGCCTTCACCCTGGCCCATGGCGCCCTGGCCCAGGCGATCGCCATCGCCGAGGGCATGACGGTGGACCCTGGCCGCATGCGCCGGAACCTGGACAGCACCGGCGGGCTGATCGTCGCCGAGGCGGTGATGATGGGCCTGGCCCGCGAGCTCGGCCGCGGCCCGGCGCATGACGCGGTCCACCATGCCTGCGACGTCGCCCTGGCCGAGGGTGTCTCCCTCGCCGAGGCCCTGTCGCGCGACGAAGCGGTGACGCAGAAGCTGGACGCCGCCGCGATCGCGAAGCTGACCGACCCGGCCGGCTATCTCGGCAGCACCCAGGCCTTCATCGACCGGGTGCTGGCGCGGCTGCAGGGCTGAGCGGAACCTGCGGCCGGCACCGCCGGCCGAGCGCCCGAAGGGGCGCCGCCGCCTCTGCGGCGTAGCCAAGCCGCCGGAGGCGGCGCCGGCGCCTGAGGCAAAATATTAAGCCGCGCGCACCGCGGTCAGGAAGCTGTCCGTCCGGTCGTGCATGACGGTGGTCTGCCCGGCCAGCTGACCGGCATCCTGGCGCAGCGCGGCGAAGGCGGTGCCCATTTCCGCCAGCCGCTCGCGCGTGCCGCCGGCCTGCAGGCTGGCCTCCTCCGCCTGGGCCGCGGCATGGGCCACGGCGCCGGCGATGCCGCGGGTGGCGGCCGATTGCTGCTCGGTCGCCGCCGCCACCTGGCCGGCGATGGCGTCCAGCTCCTGCATCGCGCTGGCGATGGCGCCCATGGCGCGCACCGCGCTGCCGCTGCCGGCGCGCATCGCATCCACCTGGGTGACGATCTGCTCGGTCGCCTGCGCCGTCTGCTGCGCCAGCGCCTTCACCTCGCCGGCGACCACCGCGAAGCCGCGGCCCGCATCGCCCGCCCGCGCCGCCTCGATGGTGGCGTTCAGCGCCAGCAGGTTTGTCTGCTTGGCGATGGCGTCGATCAGGCCGAGCACCGGCGTCACCGCCTCGGCGGCGCTGGCCAGCGCCTGCACCTCGGCCTCCGCCGCGCGCACCAGGGTGGTGGCCCGCGCCGCCGCCTCGGCCGAGGCGTTGACCTCCCGCGCCACCGCGTCGATCGAGCTGGCCAGCTCCTCGGCGGAGGCCGCGACCGCGCCGATATGCCCGCTCGCCCCCTGGCTGGCC
>NZ_CACSJM010000198.1 GCF_902706185.1 Roseomonas sp. 18066 | reverse complement strand
GGTTGTCGGGGGGCGCGGGGACGGCAATCCTCAGGGGGTCCGAGAAAAAAAGCCTGGAGGAGCGCCGATCATGGCCGATGCCGCCGCCGCCTATCCTTTCACCGCCGCCGACCTGGAGGCGCTGCGCGCCTGGGACACGCCGACCATCTGCAACGCGCTGGAGCTGGTCGCGCCGGAGCGGCGCGGCCATGGCTACACGCTGCGCCCGCTGGTGGCCGCCGACGTCACCCTGAAGCCGATCTGCGGCCTGGCGCGGACCGGGGCGATCCGTGCCGCCGCCCCCTCCGGCCGGCTGGCCGAGGTCGATCGCGGCATCCGCACCGGCTGGTACGAATATGTGGCGCAAGCCGCGATGCCGACCATCGTTGTGCTGCAGGATTTGGACGACACCCCGGGCTACGGCGCCTTCTGGGGCGAGGTGCACAGCGCGGTCCACAAGGCGCTGGGGTCGCAGGGCTGCGTCACCAACGGGTCGTTCCGCGACATCGACGCGCTGGCGCCGGATTTCCAGATCCTGGGCATCGTCAATCCGAGCCATGCCTATGTCCACATGGTCGCCTATGGCCAGGAGGTGTCGGTTCATGGCATGGCCTGCGCGCATGACGCCGTGGTGCATGCCGACCGGCACGGCGCCGTGGTGATTCCGCATGCGGTGGTGCGGCAATTGCCGGCGGCGATCGAGCTCGGCGCGCGGCGCGAGAAGGTCATCCTCGACCTGTGTTCATCCGACCGCTTTTCCGTGGCGGCGCTGAAGGAGGCGCTGTCGCGGGCCCAGGAGATTCACTGACGCCATGACGACCCCTGCCCGCTTTCTTGTCCTCCTGCTCACGCCGCTGGCGTTCGCGACGTCGGCGCTCGCCCAGGAGGATGGCTGGTCACGCTTCCTGCCGGAGACCGCCCCCGGCATCGTGGCCTGCCTGGAAGGCGAGGCAGGGGCCGCCGCCACCGCCGCCCTGCCGATGAATGGCGGCCGGGTGCTGGTGCGGATCACCCGCAAGGATGGCGACCGGCTGGAATGCGTGGCCGAGCTCGGCGCGCCGGGCCAGAAGGCGCGGCGCGCGCAGAGCCGCAGCGTCGGCGCCGCGCCCCCGCTGCCGGGCGAGGACGCCCAGCGCCTGAGCCTGGCGCCGCTCTGCCCCGGCGCGGCGGCGGTGCCGCAGGCGGCGGGGCTGTTCCTCAATCCGCCGGGCTGCCGCTGATGGGGCAGGTGGCAGGCCAGGCCCTGGCCGAGACACGCGGCGCCATCGGCCCGGTCCGCCCCGAATGGGTCGACCATTACGGCCATATGAACATGGCCTTCTACCTGGTGGCCTTCGACATGGCGACCGACCTGCTCTGGCCGCGGCTGGGCCTCGGGCCGGGGTTTCGCGCCCAGGGCCTGGGCACCTTCGCCGCCGAGAGCTGGGTCGCCTATCAGCGCGAGGTGGTGCAGGGCATGGCGCTGTCGGTCAGCAGCGAGGTGCTGGCGCATGACGCCAAGCGGCTGCTGCTGCGCCACCGGCTGTTCCATGCCGACGAGGGCTGGCAGAGCGCCGAATGCGAATTCCTGTTCCTCTGCGTCGATCTGGAGAAGCGGAAGGTCGCGCCCTGGCCCGAGGCGATCCAGGCGGCCTTCGCGGCGAACCTCGGTGGCGCGCCGGCCAGGCGCCTGTCGCTGAAGCGGCCTTAACCGGCCGATAACCCTGTGCCCTTAGCCTGCAGGCGAACCGCTTGCGGGGAGGGGATCAGCGGATGGCGGATGCGGGGCCAGGACCGGCCATCGACCAGGAGACGCCCCGGGACGCCCCGGCCGGCTTCGACGCCGCCTGCCTGCCGCTGGACCGGCTGACCACCCCGCTCTGGGTCTATGACATCGATCATGGCCGCGTGGTCTGGGCCAATGCGGCGGCGCTGCTGCTGTGGCAGGCCGCCAGCCGGGAGGAGCTGGCGGCGCGCGACCTGGGCCGCGAGCTTTCCGCCTCGGTGGCGCGCAAGCTGCGGCAGTACCAGGAGGATTTCATCGCCTGCGACGCCAGCTTCGTCGAGGTCTGGACCCTCTATCCCAATGGCCGCCCGCGCCCGGTCACCGCCGCCTATCGCGGGCTGCGCCTGGCCGATGGCCGCATGGGCATGCTGTGCGAGGCGCTGGGCGACGTCGAGGCGCGCGCCGACACGCTGCGCAGCGCCGAGGCGCTGGTGCATACCTCGGTCATGATCGCCCTCTACGACCATGAGGGCGAGCTGCTGTACCGCAACCCCGCCGCCCGCGCGGTGCTGCCGCCGGGCCAGGCCAATTTCACCGCGCGCTTCGTCGATGCCGCGGCGCGCGACACGCTCTGCGCCGCGCTGGAGCAGGCGGGCGAGGCGCGGATGGTCGCCCAGCTGCGCACCGCCCGGGGCCCGCGCTGGCACGACATGACGCTGCGCCGCTGCCGCGATTCGGCCACCGGCCGGCCGGCGCTGCTGGTCAGCGAGGTCGATATCTCCGAGCTCAAGGAGGCCGAGCGCAAGGCCGACTACCTGGCCACCCACGACACCCTGACCGGCCTGCCCAACCGCGCCTCGCTGCATCCGCTCTTCGCCCGGCTGCGCGGGCGGGCGCTGGAGGAGGGCGGCGGCATCGCCCTGCTGTTCATCGACCTGGACGGCTTCAAGCATGTCAACGACGTCTTCGGCCATCCGGTGGGCGACCGGCTGCTGGTGGTGGTGGCGCAGCGGCTGCGCGCCTGCCTGCGCGCCGGTGACGGCGTCATCCGCCTGGGCGGCGACGAATTCCTGCTGCTGATCCGCCTGCCGCCGGATGCCGGGCTGGCGGGCGGACCGCAGGCCGGGATCGACGCGCTGGCCGGCCGGCTGCGGGAGGCGCTGTCGCAGCCGATCCAGCTGGCCGAGCATCGGCTGCAGGTGACGCCCAGCATCGGCATCAGCCTCTATCCCGAGCATGCCACCGAGGTCGACCTGCTGGCGCAGCAGGCGGACCTGGCGCTCTACGAAGCCAAGGCCGCCGGCCGCAACGCTTGGCGCTATTTCCTGCCGGAGATGGACCAGCGCGCCCGCGACCGGCTGGCGCTGGAAGAACAACTCCGCGCTGCCCTGCAGCAGGAGGAATTCTTCCTGCTGTTCCAGCCGCGGCTGTCGGTGCAGGAGGGGCGGGTGCTGGGCGCCCAGGCGGTGCTGCGCTGGCGCCACCCGCAGCGCGGCCCGGTCGACCCCGAGGATTTCCTGCGCGTCTGCGCCGAGCCCGGGCTGCTCGACCCGCTGGGGCAATGGATGCTGCTGGCCGCCGCCCGGCAGCAGGCGCGCTGGGCCGCCCAGGGCTTCGGCGCGGTGCTGGCGGTGAAGCTGTATCCGCGGCTGTTCCGGGCGGCGGACGGGCTGGCCCTGCTGCAGCGGATTCTGGACGAGAGCGGCTGCGACCCGCGCCGGCTGGAGCTGGAGGTCACCGAGGCCATGCTGGCCGCCGAGCCGCCCGAGCTGGTCCGCGCCCGGCTGATCGAGCTGCGCGGCATGGGCTTCCGCCTGGCTGTCGAAGGCTTCGGCAGCGGCCCGGCCAGCCCGGTGGCGCTGCGCAGCTTTCCGCTCGACCGGCTGAAGCTGGCGCCGGCCGGGCTGCCGGCGGATGCGGCGGGGCTGGTGGCCTCGCTCGGGCGGCTGCTGGGGGTGCCCATGCTGGCGGAAGGGGTGGAAAGCCTGGTCCAGCTGGAATGGCTGCGCGCCGAAGGCATCGACGACTACCAGGGCGAGCTCTGCAGCCCGCCCTTGCCGGCCGGGGAAATGGCGGCGCTGCTGCGGGCGGATCGGGAGTGGGTGCTGCCGGTTGAAAGTCCAGGCGAAGGGGTTTTGGGTAGGTTGGGGGAATGAATTCCCCCAAGCCCCCATCTTTTTTCTGATGACCGGCCGTTCGAACACCTGCGCCACATCGGCGTTCACACCAGGGCCTCACGGCGGGACGCCGTTTTCAGCGCAACCTCAAAGGTCGCGCTGTGCATTGGCCGTTTCACGTCCTGTCGTCACGTGGACACGGCAGTCTGACAGAAAAAAGAAGGGGGTCTGGGGGAATTCATTCCCCCAGCCTGCCCCCAACTTCCTTCAGTTCTTCTCAATATTCCAGAACACCATCACCGGCGCGTTCAGCACGCCGCTGATGTTGCTGCGCCGGGCATAGGGTTGGTCGAACTGTCCCAGCACGCGGTAGGGCTGCATTTCTGCCAGCCGCGCGTGCAAGGCTTCGAGCGCCGCCTTGCGTCCGGCCTCGTCCACCGCATCCACCACCGCCGTGCGCAGGCGTTCAGAGTCGGCGTCGCAGGGCCAGCCGGCCCAGGCGCGCTCGCAGGCGCTGTTGGTGCCGATATTGGTCACCGGCGACTGCATGGTCCCGCCCGAGGCCGTGGTGACGAACAGGTTCCAGCCGCCCTGGTCCGGCGGGTCGCGGCGCGGCTGCCGGCTGGTGACATTGCCCCAGTCGGCGAATTGCAGGTCGACGTTCATGCCGATCTTCTGCAGCGAGGCGGCGGCGACTTCCGCCATCCGCCCGATTGCCGGGATGTCGTGCGAGGAGATCATCACCACCCGCTCGCCCTTGTAGCCGCTCTCGGCCAGCAGCGACCGGGCGCGCTCCAGGTTCGGCGTGGCGTAGGCCGCAGCACCCGCTTCCGTCCCATTCGGGCCGCCACAGACGAAGAAGCTGCCGCAGCGCTTCCACCACTGCTCGTCGCCATAGCCGGCGGCCATGAAGTCGGTCTGGTCGGTGGCGAAGGCCAGGGCCAGCCGGGCGCGCGGGTCGTTGAAGGGCGGGTGCAGGTGGTTCGGCCGCAGCATCGCCTGGTTGGCGAGGCTGGCGTAGCGCTCCACCGCGATGCCGCGGCTGCGGCTGATCACCGGGATCAGGTCCTGGCTGGGTTGCTCCCACAGGTCGATCTCGCCGGTCTGCAGCGCGGCCGCCGCCGTCGCCGGGTCGGGCATGATGTGCCATTCGACGCGGTCCAGCTTCACCACCCTGCCGCCGGCCAGCCCGTTCGGCGGCTCGGCGCGGGGGATGTAGTCGGGGTTGCGGTCGTAGACGATGCGGGCGCCGCTGCGCCATTCGGCCCGGTTGAAGCGGAACGGGCCGCTGCCGATGGTTTCCGTCACCGGGCGGGTCGGGTCGGTGGTGGCGTCGCTCTCGCGCATGATCGCCGGGATCTGCCCGGTGGCCGAGCCCAGCGCGAAGGGCACCAGCCCCATCGGCTTGCGCAGCCGCAGCGCGAAGCGGCGCTCGTCGATCACCTCCAGCGACGCGGTGTATTCGGCCAGCTTCACGCCCACCGTGTCGCGCGCCATCCAGCGCTTCAGCGAGGCCACCACGTCGCGGCTGGTGACCGGCTGCCCATCATGGAACTTCAGGCCCTCGCGCAGCCGAAAGTTCCAGGTCAGGTTGTCGGCCGCGGTCTCCACCTGGTCGACCATCTGCGGCTGCGGGTTCAGCTGGCTGTCCCAGGCGAACAGCGTCTCGTAGAGCATCAGCCCGTGCATGCGGGTGATGGTGATCGAGGCGAAGACCGGATCGAGCGTGCGCAGGTCGGCATGCGGCGCCACGCGCAGCACGCGGTTGGCCGGCGGGGCGGCGGTCTGGGCGACGGCGGCGGCGCCGCAGGCCAGGGATGTTGCGGCCAGCAGCGTCGCTGCCAGGCGTTGGATATTCATCAGCCGCGATCCGGGATGTTCAGGGGCTGGAAGTGCAGCACCCGCGCGCGGTGGCTGGCAAGCCGCAGCGACCCGTCCGCTTGCAGCCACAGGCAGGGGCGGTGCCGCCAGGGCCCGTGCTTGAGGTCGGCCAGGGCCCGGCCGCCGGGCAGCGGCGTCAGGCTGGTCTCGGCGCCGAGCGCGCCCAGCCAGGGCATCCGCGCCGTCCCATCCGCCCGGATCTCGATCCGCGCGCCGAAATCCGGTTCTTCCCAAAGCCCCACCAGCCGCGGATCCAGCGCGACATTTTCCGGCACTTTCTCCAGCCGCCGCGCCACCCCGCCGATTCGCCCTTCCAGCACCGTATCGCTCTGCGCCCGGACGGAGATGTCGAGATAGGCCGGGATGCTGCGCAGCCCGCCATCGGCGCCCTGCATCAGCCGCTCGAAGCCGCCCATGACGCTGATCGAATCCGCGCCGAGCTCGGCCCAGAACGGGCCCTCCGCCTCGGCATAGATCCCCGGGGCCAGCGCGGCCGGCGTGGGCAGCGCCTCGCCCAGCAGCGCCGCCAGGATCGTCAGCGCCGGCCACAGCGCATCCTCCTCGCGGTTGCTCAGCACGACGACGCCGACGCCCTGCTCGGGCGCCATCAGGAAATGGTTGCGATAGCCCGGCAGCGACCCGCCGTGGCCGACCACCCGCGACCCGCCCAGCCGCGTCTCCACCAGGCCCAGGCGATAGACGCTGTCGCTGCCATCGGCGAAGTGGCGCGGCGCGGCCAGCCGCTCCAGCATCCCCTCCAGCGGCCCGGTGCCGGCCAGCAGCGCCGCGGCCCAGCGCGCCAGGGTATTGGCGCTGGCCGTCAGCCCGCCCGAGGCGGAGAAATGCATGCCATACCGCCCGCGCCGCCAGGCCGCCTCGTCCCACCAATAGCCGGCGGCCAGGTCGGCCACCGGCTCGGTCTCGTCGGTGGGGAAGCTGACCCGCAGCTTCAGCGGCTCCAGCAGCTGGCGCCGCAGCGCCTCGGGGTAGGGCACGCCGCGCTGCGCCAGGATCACCGACTGCGCCAGCCGCCAGCCGGTGTTGGAATAGGCCATCTCCTGCCCCGGCGGCGCGCAAAGCCCGGGCAGCCGGCGCAGCAGCGCATGCACCTCGGCCGGCGCCAGGCTGGCGGTATAGGGAATGCCCTGCTGCCACAGCACCTCCATCATGTCCGGCAGCCCGCCGGTCATGTCGAGCGCCCGCGCCAGCGGCACCGCCCCCACCGCCGCCGGCAGCCCCTCCAGCAGGCTGCCCAGCGGCGCCTCCAGCGGGATCTCCTCCAGCAGCAGCGTCGCCGCCATGAAGTGCTTGCTGATCGAGGCCAGCCGGTTGACCGTGTCCGGCGTGAACGGCACCGACGGCTCGAGCGCGGCATAGCCGCCGGCGCTGGTGGCCCTGATGCCCGAGGCGTCGAACAACACGATGGCGCCGCCCGGGCCCCGCTCCTCGGACCATCGGCCGGCAATGGCGGCCGCTTCGGCGGTGGCTCGGTTCCAGTCCATCAAGGCCTCTCCTGGCATGCAACGCGGAGCGTCGCGCCGGGAAGGAGCCAAGGCAAGCACCAGGGGCTCCGCCCCCGGACCCCGACATCAGTCAGCCGGCGTCAGCACCCGCAGCCTCGCCAGCACGCCGCGGATCAGCGGCATGCCGACACCTTCAGGATCCGTCATCAGGGACTCGGGGTGGAACTGCACCGCGGCCAAAGGCAGCACGCGATGCTCGATCGCCATGATCACCCCATCCGCCGTCTCGGCGGTGGCCTCCAGCACGGAAGGCAAGGCGACGCGCCGCGCATGCAGCGAGTGGTAGCGGCCGACGGTGAAGCGCTCCGGCAGCCCGGCCAGCAGCCGGCCGCCGAGGCGCTGCACCGGCGACGGCTTGCCATGCATCGGCACCACCAGCTGGTCCAGGCTGCCGCCGAAATGCTCCACCATCCCCTGCAGCCCGAGGCAGACGCCGAAGCCCGGCAGGCCGCGCTGCAGCATCAGATCCAGCGTCTCGGACATGGCAAAATCGGCCGGACGCCCCGGCCCCGGCGACAGCAGCACCAGGTCCGGCGCCGCCGCTTCCCGCAGCGCGGCCCGCGCCAGCTCGGGGCGCAGCGTCCGCACCTCCGCCCCGGCGGCGCGGAAGTAGCTGGCGAGCGTATGGACAAAACTGTCCTCGTGATCGACCAGCAGCACCCGCGGCGCGGGGCCGCTCACCGTCGCGGCGGCGGTCGCCGAAGCGACAGCGCGAGCACCCTCGCCACGGATGGCGGCGAACATGGCGCTGGCCTTCAGCCGGCATTCCGCCTCTTCCGAGGCCGGGTCGCTGTCATGCAGCAGCGTGGCCCCGGCGCGCACCTCGGCGACGCCTTCCTTCAGGCGGATGGTGCGGAGCGTCAGCCCGGTGTTCATCTGCCCGTCGAAGGTGAAGCGGCCGATGGCCCCGCCATACCAGCGCCGGGCGGAACGTTCCTCCGCCTCGACATGCCGGATCGCCCAGGTCTTCGGCGCCCCCGTCACCGTCACCGCCCAGGCATGCGACAGGAAACCGTCCAGCGCGTCGCGGCCGGGCAGCAGCGTGCCCTCCACATGGTCGACCGTGTGGATCAGCCGCGAATACATCTCGATCTGCCGCCGGCCGATGACGCGGACGCTGCCGGGCACGCAGACGCGGGATTTGTCGTTGCGGTCGACATCGGTGCACATGGTCAGCTCGCTCTCCTCCTTGGCGGAGTTGAGCAGGGTGCGGATATTCTCCGCATCCTCCAGCGCGTCGCGGCCGCGGCGGATGGTGCCGCTGATCGGGCAGGTCTCGATCCGGCTGCCCTCGACCCGGACGAACATCTCTGGGCTGGCGGCGACCAGGAACTCGCCCTCGCCCAGGTTCATCAGCGCGCCATAGGGCGAGGGGTTCACCCGCCGCAGCCGCTCGAACACCGCGCTGGGCGCATCGGCGCAGGCGGCCGCGAAGGTCTGGCCGAGCACCACCTCGAACAGGTCGCCGCGGGCGAAGGCCTGCTGGGCGCGCTCGACCATGGCGGCATATTCGCCGGGGCCGTAGTCGCTCTCGGCGGGCGTGGCGTTGGAGCCGGCGCGGAACGGATCGGCCGGGGTCGCGCGGGGCAGGGCCTCGGTCGCGGCGCCACCGACAGAAAAATCGTAGCGATGCAGCGTGGCGGCGCCGGCCAGGTGGTCGACCACCAGGATCTCGTCCGGCAGGTAGAGGACAAGGTCGCGCTGGTCCTCGGCGCGCGGCAGGCGCAGCGCCATCGGCTCGAACTGGAACACCAGGTCGTAGCCGAAGGCGCCGTACAGCCCGAGATGCGGGTCGGCATCGCTGGCGAAGAGATCACGGATCGCCCGCAGCGCCGAGAAGACCGAGGGAAGCCGCGACCGCTCCTCCTCCGGCAGCCGCTCGGTCGGCATGCGGATGGCGAGCGTCACCTCGGTGGCGTCGGCGGCGAGGCTTTCCGTCTCCGGCAGGGCGCGCAGCGTGGCCGCGATCGCCGGCAGCAGCAGCGCGCCGCGGGCGTTCAGCGCGACGATCCGCATCGCGCGGCCGCGCGCCGTGACCATCAGCGGCGGGTCGCAAAAACCCAGGTCCCAGCGGGTGTAGCGCCCCGGGAACTCGAAGGAGGAGGAGAGCAGCACGCCGCGCTGGCGGTCCAGCCGGGCGGCCAGCGCCTCGCGGCTGCCGGCATAGTCGGCGGGCACGGCCTGGTGGCGCACGGCGATGCCGCCGGCGGTGGTGAAGGCGGTGGGGGAGGGGTCTTGGGGCACGGTTGGCACTCTCCGG
>NZ_CACSJM010000197.1 GCF_902706185.1 Roseomonas sp. 18066 | reverse complement strand
GTCCATCACCGCGACCCGCTCGCCCGCCCGGATATGATGGCCGATACCAGCCTCCTCGACTCCCGCCCCAAGCCGAGGCTGCTCGGCGATACCGGGCGTATCGCCGCGTTCCACCGCCCCGCCTCCGAGCCGGAGGGGGAGGGCGTGCTGCTGATCGCCTTCGCGCCGCTCGCCGCCCGCCGCGGCCCCTGGGACGAGGACTTCCTGGCCGGCTTCGGCGCCAGCCTGGTGACGCTGGTCGATTATCGCGGCTGCTGGTACCGCGCCGAGGAGATGGCGCAGCTGCTGCCGGCCTTGCGGGCGCTGGCGGCGCAGCACCGGCGGGTGGTGCTGCTGGGCGCGGGCATGGGCGGGCACGCGGCGCTGCGCCATGCGGCGGCGCTGCGGGCGGACCTGACGCTGGCCTTCTCCGCCCCCTATTCATTGGACCCGGAGATGCTGGGCGGGCTGCAGGGCCGCCAGCTGCGCCGCCACTACCAGGCTTGGCTGCATCGCGGCGTCCGCGTCCGGCCCGGCGACCTGCAGGGCCGCGTGCTGCTGTTCTTCGACCCGCTGATCGCCGAGGAAGCCCGGCAGGCGGCGCTGATCGAGGCCTGCGGCGATTGCCGCGCCGTGCCCTGTCCTGCCGCCGGCGCCGATTCGCTGCGCTTCGCCCGGCAGTCCGGCCTGCTGGAGGGGCTGCTGGCGCGCGCCCTGCGCAGCGCCACGGCGGATGCCGCCTCGGCCCGCCGGCTGCGCCGCCAGGGCCGCCGGCGCAGCGCCGATTATCTGGCCGGCATGGCGGCCAGGCTGCGCGGCCGCGGCCGGGCGGAGGCCGCGCTGCGGCTGCTGGGCCAGGCCCTGGCCGATGGCCAGCGGTCCAGCCTGCTGCGGCTGGAGCTGGCCAATGCCCTGCTGGAACGGGGCCAGCGCGGCCCCGCCGCCGATCTGCTGCGCGATTCGAAAGGCGCCGCCATGTCCCCGAGCTCCGCCGCCGCTGCCGACCTCGCCGAGGCCGAGCTGGACTCGCTCTGGGAGGCCTCGGCCCGGCTCGGCCTGCGGCCCGGCTTCCCGGCCAGCGCCAGCTTCCGCCCGCCGGCCGACGACCCGGCCTGGGCCGAGGTCGCGGGCTTCCTGGCCGGCCGCATCCGCCCCGGCGACCGCGTCCTGGCGCCACGCCCGTTGTGGAGCGGCCTGCTGGGCGGCGCCGGCCTGGCCGACCTGCCGGAGGCGGCCGGGCGCTACGACTGGGTGGTGGCGCATAAGGGCCGGCTGCGCCCCGAATACCTGGCCTTCTGGAAGCGGCTGCCGCTGCAGGCCGTGGCGGTCTTCGCCAATGCGGTCTTCGTGGTCTGGCAGGTGAAGCCCGCCCGGGGCATGGCCGACCTGGCCGCCACCCCGCATGTGCGCGCCTATGCCGCCCGGCTGCGCGCCATGGCGGCCGAGGTCGGCCAGCCGGAGCCTGGCTGGGCCCGGCTGTGGCGCCGGCTGCGCGGCGGCGCCACCAGCCTGCTGCCGCAGCCCGCCGCGGCGGCGCCCGACCCGGCCGGGATCCCCGGCCTGCCGGTGGCCCGCTTCGCCGACACGGCCCCGGCGCATGACACCGAGCGCAGCCATTTCCGCATGCCGCTGTTCCTGCTGCGGCCGCCGGCGGACCCGGCGCTGCCGCACCGTTTCGCGCCGCCCAGCATCGCGCGCCCGGTGTCGCAGCTCTGCACCGCCGCGCAGTTCGACGAGCCGGCCTATGCCCGGCTGGCGACGCGGCTGGGCATGCAGGCGATCGGCCGGCGGCACCGCAAGAACTGGGAATTCTGCTACATCCTGGCCGCCATCGAGGAGGCCGGGCTGCTGCAGCCGGGGCTGCGCGCCATCGGCTTCGGCACCGGGCGGGAGCCGCTGCCCTCGGCGCTGGCGGCCGCCGGCCTGCAGGTGCTGGCCACCGATGCGCCGCTGGAGCTGCAGGTGGCGCAGGGCTGGGCCCAGGGCGGCCAGCACAGCGCCGACGTGATGACGCTGCACCGGCCGAAGCTGCTGCCCAGGGCGCAGTTCATCCAGCGGGTGTCGCATCGCGGCGTCGACATGAACAACATCCCGGCCGACCTGACGGGCTTCGACATCGCCTGGTCGGCCTGCGCGCTGGAGCATCTGGGCTCGCTGAAGCACGGGCTGGACTTCATCGAGGCCAGCCTCGGCTGCCTGCGCCCGGGCGGGCTCGCCGTGCACACCACCGAGTTCAACCTGAGCTCGGAGACGGCGACCTTCGAGCACCCCGGCTGCTCGATCTACCGCAAGCCGGACATCGAGGGCTTTCTGGCGCGGATGCATGCCGCCGGGCACGAGGTTTTCCCGCTGAACCTGCATCCGGGCGAGAGCGAGCTGGATGCGGTGATCGACCTGCCGCCTTTCCTGCCGGCCGAGGGCAAGCCGCATCTGAAGCTGGAGCTGCGGCGCTTCGTCTCCACCTCGATCGGGCTGATGATCCGCAAGGGCCGCTGAGGCCCTCGCCTGCCGGGTGAGACCCTGGTCGCTCACGGAAACCGGAGCGGCATCGATCCCTGCCGCAACCATCACCCGGGATGATACCGGGTATTGGCGAAACCGGGCTGTCTCGCGGCCCGGCTTTCGGTCAATCAGGTTGCCGCAAGCAAAACGGATCACGCCAAAGAAGTCGCTTTATAAATTTCTGTAAACCTTCGGCGCGCCGTGGGGTGTTTTCCTGCGCCTCGAAGGCGGTTTGAAGACAGAAATTATCCTTTTAAAACAGAAATTTGATTCCAGACTGGCCGGGTCGTGGGCTTGCCTGGATGCGCGCGCGCACGCCCGAATATTTCGAGTCGATTCGGCGATTACTGATCCGGATTCTTGAAGGTTTTGTGACGGAAACGGATTTCTGGCGTCGCCCGACGGCGCGCGCCGCAACGACAGACCACGGGGGTGGGAGGAACGTCATGGATATCGGTGTGCCCTTGCGCGACCTCGGCACCGTCGAGGTGGCCGGCCTGCTCGACCGCATCGCCCGCCTGACCGAGGGCGACTGGACCGGCAATAATTTCCGCCGCGACGTGCTCGCCTCCGGCGTGCATTCCGCGACGGACAACATCCTGATGAAGACCGAATGGCATCCTTCGGCCAGCGGCACCGGGATCCGCCATTTCGAGGACCTGGTCTGGGTCTGGGCCCGCCAGCGCGGCGTGGCGCATGAGCCCTTCATGCCGATCGGCCGCGAGGATACCGACCTGTGGCCGGTCTACACCATGCCGGACTGGCTGGACTTCAAGGAGGTGCTGCAGCCGGTGATCGACCAGGCCATCGCCCCGCTCTACCGGCCGGGCGGCGTGGTGACGCGGCTGGCGCTGGTGCGGCTGAAGGGCGGCGGCGCCATCGCCCCGCATATCGACGGCCAGCCGATGGCGGCCCGCGCGCACCGCATCCACATCTCGCTGAGCAGCACGCCCTCGGTCGAGTACAAGATCGACGGCCGCAAGTTCACCATGCTCAAGGGCCATGCCTACGACTTCAACAACCGGGTGCGCCACTCGGTGAAGAACAAGGGCAAGGCCAACCGGATCAACCTGTTCGTCGACTACTACCCGGATCCGGGGCTGGTGCTGCGCAACCCGCTGGACGTGTCGAACCCCGTCCATGTGCCGCCGGCGCCGCTGCTGAACTGACGGCGCCCCCTGGTCCACGCCCCCGCTTTGGCCCGATAGTCGCGGTCAGGATGGGGGACGGATGCATGGCTGAACAGCCTGGCCGCGGCGAGCTGCTGCGGCGGATCGGCGCGCTGGCGGCGCCGACGACGCTGATCGCGGTGCTGCAGGCCACCGCCCAGCTGGCCGAGACGGTGCTGGCCGCGCGCCAGGGCACCGCGGCCCTGGCCGGCTGGGCCGTCGTCCTGCCTTTTTCTCTGTTGCTGCAGCAGATGTCGGCCGGCGCCATGGGCGGCGGGGTCGCCTCCGCCATCGCCCGGGCGCTCGGTGGCGGGCGGCGCGAGGAAGCCTCCTCCCTCGTGCTGCATGCGCTGCTGATCGCGCTGGTGGCCGGATTGCTCTTCGCCGTTCTGCTGGCCAGCTTCCCGCGGGCGCTGCTCGGGCTGATCGGCGGCGCGGCGGTGGCCGAGGCCGCCGCCCCCTATGCCATGTGGCTGTTCGGCGCCGGCGCGCTGCCGGCCTGGCTGGCCAATACCCTGGCCTCGGTGCTGCGCGGCGGGGGTCGGCATGCGCTCGCCGCGCGCGTGCTGACCGTGGCCTGGCTGGGCTTCCCGCTGCTGGGCTGGGCGCTGGCCGAGCCCTTGGGGCTGGGCCTGGCCGGGCTCGGCATCGGCTTCGCCCTGGTCTTCTGGGGCGCGGCCCTGGCCATGGCGGTGGTGGTGCTGCGCGGCGGCGCCGGCTTCATGCCGGTGCTGCGGGCGCGGCCGCAGCGGGCGCTGTTCGCGCGGATCCTGTCGGTCGGGCTGGTGGCCTGCGGCCTGGCGGCCATCGCCAACCTGACCACGGTCATGGTCACGCTGCAGCTGTCTTCCTATGGCCCGGTGGCGGTCGCCGCCTATGGCATCTCGGCGCGCCTCGAATTCCTGACCGTGCCGCTGGTCTTCGGCGTCGGCTCGGCGCTGACGGCGCTGGTCGGGCGCGCCACCGGGGCGGGGGACTGGGCGCTGGCGCGGCGCATCGCCTGGACCGGCGGCGGCATGGCGCTGCTGCTGGCCGGCTGCCTGGGCCTCGCGGTCGGGCTGATGCCCGGCGGCTTTGCCCGGCTGTTCACCCCGGACCCGGCGGTGCAGGCGCTGGCGGCGCGGGCCCTGGCCTTCACCGGCCCGGCCTTCGGCGGCTTCGGGCTGGGGATGGCGCTGTATTTCGCCTCGATGGGGGCGGGGAAGATGCGCTGGCCGATGGTCGCCGCCCTGTCGCGCTTCAGCATCGCGGTGGGCGGCGGCTGGCTGCTGGCCGGCGCCGGCATGGGGATGGAAGGCTACTTCCTCGCCGTGGCGCTGGGGATCACCGCCTATGGGCTGGTGACGGCGGCGTCCGTGCGGCCCGGGGTGTGGCGGGAGCGGAGCGCCGCCCCCGCCTAGATCAGGCTTTACATTCGCAAATCGAAATGATAAGCTCGCGCCATCATCACCCGAGCTAAGCCTGCGGCAGCATCCGCGCCCGCTGCCAGGCCATGGCCAGCACCACCGCCAGCAGCGCGCCGGCGGTGATGGCGACGCCCAGGTTGAAATCCCGCCCCAGCGTGTTGGCATAGAGGATGGCAACCAGCGCCCAGGCCACGGCCGCGGCGTACCAGGCCGA
Source organism: Roseomonas sp. 18066 (assembly GCF_902706185.1). Lineage (GTDB taxonomy): Bacteria > Pseudomonadota > Alphaproteobacteria > Acetobacterales > Acetobacteraceae > Pseudoroseomonas. The sequence continues at coordinate 4,217 of NZ_CACSJM010000197.1, read as the reverse complement.
GCCGCGGGCGACCCAGAGCACGGTCAGCACCAGCCCGCCGCAGGCCAGCAGGATCAGCACGGCGGCCACCGTCAGCCCGGCGCCCTCGGCGGGGAAGAAGCCGCTGACCACGGCGGCGCCGGCGATATTGGCGAAGGTCGCGACCGACACCCAGCCGGCCAGCAGCCCGAGCAGCGGGCGCAGCAGCCAGCGCTCCACCCGCGGCGAGGGGGTGGCGCGGTGGTCGATGCGGCGGTTGACGAAGAAGGCCGAGAGCGCCGCCACCAGCACGCAGAGCATCACGGCGACCAGGTGCCAGCCGTTGAAGGTCAGCTGGCTGAGCAGCATCCACAGGATGGAGAAGCCGAAGGTCGCGGCCAGGGGCCAGCCGAGCCGGCGGGCGGCCTCCGACTCGCGGCCCATCGAGGGCAGCAGCTGCCAGATGCCCCAGGCGATGCTGAGGGCGAAGAGCAGGCTCCAGATGGTGAAGGCATAGCCGGCCGGGACCACGGGGGTCTGGCTGGCGGCGGACATCACCGCCTGGGTATGGCCGATGCCGAACAGCGGGGCCATGGCGCCGACCAGCGGCTGGGCCAGCGGCAGCAGGATATTCAGCAGGGTGCGCAGGTCGTTGCGGGTCATCGGCGCCTTTCCGGAACTGCTGACCTAACCCGCGAAGGCGGGCAGGGTTGGCATGGCGCCCTCCCTGCCCGCAGCGGCATCAGGCGGCGGCCTGGTGCGGCACGCCCTTCTCGTCGAGCAGGGTGGTCAGCTCGCCGTTCTGGAACATCTCCATCAGGATGTCGCAGCCGCCGACGAACTCGCCCTTCACATAGAGCTGGGGGATGGTCGGCCAGTTGGTGAAGGACTTGATGCCCTCGCGCAGCTCGCCATCCTCGAGCACGTTGACGCCCTTGAAGGGCACGCCGACGTGGCTGAGGATCTGCACCGAGCGGGCCGAGAAGCCGCACTGCGGGAAGACCGGGGTGCCCTTCATGTAGAGGACCACGGCGTTCTCGGAAATCTCGGCCTGGATGCGGTCGAAGACGGGGTTGCTCATGGGGGTTGTTCCTTCAGGGAGCCGAGGGAGGGGCGGAGGTCTGCAGGGCGAGGGCATGCAAGGCGCCGCCCATCCGGCCCTGCAGGGCCGCATAGACCAGCTGGTGCTGCTGCACGCGCGAACGCCCGCGGAAGGCCTCGGAGACGACGGTGGCGGCGTAGTGGTCGCCATCCCCCGCCAGGTCCTCGATGGTGACCTGGGCGTCGGGCAGGGCCGCCTTGATCAGGGCCTCGATTTCGACTGCGGGCATCCCCATGCGGGCTCTCCTGTCCGGTCTTAGCTTACTAGTCTCAGCTTACTGGGCCATCAGCGCCGGCAGGAAGCGCTCATGCGCCGCCCGCAGATCGCTCACCGATATGGCAAGGCTGCCCTCGACAACCAAGTCCCCCCCGCCCGAGCGGCCGATCCGCTGGGCCGGCACGCCGGCGGCGCGCGCCGCCTCCAGCAGGGTCAGGGCATCGGCGGTGGCGACCAGGTAGCGGCCCTGGTCCTCGCCATAGAACCAGGCATGGGCCGGGATGCCGGCGGGGGCGGCGGCCAGCGTCGCGCCGGCGGTGCCCTCCATCGCCATCTCGGCGGCGGCGACCAGCAGCCCGCCATCGGCCAGGTCGTGGCAGGCGGCGAGCCGGCCGGCCTGGATCTGGGCGCGGACGAAATCGCCATGGCGGCGCTCGGCGGCGAGGTCCACCGGCGGCGGCGCGCCGGTCTCCTGGCCAGCGATCTCGCGCAGCCAGAGCGACTGGCCGAGCCAGCCCTGGGTCTCGCCCAGCAGCACCAGCTCCAGCCCGGGGGCCAGGCCGTAGCCGATCGCCTTGCCGGCATCCTCGATCACGCCGACAGCGCCGATCGCGGGGGTGGGCAGGATGCCGCGGCCCTCGGTCTCATTGTAGAGCGAGACGTTGCCGGAGACGACCGGGAAGTCGAGCGCGGTGCAGGCGGCCGCCATGCCGCGCACGGCGGCGGCGAATTGCCCCATGATCTCCGGCTTCTCGGGATTGCCGAAATTCATGTTGTCGGTCACCGCCAGCGGCAGGGCGCCGGTCGCGGTGATGTTGCGCCAGGCCTCGGCGACGGCCTGCTTGCCGCCCTCCTCCGGGTCGGCCGCGCAGTAGCGCGGGGTGCAGTCGGTGGTCATGGCCAGCGCCCGCTTGCTGTCCTCGAGCCGGACGATGGCGGCGTCGGCCGCGCCCGGGCGCTTCACCGTCTGGCCGCCGACGGTGCTGTCATACTGGTCCCAGATCCAGCGGCGCGAGCAGAGGTCGGGCGAGCCGATCAGTTTTTCCAATGCCGCCTGCAGGCCGATGGGGTCGGCAACCGTCGCCGCGTCGAGCACCGGCTGCTTCGGGGTCTCGGCGGTCGGGCGGTGGTAGAGCGGGGCCTCGCTTTCCAGCGGGGCCAGCGGGATATCGGCCTCGAGCGCGCCATGGTGGCGGATGACGATGTGGCCGGTGTCGGTCAGATGGCCGATGACGGCGAAGTCCAGCTCCCACTTGGTGAAGATGGCCTCGGCCACATGCTCCTCGCCGGGCTTGAGCACCATCAGCATGCGCTCCTGGGACTCGGAGAGCATCATCTCATAGGCGGTCATGCCGGTCTCGCGCTGCGGGACCTTCTCCATGTTCAGCTCGATGCCGACGCCGCCCTTGCCGGCCATCTCGACGCTGGACGAGGTCAGGCCGGCCGCGCCCATGTCCTGGATGGCGACGATGACGTCGGTCGCCATCAGCTCCATGCAGGCCTCGATCAGCAGCTTTTCCGCATACGGGTCGCCGACCTGGACGGTCGGGCGCTTTTCCTCGGAATCCGCGCTGAACTCGGCGGAGGACATGGTGGCGCCGTGGATGCCGTCGCGGCCGGTCTTGGAGCCGACATAGACCACCGGATTGCCCACGCCGGCGGCAGCGGAAAGAAAAATCTTGTCGGTGCGGGCGATGCCGACGGTCATGGCATTGACCAGCGGGTTGCCGTTGTAGGCGGGGTGGAAATTCACCTCGCCGCCCACGGTGGGCACGCCCACGCAATTGCCGTAGCCGCCGATGCCGCGCACCACGCCGTCCAGCACCTGGCGGGTCTTGGGCAGCGACGGGTCGCCGAAGCGCAGCGCGTTCAGATTGGCGATCGGCCGCGCGCCCATGGTGAAGACGTCGCGCAGAATGCCGCCCACGCCGGTCGCCGCCCCCTGGTAGGGCTCGATGAAGCTGGGGTGGTTGTGGCTTTCCATCTTGAAGATGGCGGCCAGGCCCTCGCCGATGTCGATGACGCCGGCATTCTCGCCCGGGCCGTGGATGACCCAGGGCGCCTTGGTCGGCAGCTGGCGCAGCCAGACGCGGCTGGACTTGTAGGAGCAATGCTCCGACCACATCACCGAGAAGATGCCGAGCTCGGTGAGGGAGGGCGCGCGGCCGAGGATGGCCAGCACGCGGTCATACTCGTCCGGCTTCAGGCCGAATTCGGCGGCGAGCTGCTGGGCGCGTTCGGGAGCGAGGAGGGCGGGGGTCGTGCTGGACATGGACGGCTTTTCGACAGGGCGGGCGCCGTTGTCCAGTGCTGGTTTGGTCATGGCCACCCCCAGCAGACGGTACGGCTGATGCGGGTCCGGCCGAGGGCCGCCCGCAACAGGGAGGTTAGCGCGGAAAGCCGCGGTTTCCAGGGGGTGGCGGGGGCGCGGCGGCGCCTGAAGCGGGGCTCGATGGCCGGGTTCGCCGCAGGCTGCGCCCCGGCGGCCGCGGCGATGCGGGTGGCCTCGATCAGATGGATGCAGCTTTCGGACAAATCCGGGTCCGGCATCAGCCAAGGGGGCGCGCGCAAGGCGGAACGCAGGCCGATGCGGCGGATCAGCACGACCAGCGGCTGGCCGAGGATGCGGTGGGCGCGGCGGGTGGCGCGGACGATGAAATGCTCGATGGCGCGCAGCGGATGTTTCGGCGCGGCGTCGGCCAGGGCCACCAGCAGGCGCGGCCAGAGGCCGGCATGGGTCAGGCGGCGGAAATAGCGGGCGACGGTGTCAGCATTGCCAAACCGCTCCGGCAGCAGGCGCCAGGGGTCGCGGCTGACGGCCAGGGCGAAGATGCCGTCCATGCGCTGGCGCAGGTCGGCGATGGGCCGGCCTTGCGGCGAGCGGTGCAGCAGATAGGGGAGGAGCGCGGCCCATTCCAGGTCCGTCATCGGGGCCCAGGGG
>NZ_CACSJM010000196.1 GCF_902706185.1 Roseomonas sp. 18066 | reverse complement strand
CGCCCCCCCGGCATGGCGCCGGCCTGGCGCTGCGCGCTGCTGCTGGCGCTGCCGGTCGCCGCCGCCGCCTTCCTGGTGGCGCTCGGCCTGGCGCGGCTGGAGGCGCCGCTGCCGGATGCCGCCGTCGCCGGGCTGGCGGCGCTGCTGACCCTGGCCATCGCCCTGCCGCTGGGCTGGCGCCTGGCCCGCGCCGGGCACCGCCTGGCCGCCAGCGAGCTGCGCTACCGCAGCCTGTTCGCGCAGAGCGGCGTCGCCATCTGGGAGCAGGATTTCTCCGCGCTGCGCGCCCGCATGGCCGAGATCGCCGGCGGCCCGGCCCCCTATGGCGACCCTGCCCGGCTGCGTGCCCGGCTGCTGGCCTGCCCCGAGCTGGTCGAGGAATGCGCCGGGCTGGTCCGGGTGATCGACGTCAACGAGGCGGCGCTGCGGCTGGTGCGCAGCAGCGACCGCGCCCGGCTGCTGACCACGCCGGCGCATTTCTTCACCCCCGCCACCCGCGCCACCTTCCGCGAATTCCTCTGCGCGCTGGCCGAGGGCCGCGCCGGCTTCCGCGGCGAGACCACGGTGCGCGCCGCCGACGGCGCCATCCGCGACGTGCTGGTCGAGGTCGGCTTCCCCCCCGCCGGGCATTGCCGCGACCGCATCCTGGTCGGGCTGGTCGACATCACCGAGAGCCGCCAGGCCGCCCATGCCGCCCAGCAGGCTCAGGCGCAGCTGGCCCATGTCGCCCGCGTGGCGACGCTGGGGGAGCTCTCGGCCTCGATCGCGCATGAGATCAACCAGCCGCTGGCGGCGCTGTCCTTCAACGGCGACGCCGCCCTGCGCTGGCTGGCGCGCGACCCGCCGGAGCTGGCCGAGGTGCGCGACTGCCTGGCCGACATGGTCGCCGAGGCGCATCGCGCCAAGGCCATCGTGCAGCGGCTGCGCGGCATGGCGGCCCGGCATGTGCCGGAACGCGCCTGGCTCGACCTGAACCGGGTGGTGGCCGAGGCCGCCGGCCTGCTGCGGCGCGAGATCGCCGAGCAGGAGATGGAGCTCGACCTCTACCTCGCCCCCGGGCCGCTGCCCTTGTTCGCCGACCGGGTGCAGCTGCAGCAGGTGGTGGTGAACCTGCTGGTCAATGGCCTGCAGGCCAACCGCGCCGCCCTGCCGTCCCAGGGCGGCCCGAAGCAGCTGGTGCTGTCGACCGAGGGCGGCGAGGAGATCGGCTTCACCGTCGCCGACCGCGGCATCGGCCTGACCGAGGCGGCGCTGCCGGAGCTGTTTCGCGCCTTCTACACCACCCGGCCGGACGGGATGGGGATGGGGCTGTCGATCTGCCGCTCGATCGTCGAGGCGCATGACGGCCGCATCGCCGGCGCCCCGCGCGAGGGCGGCGGCGCCGTCTTCAGCGTGGCCTTCCCGGCGCTGCGCCCGGCCGGGCCCGCGCCAGGCACGGCGCCGGCCGCCATGCATCGGGCGCACCGATAGGACCTATCGGGAAATTGCCGGTCGCCGCCGCGGCGAAGCCTTGATATTGCGCATGACCGTTCCGTAATCCCCTGGAAAGCCTTCCGGAACCGCCGGGCAGGCTGCCGACGGCTGACGCAGAGGGTCCCGCATGCCGCCATCGCCGACGCCCGCCGCCGCGGGGTCCCGCGCCTCCCTCTCGGCGCTGGACGCCACCATCATGCTGGTGGGCATCGTCGTCGGCATCGGCATCTTCCGCACCCCCTCCCTGGTCGCGGCCCATGTCGAGAGCGAGCTGGCCTTCATCGGCGTCTGGGTGGCGGGCGGCCTGGTCACCCTGGTCGGCGCGCTCTGCTACGCCGAGCTGGCGGCGGCGCATCCGCATGCCGGCGGCGAATACCATTTCCTGTCGCGCGCCTATGGCCGGCCGGTGGCCATGCTGTTCGGCTGGGCGCGCGGCTCGGTGATCCAGACCGGGGCCATCGCCGGCGTCGCCTTCGTCCTCGGCGACTACGCGGCGCAGCTGCTGCCGATCGGGCCGCAGGGCCCGGCGCTCTATGCCGCGCTGTCCATCGTCGCGCTGACCGCGGTGAACGTGCTGGGAACGCTGCCGGGCAAGAACCTGCAGGTGGCGGCCACCGCCATCGAGGTCGGCGCCATCGTCGCCATCATCGGCTTCGGGTTGCTTGGCGCCCCCGCCGAGGCCGCGCCGGCCGCCGCCGTGGCGCCGGCGACGGCCGCCTTCGGCATGGCCATGGTCTTCGTGCTGCTGACCTATGGCGGCTGGAACGAGGCCGCCTACCTGACCGGCGAGATGCAGGACGCGCCGCGCAACATCCCGCGCGTGCTGCTGGCCGGCACCGCCATCCTGGTGGTGCTCTACGTGCTGGCCAACCTGGCGCTGCTGATGATCCTGGGGCTGGAGGGCTTGCGCGGCTCCAACGCGGTGGCCGCCGACATGATGGCCCGGGTCGCCGGCCCCTCGGGCGCCGGGCTGGTCAGCGCCGCCATCATCGTCGCCGCCATCTCGACGCTGAACGCCACCATCTTCACCGGCGCCCGCTCCTGGTCCGCCATGGCCAGCGACGTCACCTTCCTGTCCGGCATCAGCCGCTGGAAGGCGCGCGGCGGCGGGGCAGGGCGGGGTGCCACGCCGGCCAACGGGCTGATCCTGCAGGGCGCCATCGCGCTGGGCCTGGTCGGCCTCGGCGCCGTCACCGAGGACGGCTTCCGCGCCATGGTCGACTACACCGCCCCCGTCTTCTGGGGTTTTCTGCTGCTTGTCGGCCTGGCGCTGTTCGTGCTGCGGCGGCGGGAGCCTGGACGGGCCCTGCCTTACAAGGTGCCGCTCTATCCGCTGACACCCGCGCTGTTCTGCCTGACCTGCGGCTACATGCTGCATGCCAGCATCGCCTATACCGGCCTCGGCGCCCTGGTCGGGCTCGCCGTGGTCGCCGCCGGCCTGCCGCTGCTGCTGTTCCGTCGCCGCGACGCCGAACCTCCCCTCCCATCCCCGCTCGGAGAGACCCGCCCATGACCAGGCCCCGCATGCGCCGCCTCCTGCTGCTCGCCGCCTGCGCCCTGCCGCTGCTGGCCGGCGCCGCCATCGCCCAGCAGCCCCCCGGGGCGCCCGCCTTCACCCCCACCGTCGGCCAGTCCGGCAAGGACGTGGTCTGGGTGCCGACCCAGCAGCAGCTGGTCGACCGCATGCTCGACATGGCCAAGGTGACCGCGCAGGACCGGGTGGTCGACCTGGGCTCCGGCGACGGGCGCACCGTCATCACCGCCGCCCGCCGCGGCGCCAGCGCCCATGGCATCGAGTTCAACCCGGACATGGTGGCGCTGTCGCAGCGCAACGCCGAGGCCGCCGGGGTCACTGGCCGGGCCAGCTTCGTGCAGGCCGATATCTTCCAGTCCGACTTTTCCGACGCCACCGTCGTCACCCTGTTCCTGCTGCAGACGCTGAACGAGCGGCTGCGCCCGACGCTGCTGGCGATGAAGCCCGGCACCCGCGTCGTCTCCAACACCTTCGGCATGGGCGACTGGACCCCGGACCAGAGCTTCGACACCGGCGCCGAATGCGCCAGCTTCTGCCGCGCCTATCTGTGGATCATCCCGGCCCAGGTCGGCGGCCAGTGGCAGATCGGCCAGGACCGGCTGGTGCTGGAGCAGCGCTACCAGGCGCTGACCGGCAGCCTGACCCAGGGCGGCCAGGCCCAGCCGATCTCGGAGGCGAAGATGGACGGCGAGACCATCACCTTCACCGCCGGCGGCCGCCGCTACACCGGCAAGCTGGAGGGCGGCGCGCTGTCCGGCCAGGTCGAGGGCGGCGCCGCCTGGCGCGCGGTCAAGGCCGCCGGATGAGCCGCGCATGCTGACCCGGCGCGCCGCGACAGCGCTGGCGGCGGCGCTGCCCGCCGCGGCCTGCGCCGGCGGCGGCGCGGCGGGGCGGCGCCCGGTCAGCGACCATTTCGACGGCGCCCGCTTCTTCAACCCGGGCGGCGCCGGGCCGCGCGGTTTTCTCGATCTCGCCCGCTGGCAGCTGGGGCGGGAAAGCGCCGAATGGCCACAGGCCTGGCCCAGCCCGCTGCCGCCCGACCGGCCGCCACCGCGGGTCGAGGGCCGCGGCCTGCGCGTCGCCTTCGCCGGCCATGCCAGCTTCCTGATCCAGGGGGCGGGGCTGAACATCCTGACCGACCCGGTCTGGTCGGACCGCGCCAGCCCCTTCAGCTTCGCCGGGCCCCGCCGCGTCAACGCCCCCGGCATCGGCTTCGACGACCTGCCGGCGATCGACCTGGTGCTGCTCTCGCACGGCCATTACGACCATCTGGACCAGGAGACGCTGGCGCGGCTGTGGCAGCGCGACCGGCCGCGCATCGTGGCGCCGCTCGGCCATGCCGCCACCATCCAGGCCGCCGCCCCGGAGGCCCGCATCACCGAGCTCGACTGGGACGAGCGCCTGGCCCTGCCCGGCGGGGTCGAGCTCGGCTGCGAGCCGGTGCACCACTGGACCGCGCGCGGGTTGTTCGACCGCAATGCGGCGCTGTGGTGCGGCTTCGCCATCCGCGGCCTGGGCGAGGGCATCTTCTTCGCCGGGGACACCGGCTTCGACGAGGGCCGCCCCTTCGCCCGGGTGGCGCGGCGGCACGGGCCCCTGGGCCTCGCGCTGCTGCCGATCGGCGCCTATGCGCCGCGCTGGTTCATGGCGCCGCAGCACATGGACCCGGAGGAGGCGGTGCGCGGCTTCGCGCTGCTCGGGGCGCGCCAGGCGCTCGGCTACCACTGGGGCACCTTCCAGCTGACCGACGAGGCGGTGGATGCGCCGCCCGCCGCGCTGGCCACCGCCCTGGCCGCCGCCGGCGTCGCGCCCGGGCGCTTCCTGGCCGCGCGGCCCGGGCTGGTCTGGGAGGCGCCGGCGATGATCGGCTGAACCACCCGGCTGAACCACCCGGCTGAACCACCCTGGGGAGGGGGGACGAAAGCGCTGACAAGGAGAATGCCATGACCATGTTCCGCCGCCGGCTGCTGCAAGGCGCCGCCGCCGCCGCCCTGCCGCTGGCCGCCGCCCGCGCCGCCGGCTTTAACGACGCGCCGCCCAATGCCCGCGACCAGCGCCCGGCCTTCGCCGGCCAGACCCGGGCGCCGGTGATCCGCGACAGCGCGACGCCGCGCGCCCAGGTGGTGGCGGGCGGGCTGGAGAACCCCTGGGGCCTGGCCGAGCTGCCCGGCGGCGGCTGGCTGGTCACCGAGCGCCCGGGCCGCATCCGCCGCATCGGCCGCGACGGCAGGCTGTCGCCGCCGATCGCGGGCGTGCCGTCGGTCGATTTCCAGGGACAGGGCGGTCTGCTGGACGTGGCGGTGCGCCAGAACTTCGCCGAGGACCGCCGCGTCTGGTGGAGCTATGCCGAGCCGCGCGGCCAGGGGCTGAACGGCACCAGCGTCGCGACCGGCACGCTGTCGGCGGATTTCACCCGGTTCGAGGACGTGCGCGTCATCTTCCGGCAGCAGCCGGGCTGGCGCTCGACCCTGCATTTCGGCTCGCGGCTGGTCTTCGACCGGCAGGGCATGCTGTTCGTCACCACCGGCGAGCGCTCGCTGCCCGAGCCGCGCGAGCTGTCGCAGGATGTCTCCACCCATCTGGGCAAGGTGCTGCGCATCACGCCCGAGGGCGGCGCCGCGCCGGGCAACCCGGCCATCGCCGGCGGCCAGCCGGAAATCTGGTCCTTTGGCCATCGCAACCTGCAATCGGCCGCGCTCGGCCCCGACGGCGCGCTGTGGACCATCGAGCACGGGCCGCGCGGCGGCGACGAGCTCAACCGGCCGCAGCCGGGCCGCAACTACGGCTGGCCGGCGATCAGCTACGGGCTGGAATACAGCGGCCGCGCCATCGGCCAGGGCCGTACCGCGGCCGAGGGCATGGAGCAGCCGCTCTACTACTGGGACCCCGTCATCGCGCCGAGCGGCCTGGCCTTCTACGACGGCCCGCTCTTCCCGAGCTGGCGCGGCAGCCTGCTGGTCGGCGGGCTGGCGGCGATGTCGCTGGTGCGGCTGACGCTGGACGGCCAGCGCGTCACCGGCGAGGCGCGCTACCTGGAAGGCCAGGCCCGCATCCGCGACGTGCGGGTCGCCCGCGACGGCGCCGTCATGCTGCTGACCGACAGCGCCGAGGGCGAGCTGCTGCGCCTGACGCCCGCATAGGTGAGCGGGTGATTCACGCCTGTCGCCGCTGCCGCCTCAGGCGATCACGCGCCTAGGCCTGCAGGGCGACGCCGTCCCGCTGCGGGTCGGCGCCGCCCGTGGCGCGGTCGCCCTCGATGCGGATGGCATGCAGCGCGGCGAAGGCGAAGCCCATGGCGCTGCGGGCGACCGGATAGCCTTCCGCCTCCAATTCCCGCGTCACGAAATGCGGGATGCGGTTGGAGACGTCGATGGTGTCGCTGGTCACCGAGATGCGCGGCGCCGCGACCGCCTCGAACATGCTCATGCCGTGGTCGACGACGTTGCTGATGCCCTGGGCGATGGCGGGGACGATGGCGGTGCCGCCCGGCGCGCCGATGACGATGGCCGGGCGGCCGTCGCGGAAGACGATGGTCGGGCTCTGCGACGAGGTGCGGCTCTTGCCCGGGGCGATGGAATGCGGCCGGCCGGGGCGCGGGTCGAAGCCGCTCATCAGGCCATTGTACATGAAGCCCAGCCCTTCGGTGATGACGCCGGAGGGGGTGTTCAGCGTGTGGGTCAGCGACACCGCATTGCCCTCGGCATCGACGACGCTGACATGGGTGGTGTCGGCGGATTCGTAGGGCGCGCGCACGACATGCGCCTTCTCCCGCGCGCGGATGCGGGCGGCGATCTGCGCCGCGCGGTCCTGCGACAGCAGCATGTCCACCGGCACCGCGACGAAGTCCGGATCGGCGATGAAGGCGTCGCGGTCGATGGCGACCTGCTTCATCGCCTCGGCCAGGATGCGGAGATGCTCGGGGCTGTTGTGCTCCAGCCCGGCCAGGTCGAACTGGTCCATCACCTGCAGCAGCTGCAGCAGGCTGACGCCGCCGCCCGGCACGCCGAGGCTGGCGACCTGCAGCCCGCGATACCGGCCCCAGATCGGATCCTCCTCGGCGACGCGGACGCTGGCCAGGTCGGCCCGCGACAGCAGCCCGCCATGCCGCGCGAAGTCGTCGGCGATCTGCTCGGCCATCTCGCCGCGGTAGAAAAGATCCGGGCCGTGCCGGGCGATGCGCTCCAGCGAGGTCGCCATCTCCGGGTTCACCACGCGGTCACCGGCGCGCTTGATGCTGCCATCGGGGCGGCAATAGAGGGCGCGGCCCGCCGCGCTGAAGCGCAGCGCCTCGGCCGGGTTGACCAGGCCGGAGGCGCTGTGGTCGAGGTTCCAGAAATACTGCACATAGGGCCGCACCATGAAGCCCTGCCGCGCCTGCTCGATCGCCGGGCGCATGACGTCCGCCAGATCCATCGTGCCATAGGCGGCGAGCGCCGCGCAGTAGCCGGCGAGATTTCCCGGCGTGCCCGGCGCCTGGTAGCCCATGTCGTTGATCTGGCCGCGGACGAGATAGGCGAAGCCGTCGCGCGACTGGCCATTGGCGATCCCGGCCCACATCTCCGGCGTCGCCGCCAGCGGCGCGCGGGAGAAGAAGTTCAGCGTCCTGTGCACGCCGCGCTTCGGCATATAGACCTGCAGCGCGCCATAGCCGGCGATGCCGGTCATGAAGGGGTCGACCACGCCCTGGACGAAGGCCGCGGCCACCGCCGCGTCGATGGCATTGCCGCCGCGCCTCAGCGCCAGCACGCCCGCTTCCGCCGCCTCGGGCTGCGCCGCCACCACCATGCCCCGCATGCTTCGGTCCGTCCCTGTCTGTGCGGCGCCATCCAAGACCCTGTCCGGCCCGCTGTCGAGACGGGTTGCCCCGCCGCGCCACGCGTCTAGGCTGGCGGGCATGGCGATGCTGCTGATGCCCGGCTTCATGACCGATGCGGATCTCTGGCAGGAGGTGCTGCCCTATTGGCGGGATTTCCCGCCGCCCCTGCATGCCGACCCGTCGCAGGACGGCAGCATCGCCGGGATGGCAGCCCGCGCCCTGGCCGCGGCGCCGCCGGACTTCATCGCGGTGGGCTTCTCGATGGGCGGCTATGTGGCGCGCGAGGTGGCGCGGCAGGCGCCGGGACGGGTGCGGGCGCTGGTGCTGATCGCGACCTCGGCGCGCGGCGACCGGCCGGAACGCGCGGCGCGCAAGGCGCAGGCGGCGGCGCAGCTCGGCCAGGGGGTCAGGCTGGGCCGGGCCGCCCTGGCCCGCGCGCTGCATCCCGATCGCGAGGGCGACACGGCGCTGATCGAGCGCCTGCGCGCCATGGGCGAGCGGCTGGGGCCCGAAGCCTTCCACCGGCAATTGCTGCTCGACCGCCCGGGCGACCTGGGGCGGCTGGGGGAAATCGGTTGCCCGACCCTGGTGGTGGCCGGCCGGCAGGACCGGCTGCGCAGCCTGGAGGAGGCCGCGGAGCTGCGCGACGGCATTCCCGGCGCCAGCCTGCAGGTGGTCGAGCAGACCGGCCACATGATCCCGCTGGAGGCCCCCGCGGCGCTCGGACCGCTGGTCGCCGACTGGCTGAACCTTGTTATTTCGCGCCGGATGACGAGGTGATGGGGCAAGGGCCGCCTGGCGGCCGTGCATCACGGAGAAACCACGCATGAGCACCCCTGATTACGAGCCCCCCAAGGTCTGGACCTGGGACAAGGCCAGCGGCGGCCGTTTCGCCAATATCAACCGTCCCGTCGCCGGCCCGACCCAGGAAAAGGAACTGCCGGTCGGGCGCCACCCGCTGCAGCTCTATTCGCTCGGCACGCCGAACGGGGTGAAGGTGACCATCCTGCTGGAGGAGCTGCTGGCCCTCGGCCACCAGGGCGCCGAATACGACGCCTGGCTGATCCGCATCGGCGAGGGCGACCAGTTCGGCAGCGGCTTCGTCGACATCAATCCCAACTCGAAGATCCCGGCGCTGCTGGACCGCAGCGGCGGCCAGCCGGTGCGCGTCTTCGAGTCGGGCGCCATCCTGCTGCATCTTGCCGAAAAATTCGGGGAATTCCTGCCGCCGGCCGGCGACCCGGCCCGGGCCGAGGTGCTGTCCTGGCTGTTCTGGCAGATGGGCAGCGCCCCCTATCTCGGCGGCGGCTTCGGCCATTTCTACGCCTATGCGCCGAGCAAGATGCAGTACCCGATCGACCGCTTCGCCATGGAGGCCAAGCGGCAGCTCGACGTGCTGGACCGGCGCCTGGCCGAGAGCCCCTATCTGGGCGGCGACCACTACAGCATCGCCGATATCGCGGTCTTCCCCTGGTATGGCGGGCTGGCGAAGGGCTGGCTCTACGGCGCCGCGGACTTCCTCGACGTCGGTAGCTACCAGCACGTCAACCGCTGGGCGGACGCAATCCTGGCGCGGCCGGCCGTGCAGCGCGGCCGCATGGTCAACCGGGTCACCGGCGAGCCGTCCAGCCAGCTGCATGAGCGGCACGAGGCCAGCGACTTCGACACCAAGACCCAGGACAAGCTGGCGCCGCAGGGCTGAGGCGGCGACAGGAGGCGGG
>NZ_CACSJM010000195.1 GCF_902706185.1 Roseomonas sp. 18066 | reverse complement strand
CGGCCCGGGCCATCTCGTCCGCCGAGAGCAGCAGCGGGATCAGCCCGGTGATCCGGCATAGCCCGATCAGCATGGCATCCCGCGGCTCCGGGATCTCGTCGGCCAGGATCACGCCGCGCAGCCGGGCGCGCACCTCCTGCGTCGCGCGGTCGTCCAGCTTCGGATAGCGGTGGTCGGGGAAGACCCAGAAGACCCGCCCCTTCTCGCGCTTCAGGATGCCGCGGCCGACCAGCCGCTCCAGCCAGGCGGCGCGCAGCTTCGGCGCCTCCTTCGCCAGCGTCTCCATCCACCAGCGGCTGAGCTGCGGCGGCGCCTGCGCCCCGATCCGCGCCAGCAGCGCGTCCAGCGGCGCCTCGCCCAGCGGCGCGGCATCGGTCTGGTAGAGCTGGTCCGGGTCGCTGTCGATGCGCCCGGCCAGCGCCAGCTCCATCAGCATGGCGCCGGCCATGGCCAGGTCCGCCGCCACCCCGGCCGTGCCCACCGGGCGGCCGGTGGCGTCGTCCAGCGTCAGCAGCAGGATCTCCTCCGGCATGGTGACCGGCAGGCGGCCTTCGGTCATGGCCGCGCCCTCAATGCGCGGCGATGGCGGCCGAGCCCGGGGTCATCACGTCGCTGACGCCGGCGAAGCCCTCCCCCTCCTTCCGGATGAAGTTCGGGCAGGCGAAGTTCACCGGCAGCACGGCATGCTCGACCGTGGTCAGCCCGCCCTGCGCCTGCAGCGCCGCCAGCACGTCGACCGGCAGCCGGCGATCGGCCGTCGCCCCCTCGGCGCCCGAGACGTCGATGCGCGGGTGATGCGCCGCGGCCTCCGGGTCCATGCCGAAATCCAGGCTGAAGGCCAGCGCCTGGTAGACGGCGGCCAGGATCCGCCGGCCGCCCGAGGCGCCGCCGGCCAGGATCGGGCCGGAGGCATCGGCCACCGTCACCGGGCACATGTTGCAGAGCGGCCGCGCGCCGGGGCGGATCGCATTGGCCGAGCCAGGGCGCGGGTCGAACCACATCATACCGTTGTTCATCAGCACGCCGCTGCCCGGCAGCACCACGCGGCTGCCCATCGAGGACAGCAGCGTCGTGGTCATCGAGACCATGTTGCCCTCGGCATCGACGACCGTCAGATGCGTGGTGCAGGTCTCCGACGGCTCGGCGCCGACCAGCTCGGCGCCCGCGCCGAGGCCGGTCAGCCGCTCGGCATAGGCCTCCCGCATGGCCCGCGCCAGCGCGCTGAACCAGACGGCGTCGGGGGTGGCGCCGGGGTCCAGCCTGGCCATCTCGGCCACCACCTTGGCCAGCGTCGGCGCGGCGGTCAGGCCGCCGGCGCCCTGCAGGGTCAGCCCGCCGCGCCAGGGGATCGACAGCGCCGGCCGCACCACGGCCTTGCAGCCCTTGAGGTCGGCCTCGGAAATGCGCCCGCCCAGCGTCTTCATGTCGGCCAGGATCGAGGCCGCGACATCGCCCTCGTAGAAATCGCGCCAGCCGGCGGCCGCCAGCCGCTCCAGCGTCTCGGGCAGGCGACCCAGCGGGAAGAAGCCCGGCGACCCCTGGTAGGGGGCGACCGGCGGCAGCCCGTCCGGCAGGTAGATCCGCGCGCTCTCCGGATAGAGCCGCAGCACCTTGGCCGAATTGGCGATCTTCAGCGTGGTGTGCCAGTCCTGCGGCAGGCCCCGCTTCGCCAGCGCCACCGCCGGCGCCAGCAGCTCGGCCAGCGGCATGCCGGTGCCGAAGCGCTCCGCCATGGTGCCGTAGCCCGCGACCGAGGAGGGGATGACGAAGGACAGCGGCCCGTGGATGTTGCGGTCGCCCTCGACCTCCGGCCAGGAGAACAGGTCCTGCTTCATCTTGCCGGTCAGCGGATAATCCGCCGGGTCGCTGGCCGCCGGGGCGACGGGGCCGAAATCCAGCAGCTCCGCCGTCGGGCTGCCCGCCTTGTGGAACAGCGCGAAGCCGATGCCGCCGAGGCCCGAATTCCACGGCTCCATCGTCGCCAGCGCGAAAGCGGTCGCGACCGCCGCATCGGCCGCGTTGCCGCCCGCCTCCAGCACCGCGACCCCGGCCTCGGCCGCGGCCCGGCTCTGGCTGGCCACCATGCCCCGCTTGCCCCGCGCCACGGGCTTGGTCACCTGCCAGTGCTGGGTGGTGAAAACCGGGGGCTCGGTGGAAAGGGTCATGGGATGAGGTCTCTCGGCATCGTTCGGCGCGCAGCCTCGACCCGTTGCAGGCCAGGGGCAAGAAGGTCGGGGGAATGAATTCCCCCGAACCCCCTTCTTTTTTCTGATCAACGGCCGCCTCAAGGGCAGCGCCGGGTGGCAGGCGATACCCGGGCCAGACGGGCTGCCCCCTTCCCCCTCCCCACCGATGCAGGTTAACTCCGCCCGAAGGTTCAAACGCGGAGGAATGCCATGGTGACGATCGGGTCTTTGCAGGTGGCGCAGCCGCTGAAGGATTTCGTCGAGGCCGAGGCCCTGCCCGGCACCGGGGTCCAGCCTGCCGCCTTCTGGGAAGCCTATGCCGGCATCCTGGCCGATCTCGCCCCGCGCAACGCCGCCCTGCTCGCCGAGCGCGACACGCTGCAGGGCAAGATCGACGAATGGCACCGCGCGCATCCGGCGCGGCCCGTCGATGCCGCCCCCTACACGGCCTTCCTGCGCGACATCGGCTACCTGCTGCCCGACCCGGGCGCGGTCGCGGTGACCACCGACCATGTCGACCCCGAGATCGCCAGCATCGCCGGGCCCCAGCTGGTCGTGCCGGTGAACAACCCGCGCTATGCGCTGAACGCCGGCAATGCGCGCTGGGGCAGCCTCTATGACGCGCTCTACGGCACCGACGCCATCCCGCAGGAAGGGGCGCTCGCCGCCGGGAAGGGCTTCAACCGCGCCCGCGGCGAGAAGGTGATCGCCCGCGCCCGCGCCGTGCTCGACCAGGCGGCGCCGCTGCTGGGCGGGTCCTGGGCCGATGTTTCTTCTCTGGCTGTCGTCGGCGGCGTGCTGGTGGTCGGCCTGGCCGATGGCGGCGCCACGGCGCTGCGGGAGTCGGAGAAGTTCGTGGGCTTCCGCGGCGCGGCCGCGGCGCCGGAGGCCATCCTGCTGGCCAATCACGGGCTGCATCTGGAGCTGAAGCTCGATCGCGCCCATCCGATCGGCCAGCACGACCCGGCCGGCATCGCCGATGTCGTGCTCGAATCCGCCGTCTCCACCATCATGGATTGCGAGGATTCCGTCGCCGCCGTGGATGCCGAGGACAAGGTCGAGGTCTATCGCGCCTGGCTCGGCCTGATGAAGGGCGACCTGGAGGCGAAGCTGGAGAAGGACGGCCGGGTCATCACCCGCCGGCTGAACCCGGACCGCGACTACGCCACGCCGTCGGGCGGCACGCTGACCCTGCATGGCCGCAGCCTGATGCTGGTGCGCAATGTCGGCCACCACATGATGACCGACGCGGTCACCGTCGACGGCGCCGAGACGCCGGAGACCATCCTGGACGCGCTGGTCACCGTCGCCATCGCGCTGCACGACATCCGCGGCAAGCGGCTGAACTCGCGCGCTGGCTCGGTCTATATCGTCAAGCCGAAGATGCACGGGCCGAAGGAAGTGGCCTGGGCCAACGAGCTCTTCGGCCGCATCGAGGCGGCCTTCGGCCTGCCCGCCAACACGCTGAAGATGGGCATCATGGACGAGGAGCGCCGCACCACGGTGAACCTCCGCGCCTGCATCGGCGCGGCCTCCGGGCGGGTGGCCTTCATCAACACCGGCTTCCTCGACCGCACCGGCGACGAGATCCACACGGCGATGGAGGCCGGCCCCGTCCTGCGCAAGGGCGACATGAAGGGCGCCGCCTGGATCCGCGCCTATGAGGACTGGAACGTCGACACCGGCCTGGCCTGCGGGCTGCGCGGCAAATCGCAGATCGGCAAGGGCATGTGGGCCATGCCGGACCGGATGGCCGACATGCTGGCGCAGAAGATCGGCCACCCCAGGGCCGGCGCCAACACCGCCTGGGTGCCCTCGCCCACCGCGGCGACGCTGCACGCGATGCATTACCACGAGGTCGATGTCGCGGCCCGGCAGGAGGCGCTTCTGGCGGGTGGTGCGCGCGCGGAACTGAAGGACATCCTGACCATCCCGCTGTCGACCTCGAACTGGGCGCCGGCCGATGTGCAGGCGGAGCTCGACAACAACGCGCAAGGCATCCTCGGCTATGTCGTGCGCTGGATCGACCAGGGCGTCGGCTGCTCCAAGGTGCCGGACATCAACGATGTCGGGCTGATGGAGGACCGGGCGACCTTGCGCATCTCCGCCCAGCACATCGCCAACTGGCTGCGCCACGGCGTGGTCACCAAGCACCAGGTGACCGACACGCTGCGCCGCATGGCCGCCGTGGTCGACCAGCAGAATGCCGGCGACGCCGCCTATCGCGCGATGGCGCCCGGCTATGACGGCGCCGCCTGGAGGGCCGCCTGCGACCTGGTCTTCGAGGGCGCGACGCAGCCCAACGGCTATACCGAGTTCGTCCTGCACCGCCGCCGCCGGGAAGCGAAGCGCGAAGCAGGGACGGCGGGCTGAGCCATGGACATCGCCGCGCAGCTCGCGGCCATCGCCGGCGGCGACCGCGCGGCGCTGCGCGGGCTCTACGACAGCGAGGCGCCGCGGCTGTTCGGCATCGCCCTCGCTTTGCTGCGCGACCGCGACCGCGCGGCCGACGCGCTGCATGACGGGTTTCTCAATATCGCCCGCCGGGCCGGGCAGTTCGACGCCTCGCGCGGCGCGGCGGCGGCCTGGACCGGGGCGGTGGTGCGGCATGCCGCGCTGGACATCGCCCGCCGCCAGGGGCGCGAGATCCCGTCCGACGACCCGGCGCTGGGCGATATCCCGGTCGAGGCCGAGGCGCTGACCCAGGTCGCCGCCGCCGATGACGGCCGCCGCCTGCGCGACTGCCTGCTGGCGCTGGAGGAAAGCCGCCGCCGCGGCATCCTGCTGGCCTTCGTCCACGGCCTGTCGCACGCCCAGATCGCGGCGAAGCTGGACCTGCCGCTGGGCACGGTGAAGGCCTGGATCCGCCGCGGCCTGGCGCAGCTGCGGGGGTGCCTGGCATGACCCCCGACGAGATCGAGGAGCTGGCCGGCGAATACGTGCTCGGCACGCTGGAGGCCGGCGCCGCCCGCGCGGTCGCCGCCGATCCCGACCCGGCGCTGCAGGCCGCCATCGCCCGCTGGGAAGCCCGCCTGGCGCCGCTGTCTTCCCTGGCCCCGCCGGCGACACCCCCCGCCGGCCTGTGGTCGCGGATCGAGGCGTCGCTCGCCGCCCCCGTGGTGGTGCCGTTGCACCGGGCAAAAAACTGGATATGGCCGGCCTGGGCGGCGGGGGCCTCGGCCATCGCCGCCGGGCTGGCGCTGTTCCTCTGGCTGCAGCCCACGCCCGCGCCGCAGCTGATGACCGTGCTGCTGTCGCGGCAGGACCAGCCGGCCTGGCTGGTGCAGGCCGAGGGCGGCGGGCTGCGGCTCGCCGCGCTCAACCCGCAGCCGGCGCCGGAAGGCCGCGTGCTGCAGCTCTGGGCCCTGCCGCAGGGGGCGACGGCGCCGGTCTCGCTCGGGCTGATCCCGCCCTCCGGCGCGGTCAGCATCGCCGCCGGCCGCGTGGCGCCCAGCCCGGGCATGCTGATCGAGATCACGCTGGAACCGCCGGGCGGCTCGCCCAACCCGCGGCCGAGCGGGCCGATCCTGTTCATCGGCCGGCTGGCGGCGGCGGTGGGCAGCTAGCACAGGCTGGCCGGGCCGCGCATCACGCGGCCCGGCAGCGGTTGGCGGGGCTCAGGCCGCCTTGGCCGAGGCCCGGGCGGCCAGCTTCTCTTCCTCGGTCCAGATCTTCCGCTCGCGCTTGAGCTGCGGCTTGATCTCCTTGACCGGGCCGCCGCCCAGCACCGGCGGGCGCATCGTCGAGTTGCGCGCCGCTTCCGAATGCCAGGCATGGTCGGCCTGCACGGTCAGGGCGCGGCCGATGTCGCGCTCCACGTCGCGCAGCCAGGCGCGCTGCTCGGCATCGCACAGGGTGATGGCGAAGCCGCTGCGCCCGGCGCGGCCGGTGCGGCCGATGCGGTGGACATAGCTTTCCGCCACCGCCGGCAGGTCGTGGTTGAAGACATGCGTCACGGTGTCGACGTCGATGCCGCGGGCGGCGATGTCGGTCGCCACCAGCACCTGCACGCTGCCGGCGCGGAAGGCGTCCAGCGCGCGTTCCCGCTGGCCCTGGGACTTGTTGCCGTGCAGCGCCTCGGCGGTGATGCCCGCCTCGGTGATGAAGGCGCAGACCTCGTTGGCGATGTTCTTCTGCAGGGTGAAGACCACGGCCTGGCCGATGCCCGGCGTCGCCAGCAGCGACAGCAGTGCCGCCTTCTTGTCGGCGGCGTCGACGAACATCACCGACTGCTCGATGCGGTCGACGGTGGTCGAGGGCGGCGCGATCTCGACCTTGGCCGGGTCGCGCAGCAGGCTCTCGGCCAGCGCCGCGATCGACTTCGGCATGGTCGCCGAGAACAGCAGCGTGTGGCGGTCGCGCGGCAGGGTGGCGACGATCCGCTCGATCGGCTTGGCGAAGCCCATGTCGAGCATCTGGTCGGCCTCGTCCAGCACCAGCGCCTCCAGCTGCGACAGGTCGCACAGCCCCTGGCCGATCAGGTCCAGCAGCCGGCCCGGGGCGGCGACGATGATGTCGACGCCCTCGCGCAGCGCATTGACCTGGTGGAACTGGCTGACGCCGCCGAAGATGGTGGCGACGCTCGGCGCCTGGTGCCGGCCAAATTGAGAGAAACCGTCGGCGATCTGCGAGACCAGCTCGCGCGTCGGCGCCAGCACCAGCACCCGGGCGCCGCCCTTGGGCGCGGGGCGCGGATCGGCGGCCAGCCGGTGCAGCAGCGGCAGCGCGAAGGCGGCGGTCTTGCCGGTGCCGGTCTGCGCCATGCCCAGCAGGTCGCGCCCCTCGAGCAGCAGCGGGATCGACTGCGCCTGGATCGGCGTCGGGCGGGCATAGCCGGCCTCGTCGAGGGCGCGCAGCAGGGGGGCGGCGAGGCCGAGCTCGGCGAAGGTGATGGACATGGTCAGGCGGCGCCTCCGGCGCTGATCAGGGCTGCGCCGGTTCGGGCTTGGCAGGATTGGGGAGGCGGGCTTTTACCGAAAGATGCTGCACTGCGTCAACGCAAAGCTGAGGCCGCCCCGGCCGCCTGAAAAAAATCCGGCGCCGGCTGCGTCCAGCCGCCCTGCTGCTCCGTAAGGCGGATAATGGGGCATCCCGCCCCGGCTTGCGTCCAAGGAGCTTCCCATGTCCCTGCGACCCCTGCTGCTGGCGGCGACCGCCCTGCTCGGCCTCGGCGCCGCCCCGCTCAGCGCCGCCACCCTGCTGGGCCTGACCGCCGACAACCACCTGGTCAGCATCGACAGCGAGACCCGCCAGGCCGCCCGCCCGGTCGCCATCCGCGGCGTCGAGGGCAAGCTGCTGGGCATCGACCAGCGCCCGTCGGACGGCAAGCTCTATGGCGTCAGCGATGCCGGGCAGATCGTCACCATCGACCCGGCGACCGGCGCCGCCACCCAGGTCGCCCGCCTGTCGGAGCCCTTCGTCTCCGGCGGCCGCGCCGTGGTCGACTTCAACCCGATGGCCGACCGGCTGCGGCTGATGGGGCTGAGCGGCACCAGCTTCCGCATCCATCCCGACACCGGCGCCGTCACCCGCGACGGCTCGCTGAAGTACCAGGCCGGGCCGCTGGCCGAGACCACCCCGCGCATCGCCGCCGGCGCCTATACCAACAGCGTCAAGGGCGCCACGGCGACCCAGCTGTTCACCATCGACACGCTGCTGCGCCAGCTCAACCTGCAGGCGCCGCCGAATGACGGCGTGCAGCAGCCGAAGGGCGAGATCGCCGGCTCGCTGCCGCCGGGCGTCGCCTTCGACATCCTGACCGACGCGGCCGGCGCCAACACCGCCTTCCTGCTGGCCGGCGGCACGCTGCACAGCCTGTCGCTGGAGACCGGCCGCGCCACCGCCCTCGGCCCCGTCGCCCGGCTGCCGGCGGCGGAGGTGATCGACATCGCCACCTGGCGCTGATCGTTCTTCCATTCTCCCCGGCGCGCCGCGCCGGGGGGTCCACCCTGGCGCGTGCTGCCGCTTGGCCCTCCCTCGGCGGCGGCGGCGCCGGAAGCCGGTGGCGGGCGCCTTCCCGCCCGCCGCCGGCCTTTCTTTCCGCGCGCAACACCACGCCGCCTGGGGCATTCTCCCCCTGGCGCCGCCGCGCACAGGAAGACTGGCCATGACCATCGAGCTGACCCTGCTGGGCTGGAGCCTCGTCCTCGGGCTGGTCCAGGTGCTGCTGCCGGCGATGGCGCGCAACCGCGAGGCCGGCCTCGCCTACAATGCCGGCGCGCGAGACGCCCCGGCGCCGCCGCCGGGGCTGGTCACCGCCCGGCTGCAGCGCGCCCAGGCCAATCTGTTCGAGACGCTGCCGTTGTTCGCCGCCGCCATCCTGGTCGCCCATGTCGCCGGGCGGGAGGGCGCGCTGACCCAGCTCGGCGCCTGGGCCTTCCTGATCGGCCGGCTGGCGCATCTGCCGCTCTACGCCGCGGGCGTGCCCTGGCTGCGCAGCCTGGCCTGGACGGTGTCGCTGGCGGGGCTGATCGCGGTCTTCGTCGCGATCCTGCTTCCGGCCTAGCTCTCGGGGGTCGGCCGCTCGTCCAGCAGCTTCTGCATCAGCACGAGCTCCAGCCACTGGCCGAACTTGGCGCCGACCTGCGGCAGCCGGCCGACCTCGCGGAAGCCCAGGCGCGCATGCAGCCGCAGCGACGGCGCATTGCCGCTGTCGATCGAGGCCATCATCGCATGCCGCCCCTGCGCCCGCGCCTCGCGCAGCAGCGCCTCGACCAGCCGCCCGCCCAGGCCCTGGCCGCGCGCCGCGGGGCGCAGATGCACCGAATGCTCGGCGGTGTGGCGGAAGCCGGGGAAGCAGCCGCGGAAATCGCCGAAGCTGGCGAAGCCCAGCACGCTGCCATCCAGCGCCTCGGCCACCAGCACCGGATGGCCACGCTCCTGCCGCTGGGCCAGCCAGGTGGCGCGCTGCTCCAGCGTCTCCGGCAGGTCGGCATAGACGGCGGTGCTGCTCGCCACGATCTCGTTGAACAATTCCAGCATGCCGGCCAGGTGCTGCGGCCCCGCCGGGACGATGGCGGGCAGCAGCGGCGGCAGCGGCGTGGCGATCGGCACCAGGCCTTCGCGCAGCAGGTGCCCGGCGATCAGCCCTTCCGGCAGGCCGGCCGGGGCGGCGA
The DNA here is from genome assembly GCF_902706185.1 of Roseomonas sp. 18066. Taxonomy (GTDB): domain Bacteria; phylum Pseudomonadota; class Alphaproteobacteria; order Acetobacterales; family Acetobacteraceae; genus Pseudoroseomonas. The sequence goes on along the minus strand of NZ_CACSJM010000195.1, from coordinate 310 downwards.
CCCCCTCCAGCGTGCTCAGCGGCGACATGCGCGGCCCCCCATTGGCGTCGGCACGGCGCGAAGAGCTGCGTGGATCGGCAACATGGGGCTGTCTCGGCTTGCGGCAGCACAACCTCGCATTGACGAGGCGTTTACGGAAATCACAGCCGCGAAAGCAGCCCTCCGCCAACGGCAAGGCTTCCGCTCCGAGACAAATCGCACAGGTTTTGAGGTTTCTCGCCGAAATCGGACCATTTCGGAACCATTCCCGATTCGCCACGACCCCGCCCGCTCGATTCGCGCCCGAGTCGATCCCGCCCTTTCTCTGATC
>NZ_CACSJM010000194.1 GCF_902706185.1 Roseomonas sp. 18066 | reverse complement strand
GCCTGGGCCGGGGGTGGGGGTGGCGGTGTCCTGGTCCATCATCCTGTCATCCGCGGTGGATGCCGGCGGCTAACGCATTCCGGCGCCGGCCAGCTTGACAGTTCGATGACGTTTTCCAGGGGCGGGACAGCCGAACGCCGGGGCCCTCGCGGACCCCGGCGCCGTCATCGCAACCGAGCCGAAGAATCAGCCGCGGATCGGGCCGGTGCCCGGGCCGCCGAAGGCGGAGGCCGAGTTGCCCACCACCGCCGGCAGCGCGCCGCGCGCCTGGGTCACCGCCGCCGGCGCCGCGGCCGTGGCGCCGGAGGGGCCGGCCGAATTGCCGATGCGCAGCGACGGCGCCGCCTCGGCGCTGCGGGTCACCGGCATCGAATAGGCGAAGGGGCTGCCGGTGGCCGAGGCGTTGTTGGTGTTCTCCATCAGGTCGCGCGCCTGGGACAGGGCCGGGGCGACCACCGCGAGGCCGGCTGCGAGGAGCAGGGCGCGGGACAGGGTGGAAGTCGACATATCTTTGTTCTTTCACTTGACTGGCGGGCAGTCGGGCTGCCTTGCGGCGGGAGATGGCGCTATTATCCATCCTTGGTAAGGTGAGTTTTCTGATTTCGGCTATCAGCTCAGGTGATGGAAAAATGGATCCGCTGACCCTTGACCAGCTTCGTGTCCTGGTCGCCGTGGCCGATAGCGGCGGCTTTTCCGCCGCGGCGCGGCGGCTGGGCCGGGCGCAGTCGGCGATCAGCCAGAGCATCCAGGCGCTGGAGGCGCATCTGCGCCTGAAGCTGTTCGACCGCAGCACCAAGCTGCCGAAGCTGACCGAGCCGGGCCAGGCGATCCTGGCCGAGGCGCGTCGCCTGCTGAAATCGGCCGAGATGCTGCGCGCGCGGGCCGACAGCATCGCCGGCGGGCTGGAGGCGGAGCTGACCATCTCGGTCAACCCGCTGCTGCCCTCCGCCCCCGCCATGCGGGCGCTGCACGGGCTGAAGAAAGAATTCCCGACGCTGCCGATGACGCTGCTGACCGAGGGCATCGGCGCGCCGGAGCGGCACCTGCGCGACGGGACCGTGCAGCTGGCGATCTATCCGGTGGAGGAGATCGCCCATCTCGACCTGGAGGCCGAGCTGCTGATGATGGTCGAGCTGGTGCCGGTGGTGCTCGCCAGCCACCCGCTGGCCGCCGAGCCCGGCCCGATCAGCCGCGCCACCATCGCCGACCATGTGCAGCTGATCCTGACCGACGGCTCGCCGCGCGGCGGCTGGACGAAGGGCGTGCTCAGCCCGCGCACCTGGCGCTTCGCCGACCTCAACACCCGGATGAATTTTCTTCTCGAGGGCTTCGGCTGGTGCCACATGCCGAAGCATGTGGCGGCGCCGCTGATCGCCGAAGGCCGGCTGAAGCGCCTGCAGATGCAGGAGCATGACGGCTTCACGCTGGCGCTGCATGTGGTGCATGAGCGCGGCCGCCCGCCCGGCCAGGCCGGCCGCTGGCTGATCGCCCGGCTGAAGCAGGAGCTGGCGGAGGCCGCCCTCTGCCCGCCGGTGATCCCCGAGGCTTAGGCCTCCGGGGAGATCATCGCCGCGGCCCCCGGCAGGGCGACCGTCTGGATGACGTCGAAGCCCTCGAAGGAGGGCGGGCCGAGATAGAGCGGCTTGCTCTGCCCGGCGCCGCGATGCGCCATGCGGAAGGCCTCGGACTTGGTCCAGGCCTCGAAATCCGCGCGGCTCTGCCAGATGGTGTGCGAGGCGTAGAGGGAATGATCCTCCCGCGCCGGGCCGCGCAGCAGGTGGAACTCGACGAAGCCGGGCACCTTGTGCAGGTGCGATTCCCGGCTGGTCCAGACCGTCTCGAAATCGGCTTCCAGGCCCTTGATCACCTGGAAGCGGTTCATCGCCACGAACATTCTTTTTCCAGTCCTGCCAACAAAGATTCAAAAGGCGCCGGCGAAGGGCAGCACCGTGACGCGGTCGCCCGGGGCGACCTCGGTCAGCGCTTCCGGCAGCTCGGCGAAGGCGTCGCTTTCCACCAGCGTCGACAGCAGCCCGGCGCCCTCGCGCAGGAATTTTTCCGCCCGCGGCAGGCCGCCGGTCTGCACCAGCCGGACGCGCAGATATTCCCGCCGCCCCGGCTTCTTGCGATGCGCGAAACCCGCCTCGGCGACGAAGCGCGGCAGCGGCCGGGGCGTGGCGCCGGCCAGCCGCAGCACCAGCGGCCGCGCCAGGTGCAGGAAGGTGACGAAGGCCGCCACCGGATTGCCCGGCAGCCCCAGCACCGGCGTGCCCGCCACCACCCCCATCGCCGCCGGCTTCCCCGGCTTCACCGCCAGCTGCCAGAAGACCAGGCTGCCGGCCGCCGCGATGGCGCCGCGCAGATGGTCCTCCTCGCCCTGGCTGACGCCGCCGGAGCTCAGCAGCAGGTCATGCCCGGCCGCCGCCTCGCGCAGGGCGGCGGCGGTCGCCCCGGCGCGGTCCGGCAGCAGGCCGAGATCGACGGCCTCCACCGGCAGGCTGGCCAGCAGCGCCAGCAGGGCGAAGCGGTTGGCGTCATAGGTCTGCGCGGCGCCCAGCGGCGTGCCCGGCGCCGCCAGCTCGTCGCCGGTCGAGAAGACGCCGACCCGCACCCGCCGCCGCACGGCCAGCCCGGGCAGGCCCAGCGCCGCGGCCAGCGCGATCGCCGGCGGGTCCAGCAGGCGCCCGGCCGGCAGCGCCAGCGCGCCCTGGGCCAGGTCCTCGCCGGCGGGGCGGCAATTGGCGCCAACCGCCAGGCCGGGCGGCAGCAGGACGGCGCCGGGCGCCAGCCGCGCATCCTCCTGCATCATCACCGTGTCGGCGCCGTCCGGCATGGCGGCGCCGGTCATGATCCGCCGCGCGTGGCCCGCGGCCAGGGGCGCCGCCGCCTGCCCCGCCGGCTGCCGCCCGGACAGGGGCAGCCGCGTCTCGGCGCCGGCGGCCAGGTCGGCATGGCGGAAGGCATAGCCGTCGACGGCGCTGTTGAAGAAGGGCGGCAGCGGCTGCGGCGCGTGCAGATCCCGCGCCAGCACCCGGCCGCGCAGCTGGGCCAGGGGACAGAAAGCCTCGCCGGTGACGGGGGGCACCCGCGCGGCGATCAGCGCCGCCGCCGCCTCGACCGAGAGCAGCGCCTCGCCGGCCGCGAAGCAGTCGTCCTTCAGCTGCGCCATGGCGCGGCATATCGCTGGACGAAGCCGGCGACGGCCTCGATCTCCTCCAGCCCGGCCTGCGGCAGGCCGGCCGGGTTCGGCGCATCGGCGACGACGGCGCGGATCATCGGGTCTTCGGGATGCAGCCAGGGCTTCTGGTTGGCATCGCGATGCACCTCGATCTTCGGATGGGCGTCGCGCTTGAAGCCCTCGACCAGCACCAGGTCGACCGGGGCCAGCTGCGCCAGGAGCGCCTCCAGCGTCGGTTCCGGCGCGTCGCGCAGCTCGGTCATCAGCGCCCAGCGCTGGCTCGACGCCACGAGCACCTGCGCCGCCCCGGCCTGGCGGTGCAGCCAGCTGTCCTTGCCCGGCTGGTCGACATCGAAGCGGTGATGCGCGTGCTTGACCGTGGAGACCCGCAGCCCCTGGCCGATGAGGCAGGGGATCAGCTTGGCCAGCAGGGTCGTTTTGCCGGCGCCACTCCAGCCGGCCAGTCCGATCAGGCGCATGGCCCTGGGCTTATCCCCTGGGCGCGGCCGAGGGAAGCCCGCGCCGCGTCACCTCACCCGGCCGCGACCGGCCCGGCGGCTTCCTCCACCGCCAGCGCGGCCAGGCCCAGCGCGCCGATGGCGGCGTAGAATTCGGCGCCCTCCACCGCGGCCAGGCCAGCGAAGCAGCGCCCGGCCCAGGGCGCCAGGAAGCCAGCGAAGAAGGCCGCTTCCTCCCCCGGACTCGCCGGGAAGACGCCGGCGATCAGCCCGGCCAGGGTCTCGCAGAGCAGGCCCAGATGGTCCGCCGGCTCCGCCACCCCTTCCGCCCGGCCGACGCCGAGCGCCGCCAGCCCCGCCTCCAGCGGCGCGCCCGACACGCCGCCATGGTCGCGCGCCAGCAGCGACAGCCCGGCGAAAGCCTGGGCGAAACCCGCCTCGGTCGCGACGGTGTCGGTCTGCCGCGCGGCGCGGGCCAGCCGGGCATAGGCCTGGCCCAGCAGCCGGTCCGGCAGGCCGTGCAGCCCGCGCAGGCTGGCCAGCAGCGGCCCGTCCGGCGGCGCCACCAGCAGCCGCCCCAGCAGCGCGAACAGCCGGGCCCGCTCCAGCGCCAGCAGGTCGAGATCCGGGGCAAGATCGGGGGCCGGCCCGGCGGGGGAGGTCATGCTGCGTCCGCATCCGTCGAAGAAAGGGGGGGCCTGCTGGCCTGCCGCCTCCTTGTGCCGTTCGGCCCCGAGGCTTGGCAAGCCTACCGGCAGGGACAAAACTGCCGCCCGACCGCATCTCAGGAGAGACGCCCGTGACCAAGCCTGACGCCAATCCGCAGATCCTGCTCAAGGCCCGCCCCGCCGGCCGCCCCGGCCCGGAGCATTTCGAGCTCGTCGAGACCGCCATCCCCAGCCCCGGCCGCGGCGAGGTGCTGCTGCGCCACCGCTTCCTTTCGCTCGACCCCTATATGCGCGGGCGGATGGACGACACCCATTCCTACGCCGCGCCCGTGGCCCTCGGCGGCGTTATGGAGGGCGAATGCGTCGCCGAGGTGCTGGAAAGCCAGCATGACGGCTTCGCCCCCGGCGACTGGGTGCGTGGCGCCCGCGGCTGGCAGGGCTTCTCCGCCGCCCATGGCAGCAGCCTGGTGAAGATCCCGAAGGATGGCGGCGGCGTGTCGCATTCCGCCTATCTCGGCGTGCTCGGCATGCCCGGCACCACCGCCTGGGTCGGCATCACCGAGATCGGCCGGCCGAAGCCCGGCGACGTCTTCGTGGTCAGCGCCGCCTCCGGCGCCGTCGGCGGCGTCGCCGGCCAGATCGCGAAGAAGATGGGCTGCCGCGTCATCGGCATCGCCGGCGGCGCCGAGAAATGCCGCTACGTCAAGGAAGAGCTCGGCTTCGACGACTGCCTCGACCATCGCGGCGACCTGCCCGCCGCCCTCGACGCCGCCTGCCCGGACGGCATCGACGTCTATTTCGAGAATGTTGGCGGCCCGGTGCAGGAAGCCGTCTTCCCCCGCATGCGCGCCTTCGGCCGCATCGCCTTCTGCGGGTCGGTCGCCACCTACAACACCCGGCCGCTGCCGCCGGGACCGAACCTGTCGATCATGACCCGGCGCAAGCTGACGCTGCAGGGCTTCATCGTCTCCGACCACCCGCTGGCCTGGCCGGTCTGGCGCGAGCGCGGGGCGGCCTGGCTCAAGGAAGGGACGCTGAAGTTCAAGGAAGATGTCGTCGAGGGGCTGGCCAACGCGCCGAGCGCCTTCGTCGGGCTTCTCGAAGGCAAGAACTTCGGCAAGCTGGTGATCAAGATCTGAAGAAAGTTCCGGGGGAATGAATTCCCCCGGACCCCCTTCTGTTTCTATCTGTGCTGCCGCGTCAGCGTGGACAGGCGGGGCCCCTGCCCCCCCACACGCCCGCGACCTGGAGGGGATACCCCATGGACGGCTACCTGCTGCTGCGCGCGCTCCATATCACCGCCGTCGTCGCCTGGATCGGCGGCATGCTCGCCAACAGCCTGACCCTCGCCCACGCCCAGAAACACCCGACCGTCCTGCGCGCCATGCACCTGTGGGACAGCCATGTCTCCAACGGCGCCATGGCCCTGACCTGGATCCTGGGCATCACCCTGGCCATCCAGGGCGGCTGGTTCAGCCAGGGCTGGCTGCACGTGAAGTTCCTGATCGTCCTTGCGCTCTCGGCCCTGCACGGCATGCAATCGGCCGGCCTCCGCCGCCTGTCGAACGGCGGCAAGCCGCCCCGCGCCATCACCGCCAAGCCCTGGCTGCCGCTCGGCGCCCTGCTGGTCATCGCCCTGCTGGCGGTCACCAAGCCCTTCTGAAGCCGCCGGCAACGGCGGGTAAGACAATGAAACGGCCCGGGCCATGCTGGCTTCCCGCCCCATATTCGCCTTGAAGCCGCCGGATACCGGACCGGACACCCCCGCAGACCCCGGCACCGCCCCATGGTGCCGGCCGAACTGAAACTGACAAAAATGCTGACGACGCTGCCCCACACGCTGCTGGCCATTGCCCTGCTGCTGATCGTCGTCAGCGCCATCCAGCCCCTCGCGCGATGGCTGATGCTGTCCAGCACCGTCATGCTGGCCGTGGTCGGCGTGCTGCTGGGCGGCGGCGCCACGCTGCTGCTGAACCTGCACCATGGCGGCGACGCGCTGACCGAGGCGGCCGGCATGCTGATCCACATCCCGGTCAACGCCGAGGTCTTTCTGTTCATTTTCCTGCCGATCCTGGTGTTTCACGGCGCCTTGTCGATCGACGTGCGACGGCTGGCGCGGGACTGGGCGCCGGTGCTGGTCATGGCGGTCGTCGCCGTCGTCGTGACCACGGCGGCGATCGGCTTCGCGCTGGCCCCGATCTCCGGCGTGCCGCTCACCGCCTGCCTGCTGCTCGGCGCCATCGTCGCCACCACCGACCCTTCCGCCGTCGTCGGCATCTTCCACGAGATCGGCGCCAACAGCCGGCTGACCCGCCTGGTCGAAGGCGAGAGCCTGCTGAACGACGCCGCCGCCATCTCGATCTTCACCATCCTGCTGGCGCAGCTGACCGGCCAGCACCCGGCCGCCCCGCTGGAGGCGGCGCTGACCTTCCTCGGCTCCTTCGGCGGCGGGCTGCTGGTGGGCTTCGTGCTGGCCCGGCTGATGCTGGCCGTGCTGCCCTGGCTGGGCGGCAACCGCACCGCCGAGGTCACCCTGACCCTCGCCTTGCCCTATGTCGCCTACATCCTCTGCGACGAGGTCTTCGGCTTCTCCGGCGTGGTGGCCGCCGCCGCCGCGGGGCTGACGGTGTCGGCCGTCGGCCCCTCCACCTTCCGGCCGCAGAGCTGGCAGTTCCTGCAGGATATCTGGGCGCAGCTGTCCTTCTGGGCCAGCTCGATGGTCTTCATCCTGGCCTCGATGCTGGTGCCGCGGCTGATGCTGGGGATGGAGCAGCACGACCTGCTGCTGATCGGCGTCACCATCCTGGCCGCGACCGTGGCGCGCGCCGCCGTGCTGTTCGGCGTCATGCCGCTGCTGCTGGTGCTGCGCCTGTCGCAGCGCGTGCCGATCCCCTTCAAGGTCACCATGCTGTGGGGGGGCCTGCGCGGCGCCATCACTTTGGCCCTGGCGCTGGCCGTCACCGAGAACGGCGCCGTCCCCTCCCAGGTGCAGCAATTCGTCGCCATCGTCGCCACCGGCTATGTGCTGTCGACCCTGCTGGTGAACGGCACCACGCTGCGCTTCCTGGTGCATTGGCTGAAGCTCGACCGGCTGTCGCCCGCCGACCAGGCGCTGCGCAACCAGGTGGTCGCCATCGGCCTGGGCGAGGTGCGCGACAAGCTGCGCAACACCGCCGCCGATTACGGCTTCTCGGCGCCGCCGACCGCGCATGTGGTCGAGATGTACGACCGCCGGGTGAAGGTGGAGACCGCCGCCAACACCTTCGACACCGCCATCAGCGACCGCGAGCGCGTCATCCTCGGCCTGATCACCTTCGCCAGCCAGGAACGCTCCGTGCTGCTGGCGCTGTTCGAGGAGCAGGGCCTGTCCCGCCGGGTCATGGAAAGCCTGCTGTGGAACGCCGAGAGCATGATCGACGGCGCCCGCAGCGAAGGCCGCCTGGGCTATATTCAGGCCGCCCGCCGCCGGCTGCAGCCCGGGCCGCGCTTCCATGTCGCGCAATGGCTGCACCGCCAGTTCCGCATCGACAAGCCGCTGATGCATTGCATGGCCGAGCGCTTCGAGACGCTGCTGCTGACCCGGCTGGTCTCCGTCTCCATGTCGCGCTTCATGCGGCGGCGGATGGAGCCGGTGCTGGGCGAGCGCGTCACCGAGGTCGTCTCCGACATTGTCGCCCGCCGCGAGGACCTGCTGCAGGACGCCATGGACACGCTGCGCCTGCAATATCCCGGCTATGCCGAGGCGCTGGAGACCCGGCTGCTGCGCCAGCTGGGCATCCGGCTGGAGGCCGAGGAATACGACACGCTGAAACGCGAATCCCTGGTCGGCGAGGAGCTGCACGAGGAGCTGATGCGCGGGCTGGAGACGATGCGCCAGCAGATCGCCCGGCCCTTGCAGTTCAACATCCAGTCCGGCCTGGACCAGCGCATCGCCGAATTCCCGGTCTTCGCCGGGCTGCAGGACGCGCTGCTGCACGACCTGGCGATGAACGTCACCAGCCGCTTCGTGGTGCCGGGCGAATGGATCTATCGCCGCCGCCACCGCGCCGGCTCGGTCTATTTCATCAGCCGCGGCGAGGCGAGCCTGCAGCAGGATGGCCGCGAGGTGCTGCTGACCCATGGCGACGTCCTCGGCGAGGCGGAGGTCATCCATCCGGGGAATGTCCGCTCTGGCCGCCGCGCCGGCCGGGCGCGGGCCACCAGCTTCTGCCACCTGCTGGAGCTCAGCGCCGCCGATTTCCGCCGCCTCCTGGCCGAGGCCCCCGAGCTCGCCCGCCGCATCGAGCGGCTGGCCGAGCAGCGCGGGCCGGGGGAGGTGGTGGCGGCCCCGCCGGAGGCGCTGCCGGCACCGGGACCGATGCCGGCGGCCCTGCCCGTGCCGGCGGCGCGGGAGATCTAGGCGGCCGCCGCCAGCCGCTCCGGCGCCGTCTCCACCAGCACCAGCTCCGCCCCCTCGCCGCCGGCGACCAGGGCCAGCACCTCCGCCCCCTCGATCGCCGCGGCATCGCGCTCGCCGAGGCTCTCGCCGTTCAGCGTGACGCTGCCGCGGGCCACGACCAGGTAGCCCAGCCGCCCGGCGCCGATCGTGGCCGTCGTCGCCTCCCCGGCCGCGAGCCGCGCCGCCAGCACCGCCGCATCGGCGTTCAGCGGCAGCGCCCCGCCGCCGGCCTCGGCGTCGCGGCCGCTGGCCAGGGTGACGAAGCCGGCGCCGGCCTCGCGCGGGAAGGCGCGGCTGCCCCAGCTCGGCGCGATGCCGCGCTGGTCCGGCGTGATCCAGATCTGGAACAGCGTCGTGGTCTCCGGCTCCAGGTTGTATTCCGCATGGGTGATGCCGCGGCCGGCCGACATCACCTGCACGTCGCCGGCCTCGGTGCGGCCCTGGTTGCCCAGGTTGTCGCGGTGGCTGATGGCGCCCTGCCGGACGAAGGTCACGATCTCCATGTCGCGGTGCGGATGCGGGTCGAAGCCGGTGCCCGGCGCGATGGCGTCGTCGTTCCAGACGCGGATGCGGCCCCAGCCGTTCCGCCCGGCCTCGCGGTAGGCGCCGAAGGCGAAGTGGTGGCGGGCGGACAGCCAGCCATGCTCGGCGCGGCCCAGGCTGGCGAAAGGACGGATCTCGATCATCGGGGAAGGCTCCTGCGCGGCGGGGTCGCCGTCTCTGGCCCCAGGGATAGGCCGCGGCCGCCACGCCCGGCGATGCAGCCGCCTGGATCACCGCCATCACGCCGGGTGATGGCGGCCGCGGCCTATCCCTGGGGCCAGAGACGGCGACCCCGCCGCGCAGGAGCCTTCCCCGATGATCGAGATCCGTCCTTTCGCCAGCCTGGGC
>NZ_CACSJM010000193.1 GCF_902706185.1 Roseomonas sp. 18066 | reverse complement strand
GCAGGCTTCGGCGGCTCAGCTGACCCAGGCGCTGGCCTCGGGCCTGGCCGAGCAGATCTCGGGCGCCATCGAGGCCGCGGGCCTGGTGCTGACCGAGCAGCGCAGCCGCATCGCTGGCGGCCATGCGCCGCAGCTCTCGCCCGAGATGGGCAGCCTGCTGCGCGACATGCCGCAGCTGCGCGCGCTGCTGCTGACCGACCAGCGCGGCCGCGTCGTCTCCGCCTCGGTGCCGATGCTGGTGGGGCGGGAGCTCGGCGGCCAGCCCTGGTTCCAGGGGCTGGACCCGCAGGCGGCCGAGGGCCCGGCGCGCGACATGCCGGGCATCGACTTCTTCCTGCTGCCGCCGCAGCCCGGCCGCTACCTCGACGGCCGCGGCCATGCCGATCCCTGGCAGCGCTGGACGCTGCCGATGGCGCTGCCGCTGATCGCGCCGGAGACCGGCTTCGCCGGCGCCGCCATCGCCCTGCTCAACCCCGACTACCTGACCGCCATCGCCGCCCGCCCGGCCCAGGCCTTCGGCTTCGCCATCCGCCTCTATGACTTCGAGGGGCGGCTGGTGGCGCGCGCCGATGGCGGCAGCCAGGGCATCGGCCAGGCGCTGGCCGACAACTGGCTGTTCCGCGACTTCCTGCCGCGGCAGGAGCTGGGCTCCTTCAGCGGCCGCGACGCGCGCGGGCGGGAGGTGACGGCCAGCTTCGCCGTCAGCCGCCAGGCCCCGGTGGTGGTCGAGGTGGCGCAGGAGCGTGCCGATGTGCTGGGCGCCGCGCGCGAGCAGGACCGCATCCTGCTGGGCGCCGGCGCCGCCGTGCTGGCCATCGCCGGCGCCGCGCTGTGGCGGCTGCTGCGCCAGGGCCAGCGGCTGGAGGCGAGCGAGGCCATGGCGCAGGGCGCCTCCCGCGCCAAGGCGGATTTCCTGGCCACCATGAGCCACGAGATCCGCACGCCGATGAACGGCGTCATCGGCCTCAGCGGGCTGCTGCTGGAGACCGAGCTCGGCGCCGTGCAGCGCCGCTATGCCGAGACCATCCAGAGCTCCGCCGGCCATCTGATGGCGGTGCTCAACGACATCCTCGACTTCTCCAAGCTGGAGGCGGGCGAGCTGGAGCGCGAGGCGGTCGAGTTCTCGCCGGAGAAGCAGCTGGGCGGGCTGCTGGCGCTGCTGGCGCCGCGCGCCGCCGCCCGCGGGGTCGCGCTGCTGGGCGAGGTGGCGCCCGGCCTGCCGCCGCGCGTCGCCGGCGACCTGCTGCGCTTCCGCCAGATCCTGCTGAACCTGATGGACAATGCGGGCAAGTTCACCGAGGCCGGCTGGATCCGCGTGGTGCTGTCGGCGGCGCCGGAGCCCGGGGAGCAACAAGCCGGGGAGAATCAGGCCGGGGAGCATGGGTGGCGGCTCTGCGGCACGGTCAGCGACACCGGCATCGGCCTGGACCCGGCCAAGGTGCCGATGCTGTTCGAGCGCTTCACCCAGGCCGATGCCTCGACCAGCCGGCGCTATGGCGGCACCGGGCTGGGCCTGGCCATCACCCGCCGCCTGACCGAGCTGCTGGGCGGCGGCATCGAGGCCTGGCCGCGCCCCGGCGGCGGCTCGGTCTTCCGCTTCGAGATCCTGGTCAGCGCCGCCGCGCATCCGGCGCCGGCGCGGCCGCCCGGCCCGCTGCAGGACCTGGCGGTGCTGGTGGTCGAGGCGGCGACGCCGGAGCGGGAGGTGCTGGTGGCGCAGCTGCGCCAGCTGGGCTGCCAGCCGCGCGTGGCCGACAGCGCGGCGCTGGTGCCGGCGGCGCCGGACGCCGCCCTGGTGCTGGCCGCCGGCGCCGAGGCCGAGGCCCTGGCCGCCCGCCCGCAGCCGCCGCGCCTGGTGCAGCTGCAATCGCCGGGCGCGGCGGCGGTGGCCCAGCCGGGCGCGGCGGTGGTGACCCAGCCGGCCGCGCGCTTCGCCGCCGCCATCGCCCGCCCGGTGCTGCCCTCGGCGCTGCGCCTCGCCTTGCTGCAGGCGCTGGACCGCCCGGCCGAGGCCGCGGCCGGCGGCGTCGACGCGGCGGCGCCCAGCCCCGCCGCCGGCCGCGCCGTGCTGCTGGTCGAGGACAATGCGGTCAACCAGCTGGTGCTGCTGCACATGCTGGAACGCGCCGGCCTGGCGGTGACCGCGGTGGCCAATGGCGCCGAGGCGGTGGCCAGCGCCGCCGACCGCCGCTTCGACATCATCCTGATGGACATGCAGATGCCGGTGATGGACGGGCTGGACGCCACCCGCGCCATCCGCGCCGGCGACGGCCCGAACAAGGCGACCCGCATCATCGGCCTGACCGCCGCGGTCGGCCCGCTCTATGAGCGGCAATGCCGCGAGGCGGGGATGGACGACTACCTGACCAAGCCGGTCGACAAGGCGCTGCTGCTCGCCGCCCTGGCCGGCTGACCGAGACTACCCGCAGCGCACCGACATGCCGCCATCGACCACCAGCTCGGTGCCGGTGATGAAGCGCGCCTCGTCGGAGGCCAGGAACAGCACGGCATGGGCGGTGTCGCGCCCGTCGCCGGCGAAGCCCAGCGGGATCCGCGCCAGCCGCTGGGCCAGCAGCGCCTGGGCGTCGCCCCCCATGCGCTGGCCGGCCAGCCGGACTTCCACCATCGGCGTGTGCATCTGCCCCGGCACCACCGTGTTCACCCGGATGCCTTTCGCGGCGTATTGCACGGCGACCACCTTGCCGAGCTGGATGACCCCGGCCTTGCAGGCGGCATAGGCGACCTGGGCCGAGCCGGTCCAGCGGATGCCCGAGGTCGAGGCCAGGTTGACGATGGCGCCCGACCCTTGCGCCTCCATCACCGGCAGCACGTGCTTGCAGGTCAGGAAGACGCTCTTCAGGTTGAAGTCGACCTGGGCGTCCCAGACCTCCTCGGCCATTTCCACCGGCCCGCCGGCGGCCGAGCCGCCGACATTGTTGACCAGCACGTCGATCCGGCCCTGCGCCGCCTGCACCGCCTGGACCATGCCCAGCACCGCCGCATTGTCGGTGACGTCGCAGGCCAGCGGCGTGAAGCTTCCCCCGGTTTCGGCGATGCGGGCGGCGGTTTCCTCCATGGCGTCCAGCTTGCGATCGATGCCGAAGACGCGGGCGCCCTCGGCGGCGAAGAGCACCGCGGCGGCGCGGCCATTGCCCCAGCCCGGCCCCACCGAGCCGGCGCCGGTGACGATCACCACCTTGTCCTGGAAGCGTGCGGCCATGGCGTTGTCTCCCCCTGATTCGGCGGCAGGCTAGGCGGCGCTTCCACCACGCGCAACACACTTCCGAAATTCCGGAAGCCAAGCTATCGTCGTCGCGTGAGCAAAACGTCCTACACCCCGACCGCCCTGGAAAAACAAGCCGCGACTCCGCCGCGGCGCCGCGCCGCCCGGCCGCCGCGCGAGCCCGGCGCCGAGGGCGAGGGCAGCGTCCGCGCCGTCGACCGCGCGCTGGCCCTGCTGACCGCCTTCCGCGAGGAGGACGGGCCGCTGGGCCTGGCCGAGCTGTCGCGCCGGGTCGGGCTCAGCATGACCACGACGCTGCGCATGCTGCAGACGCTGGAGGGCCAGGCCTTCATCCGCCGCCTGTCCAGCGGCGGCTATGTGCTGGGTCCGACGCTGATGCTGCTGGGCGACCGCTGCCGCCGCTCGCTGCGGCTGGAGGACCATGTGCCGCCGGCGCTGGAGCGGCTGCGCGCCGAGAGCAGCGAGAGCGCCACCTTCTTCATGCGCGACGGGCAGCAGCGCCGCTGCGCCTTCCGCCTCGACAGCCCGCAGATCGTCCGCGACTACGCCCGCGTCGGCGAGGTGCAGCCGCTGGGCCGCGGCGCGCATGGCCGCGCCATCATCCTGTTCGATGGCGGCGTGGTGCCCGGGCCGGTGCTGCCCTTCGTCACGCTGGGCGAGCGACATCCGGACCTCGCCGCCATCGCCGCCCCGGTGCTGGATGCGGGCGGCGAGGTGCCAGGCTCGATCGGCATTTCCGTGCCGCTGTACCGCTTCACCCCGGCGGTCGAGGCGCTGTGCCGCCGCCTGGTCTATCGCGAGGCGCTCGACATCACCGCCGCGCTCGGCGGCGACGTGGCGCGGCTGCAGGCCGCCGCCGCCCCCGACCTGAAGGAGCCCGGCTGATGCCCCGCCTGACCCTGCCCGCGGAAGACGCCCGCACCGAGGCCCAGAGCCAGGCCATCGCCGAGGCCACCGCCGGCCGCCGCGGCCGCGTCCCCGCGCCGATGATCGCCTGGCTGCAGAGCCCGGAGCTCGCCCGCCGCGGCCAGCATCTGGGCGAGATGCTGCGCTACGAGACGACGCTGGAGCCGACGCTCTCCGAGCTCGCCATCCTGGTCACCGCCCGGCACTGGACGGCGCATCACGAATGGTTCGCCCATAAGCGCGAGGGGCTGAAGGCCGGCATGGACCCCGAGGTCATCGCCGCCATCGCCGCCCGCCGCGCGCCAGTCTTCCGCGACGATCGCGAGCGCGCCGTCTATGCCGTGTCGAAATCCCTGCTGGAGACGCGCGGCGTGCCGGATGCGCTCTATGCCCAGGCCGTGGCGGCGCTGGGCGAGCGCGGCATGGTCGAGCTGATCGGCATCCTCGGCTACTACGCCCTGGTCTCGATGACGCTGAACACCTTCGAGATCGGCCTGCCGGATTCCTTCTCCCCCGAGCTGGTGGAGACGCCCTGATGCCGGACTGGGACCCGACCCCGCGCTACCCGGACCCGGCCGTCCGCGCGCTGCACCCGTCCTTCGAGAAGTACCACCTGCCGCTGGCGGCGGTGGAGCGGCTGGCCACCGGCTGCCGCTGGGCCGAGGGCCCGGTCTGGTTCGGCGATGCCCGCCACCTGCTGTGGAGCGACGTGCCCAACGACCGCATCCTGAAATGGGAAGAGGCCAGCGGCACGGTCAGCCTCTATCGCGGCGGCGCCGGCCATTTCGCGAATGGCAATACCCGCGACCGCCAGGGGCGGCTGGTCACCTGCGAGCATGGCGGCCGCCGCGTCACCCGCACGGAATATGACGGCAGCATCACCACCCTGCTCGACCGCTTCGACGGCAAGCGGCTGAATTCGCCGAACGACGTGGTGGTCAAGTCGGACGGCTCAATCTGGTTCACCGACCCGCCTTTCGGCATCCTCGGCAACTACCAGGGCTTCGCCGCCGCGCAGGAGCTGCCGGCCAATATCTACCGCATCGACGGCGTCACCGGCGCCGCGCAGATCGTGGCGGAGGGCGTCGCCGGGCCGAATGGCCTCGCCTTCTCCCCCGATGAGTCGCTTCTGTACGTCATCGAATCCCGCGCGCGGCCCCGCAACATCCTGGCCTTCGACGTCACCGGCGACGGCACCCGGCTGGGCGCGTCCCGCGTGCTGATCGGCGCCGGCGACGGCACCCCGGACGGCTTCCGCGTCGATGTCGACGGCAATCTCTGGTGCGGCTGGGGCATGGGCAGCGCCGAGCTCGACGGTGTCCGCGTCTTCAACCCCGAAGGCGCGCCGATCGGCCACATCGCCCTGCCCGAGCGCTGCGCCAATCTCTGCTTCGGCGGGCCGCGGCGGAACCGGCTGTTCATGGCCGCCTGCCGCTCGATCTACGCGCTCTACGTCAACACGCAGGGGGCGCCCGGCGGCTGAGCCCCGCCCGGCACCCCCGGCCGATCGCCTAAGACCAAGAAGGAAAGTCCATGCTTCGTCGTCGTACCCTGGCCACGCTCGGCGCGGCCGCTGCCGTGCTGCCCGCCCTGAGCCGCCCGTCGCTGGCCCAGGCCACCCTGCCCGAGACGCCGATCCGCCTGATCGTGCCCTTCCCGCCCGGCGGGCCGAACGACCTGATCGCGCGCCTCCTGGCCCAGAAGATCGGGCCGCTGATCAAGCGCAACGTCGTCATCGAGAACCGCTCCGGCGCCGGCGGCGTGGTCGGCACCGATGTCGCCGCCAAGTCGGCCCCGGATGGCACCACCATGGTGCTGACCAGCGCCGGCGCCGTCGCCATCTCGCCGACGCTGATGCCGGCCATGCCCTTCGACGTCGCCCGCGACCTGGCGCCGCTGACGCTGGTCGCGCTGATGCCGGAGCTGCTGGCGGTCAATCCGAAGCTGCCGGTGAAGACCCTGGCCGAGCTGATCGCCTATGCCAAGGCGCGCCCGGGCGAGGTCAACTTCGCCTCCAGCGGCAATGGCAGCATGCCGCACCTGGCCGGGGAATCGCTGCGCTTCGCGACCGGCGTCGAGATCATCCACATCCCCTATCGCGGCGCGGCGCCGGCGGTGACCGACCTGATGGCCGGCCAGGTGCAGATGATGTTCGCCGACATGCCGGCGCTGCTGTCCCAGGTGCAGGCCGGCGCGCTGCGGCCGATCGCGCTGGCCGGCGACGCCCGCTCGCCGCTGCTGCCCGACGTCCCCACGCTCGCCGAGGCCGGCCAGCCGAGCGTCGCCCCGGTCAATTGGTACGGGCTGGTGGTCTCGGCCAGGACGCCGGCGCCGATCCAGGCGCTGCTGCAGGACGCTGCCACCCAGGCGCTGCGCGACCCCGAGCTGGTCGCCGCCTATGCCGGCCAGGGCGCCAAGGCGTCCCCCACCACCGCCGACGAGTTCCGCCGCTTCATCGCCGAGGAGACCAAGCGCTGGGGCGAGATCGGCAAGCGCGCCGGGGCCAAGATCGACTGATGGCCGACCTGCTGATCAGCGTCGCGGGCCCCGGCCCGCGCTTCGCCGCCGTCGACGACCCGGCCGATGTCATCGCCTGGCAGGAGCCGGCGACCGACGCCGCGGGCACGCGCTACCTGTTGATGCAGTCCATTGGCGCGCCGGGGGTGGAAGCGCCGTTTCTCTACATCGTCGAGCAGGACGTGGCTGCCACCGATGAAGAAGAGCTGAACCGCTGGTACTTCGAGGAGCACCTGCCGCGGCTGGGCGCCGTGCCGGGGGTGATATCGGCCCGGCGCTACGCGCTGGTGGAAGGATCGGGCCGCAAGTACCTGGCGGCCTATCGGCTGGAGCGGCAGGAGGTCTTCGAAGGGCCCGATTGGATGGTGGCGCGGCAGACGCCTTGGACGGCGACGGCGCGGCTGCTGTTTAAAAATCCTCAAAGAAAGATGAGGAAAATTATTTAAGAATAAAAGGTTGGGGGAATGAATTCCCCCAAGCCCCCATCTTTTTTCTGTCAGGCTGCCGCCGCCCCGACCAAGTGGGGCGCTGGTCTGAGAACGGCCGGTGACAAAAACAAAAGAATGGGGTCTGGGGAAATTCATTTCCCCAGCCTTCCCTTTGTTCTTAAATCTTTTCCATCACCACCGACACATCCAGCGGCGACGCCGAATAGGCTGCCGATGTCACCAGCAGGTCGGCCCCGGCCCGGGCGTAGTCGGCCGCGTTGCCTTCATGGATCCCGCCCGTGGCCGCGATCAGCGGCCGGCTCGGATGGCTGCTCAGCGCGCGGATAACCTCGGCCAGCTGGTCCGGGGTCATCTTGTCGCATTGCACCATGTCGACCCCGGCATGCGCCATCTGCACCGCCTGGTCGACGCTTTCCGCCTCCACCGCGATCTTGCGTTCCGGCTGGGCGGCGCGCAGGCGCGACACCCACAGATGCGGTGGCTCGCGCCCGAGGAAGGCGCGGTGCTGGGCGAAGACCAGGATGCTGTCCGACAGCCCCAGCCGGTGCGGCACGCAGCCGCCGGCGGTCAGCGCCCGCAGCGACAGGTCCTTGGCCCCCGGCAGGTGCTTGCGGGTGCCGGCCACCACCACCCCCGGCCGGCCCAGCTGGGCGGCGGCGCGGATGCGGCTGGCGCGGGTGGCGATGCCGGAGGCGATCTCGACCAGCGTCTGCGCCACCTTCGACGCCGCCTGCAGCGCCCCGGCCGGGCCCTCGGCGGTCAGGATCGGGCTGCCCGGCTCCAGCAGGGCGCCGGAGGTCGCCAGCCGCCGCACCTCGCGGGCGCCGGCCAGCTGGAACAGGGTCGCGGCCTCCTCGGCGCAGCAGACGGTCATCGCCGCGCGGGCGGCCAGGGTGGCGCGGCCCGAGGCTTCGGCGATGCCCAGCCCCTGGGTGGTCAGGTCCCCATAGGGGACATCCTCGCGCAGCATGGCCTCCAACCGGGCCATGGACAGGGTGAAGCTCATGACGTTTCCCAACAGCGGTACAGGACTGCCCCGCCACCAAGCCACGCGGCCCGGCGGTTGTGAAGGGCCCAGCACAGGGGCCACCCATGCGCGGGCCGAGGTTCCCGCCGGCCGCATCCCGGGGAATCATGCGGCACGCGGAAAAAGCCGGGAATAAACCCCGCCCCGGCCACGTAGTCTGGACCATGAACTTCGGCTGGCGACAATTCGACGTGGTGGCGCATCTGGTGCCGATGCGGCGCTATGCCCGCTCGCTGACCCGCCATGCCGAGGATGCCGAGGACCTGGTGCAGAGCGCCCTGCTGCGCGCCTATGACCGCCGCGGCAGCTTCCGCGCCGGCGAGGACCTGCGCACCTGGCTGCTGGTGGTGCTGCATTCGACCTTCGTCGACGGCTGGCGGCGCCAGGCGGCCGAGCGCGCCCGCATCCAGGCGGTCAGCGAGGCGGCGCCCAGCCATGCCGAGCCGGCCCAGGACCATGCGCTGCAGCTCGGCCAGGTCTGGCGCGCCTATCAGGGCCTGCCGGACGAGCAGCGCGCCGCCTTCCACCTGGTGGCGCTGGAGGGCCTGTCCTACCAGCAGGCCGCGGCCGTGCTGGAGGTGCCGATCGGCACCGTCATGTCGCGGCTGGCCCGTGCCCGTGATATGCTGCGCCGGCTCGACGCCCCCGCCGAAGCCGCCGGCCGGGCCCCGCGCGGCGCCAATCCCCCTTCCCTGCGTGTCGTCGGAGGCTCGCATGACCCGGATGCCTGAGGCGGTCACCGATCTCGAGATCGACGCCTATCTGAACGACCAGCTCGACCTGCAGGGACGGATCGCGGTGGAAAGCGCGCTGGCGGCCAATCCGGCGCTGGCGGCGCAGGTGATGGCCGACCTGCGGGTGCGCGACAGCCTGCGCGCCGCGACCGACCTGCCGCAGCCGGGGGCGCGGGATCCGATCGACCTGGCGGCGCGCCGGCTGCAGCGGGGCCTGGGGCGGCAGCAGCTGCGGCGCAGCGTCGGCCGCGGCGCCTTCGCCGCCGCCTGCGTGGCGGTGGGCTGGCTGGTGCATTGGCAGATGAATTCCTTCGGCGGCCTGCCCAGCGAGGCGGCCTCGCCGCCGCCGCGCTTTGTCACCGAGGCGGTGCAGGCGCATCGCACCTCGCTGCTGCGGGCTGCGATGGAGTCGCAGCTGGAGGCGCCGGAATTCGACCGCCAGGAAATCCTGCACAGCACCGCGATCGCCCTGCCGCAATTCCCGACCGACTGGCGGGTGCTGGACGTGCAGGTCTATCCGGCGGCGCTGGGCTCCAGCGTGGTGGTGATGTTCCGCACCGCAGATGCCGGGCCCTTCTCGCTCTACATGGCGCATATGAGCAGCGAGCGCCGCGTCGCGCTGCGGCTGTCGCGCCAGGGCGAGAAGCAGGTGGCCTATTGGCGCGAGGGCAAGCTGGGCATGGCGCTGACCGGCCAGGCCAGCGCGGTGGAGCTGCGTCGCATCGCCACGCTGCTGGCCGCGATCTGATCCCTCCGGCGTCCATCCGAACGTGAAAAGGGGCCGGGGCATCGCTGCCCCGGCCCCTTCCGCATCGGGCGGGAGGG
>NZ_CACSJM010000192.1 GCF_902706185.1 Roseomonas sp. 18066 | reverse complement strand
GGGGCCAGCCCCCCCCCCCCTGGCGCCTGAGTCGATTTCCGCCGCCGCCCGCGCTATACCCCCCGACCCCTCGTTCGAGACGACCCCGGAGCAGCCCAGTTGACCACCCCCGACACCCAGACGGCGACCGAGGCGCGGCGTCGGCGGACTTTCGCGATCATCGCGCATCCGGACGCCGGCAAGACCACCCTGACCGAGCAGCTGCTGCTGCTGGGCGGCGCCATCCAGATCGCGGGCGCCGTGCGGGCCAAGGGCGAGCGGCGGCGGACGCGCTCGGACTGGATGAAGATCGAGCAGGACCGTGGCATTTCGGTCGCGACCAGCGTCATGACCTTCGAATATGCCGGGCAGATCTTCAACCTGCTGGACACGCCGGGCCACGAGGACTTCTCCGAGGACACCTACCGCACCCTGTCGGCCGTCGACGCCGCGGTGATGGTGATCGACGCCGCCAAGGGCATCGAGGCGCAGACCCGCAAGCTGTTCGAGGTCTGCCGGCTGCGCGACATCCCGATCGTCACCTTCATCAACAAGATGGACCGCGAGGCCAGGGAGCCGCTGGAGCTGCTCGACGAGATCGAGAAGACCCTGGCGCTGGACGTCACCCCCGCCACCTGGCCGATCGGCTCGGGCAAGCAATTCTCCGGCGTCTATGACCGCCAGGACGCGACGCTGCGCCTGCTGACCGAGGGCGGCGAGCGCGACGAGAAGCTGTCCGGCCCCGACGACCCCCGCATCGACGGGCTGCTGCCGCATGGTCAGGGCCACCTGCTGCGCGAGGGGATCGAGGTCGCCTCGATGTACAACGACTTCGCGCTGGAAAGCTTCCGCGAGGGCCATATGACCCCGGTCTATTTCGGCAGCGCGCTGCGCGGCTTCGGGGTCAAGCACCTGCTGGACGGGCTGGCCCGCTTCGCGCCGCCGCCCTCCGCCCGCCGCGCCGATGTGCGGGTGGTGCAGCCGGAGGAGGAGAAGCTGTCGGGCTTCGTCTTCAAGATCCAGGCGAACACCGACCTGCAGCACCGCGACCGCGTGGCTTTCCTGCGAATCTGCTCGGGCAAGCTGCGCAAGGGCGCGCGCCTGAAGCAGGTGCGCACCGGCAAGTCGATCCCGGTCAACGCGCCGCTGTTCTTCTTCGCCAAGGAACGCCAGGTGGCGGAAGAGGCCTGGCCCGGCGACGTGGTCGGCATCGCCAACCATGGCGTGCTGCGCATCGGCGACACGCTGACCGATGGCGAGGAGCTGAACTTCCGCGGCGTCCCGAGCTTCGCCCCGGAAATCCTGCGCCGGATCCGGCTCGACGACCCGATGCTGGCCAAGAAGCTGCGCAAGGCGCTGGACCAGCTGGCCGACGAAGGCGTGGTGCAGGTGTTCCGCCCGCTGGATGGCAGCCAGCCGGTGGTGGGCGTGGTCGGCCAGCTGCAGCTCGACGTGCTGATGAGCCGGCTGCAGGCGGAATACAGCGTCCAGGTGGGCTTCGAGGCGACCAGCTGGTCGACCATGCGCTGGGTCGCGACCGAGGACCGCGTGGCGCTCGACCGCTTCCTGCGCACCGCGCCCAGCCAGATGGCCGAGGACCACGACAACGAGCCGGTGGCCTTCTTCAACTCCGAATGGGGCCGCAAGCGCTCCGAGGAAGAATGGCCGCAGCTGAAGTTCCTGGCGCTGCGCGAGCAGCACGGGGTCTAAGCCGCACGGAGCCTAAGCAGCCGGGCGGTCGCGCTCGGCATGCAGGTGGCCGGGCATGCGGTAGCTGATGCCCGTCGGGCTGTGGAACGAGACGTCCAGCATGCGCTGGAACTGGCCGAAGCGGCGATACCGCTCCAGCGCCGGGAACCAGCCGCGCAGCAGCCGCTCGGTCCGGTTGGTCAGCCGCAGCATGCCCAGCACGCCGAAGCGGCGGCTGGGCGGGTAGTTCAGCTGGTCGGCCAGCGTGTCGCCGATCAGCGCGCGGGAGACCTGGTAGATCCGCTTCGACAGCGCGCGGCGGGCGGCGGGCTCGGTGATGTCGGCCACGATCGGCGCCGAGTTGATCAGGTTGTTGGCCAGCAGGATGGATTCGATCCCCGGCGGCGGCTCGCACAGGATGCCGATGTCGCGCAGCCGCATCGCCTCCGCCTCGGTGGCGCAGGCCAGCGCCGGCGGCACCCCCATCAGCTGGCCGGCATAGCGCCAGACCATCATGAAGGATTGCCGCTCGGCGTCCGACAGCTCGACGCCCAGCATCCGCGCCCGCTGCAGCAGCAGGCCGGAGAAGCTGGCGGTGGCATAGCCGATATGGGCGGCGCTCAGCGGCGTGCCCCAGGCCTGGCCCTCCCATTCGGGGGATTGCGCCAGCAGCTGGCGGATGCGGGCATGCATCAGCCGGATCCGCACCGACAGCCGCCAGCCATCGCCGTGCCGGTCCAGCCCGCCGGGCATGAAGATCTCGACCAGGTGCAGGTTGTTCTGCTTCAGCCGCCGCACGCCCTGGTCGACCAGCCGGCCGGTGATGCTGAAGGACTTGCTGATCAGGGTGGCGAAGCCCTCGATCAGCACGGCGGCGACGAAGGCGCCGATGAACATCTCGGAATTGCGGTGGAAGGCGCGGCAGCCGGGCAGGGCGGCGGCGGCGTCGAACCAGGGCGGCGCCGCCTCGATCCCGGCGAAGAAGTCGCGCAGGCCGGCGGGCGCGCTGTCCAGCGCCGCCGGGCCCTGCTCGACGCCGAGGCGCAGCCAGTCGCGCTGCTGCTCGGCCGGATAGGGCAGCAGCAGCGCGGTGACCGCATCGGCCTCGGGGTCGCCCAGCGTGGTGTGGCGCAGATAGGTCTCGGCCATGGCCGGGTCCGCCAGCCGGGCCCGGGCATAGCCGGGCTGGTAGTCGTCGGGGATCAGCATCGCGGCGGCGGCCTCCGGGCCGGGCAAGGGGGGCGGGGCGCCTGGCGCCCCGCCCCGGTCGGCATTCAGCGCGCCCGGATATGGAAGGCCAGCGTCTCCTCGTCCGTCCGTGGCGTGAAGGTCAGGTTGGCGCGCCCGGCCCAGACGGTGGGCAGGATGACGATGGGGATCTGGCCCGCATCGGCGACCGCCTTGGCCTGGATCTCCTGGAACAGGGCGCGGCGCTTGTCGTCGTTCAGCGTGCCCATGGCCTCGGCGATCATCTTGTCCAGCTCCGGGTTGGAGTAGCTGGAGACGTTGAAGGCGCCGTAGCGGCCGCCGGGCCCTTCCTTGGTGTGGATGAAGGAGGAGACGGCATAGCCGGCCTCGCCGGTCAGCGTGCCCCAGCCGGCCATGGTCACCGGATAGTCGCCGCGGGTGCGGGCCGCGAAGAAGATGGTGCGCGGCTGGGCGTTGACCTGCACGTCGAGGCCGACACGGGCATAGAGCTGGCCCAGCGCGGTGCAGGTGGCGCCGTCGCCCGGCAGCCGGTCGGAGGAGCAGAACAGCGGGAAGCGGAAGCCGTTCGGATAGCCGGCCTCGGCCAGCAGCGCCTTGGCGCGGTTGACGTCGGTCGGCAGGCGCGGCGGGTTCGGGTTGGCGCCGAACATGCCGGACGGCATCAGCTGGTAGGCCGGCGTCGCCGTGCCCTCGAAGACCGACTGGGCGATGGCCTGGCGGTCGATCGCCAGCGACAGCGCCTGGCGGACGCGCAGGTCGCGGAACGGGTTGCGCGGCAGCGTCTGCCCCGCCTTGTCGGTGATGCCGCGCAGCGCCGGCAGCGACATGTCCTCGCGCAGGTCGGGATAGAGGATGAAGGTGTAGATGCTCTCGCCCTGGTAGAGCGTCAGGTTCCGCTCGCGCTTCAGCCGGGTGATGTCGGAGACGGGGACATAGTTGGCGAAGTCGACGCGGTTCGACAGCAGCCCGGCGACGCGGGCGGCGTCGTTGCTGATCTCGACCAGGGTGACCTTGGACCAGGGCGCCTCGCCGCCCCAGTAGCCGGGGGCGCGCTCCATCACCAGGTCGCCACGCGGCGTCCAGGAGACGAACTTGAAGGGACCGGTGCCGATGGCCGCGGCGCCGCTGTTGAATTCCGGCGCCTTCGAGGTGGCCGCGATGCCGCCGGAGACGATGAACAGCCGCGTCATGTCCTGCGGCAGCGCGGCATTGGGCACATTGGTGCGGATCCGCACCGTGTGGTCGTCGACGATGTCCACGCCGACGATGCTGCGGGTGTAGATGACCAGCCCGCCATCCGGGCCGGCGGCATCCTTCACCCGCTCGATCGAGAACTTGACGTCGGCGGCGGTGAAGGGCCGGCCGTCATGGAACTTGACCCCCTGCCGCAGCTTGAATTCCCAGGTCAGGTCGTCGACCGCGCGCCAGGAGACGGCCAGCGCCGGCGAGACCTGCAGCTTCTCGTCGACGGCCACCAGGCTGTCGAAGATGTTGCGCAGCGCCGCGGCGTGGTTGCCCAGCGCCATGAAATGCGGATCGATCCCCTCTGGCCCGGCGCGCACGCCGATGCGCAGCTCCTGCGCCTGGGCGGCGGGCAGGGGGGTGGCGGTGGCCAGAGCCAGGACGGCTGCGGCCGAGAGCAGTATTCTGCGAAGCATTGACGGAAACTCCCCGATCTTTCAGCGTCCCTCGGGCCAGAGGGTGCGGGGCAGGCGTGATTCCGGCAAGGGCCGAAGCGCGAAAACCGCACCGCTGCAGGCTAGAGAGATCGAGACCCATGGCGAACAAGGCTGACAGCGCGGCGGCGGAGGGGTTGTCCGGCCCCATCCTGGTCTGGGGGGCGGGGGCGATCGGCGCCACGGTGGGCGCGGCGCTGGTCCGCGCCGGCCATGCCGTGGTCTTCGTCGACATCGAGGCCGAGCATGTCGCCGCCATCCGCGACCCGAAGCGCGGCCTGGTGATCGAGGGGCCGGTGGAGCACCACACGGTGCATGCCCCGGCCCACCTGCCCGGCGAATTGAAAGGCACCTTCCGGCGCATCCTGCTCTGCGTGAAGGCGCAGCACACGGAAGCCGCGGCGCAGGCCCTGCTGCCGCATCTGGCGGCGGAGGGCTATGTCGCCTCGCTGCAGAACGGGCTGTGCGAGCAGATCATCGCGGGCGTGGTGGGGCCCGAGCGCACCATCGGCGCCTTCGTCAATTTCAGCGCCGACTGGCTGGCCCCGGGCCATGTCCTCTATGGCGGCCGCGGCGCCGTGGTGGTGGGCGAGCTCGACGGCAGCGTGACGCCGCGGCTGGAGGCGCTGCACCGGCTGCTGGCGCTGTTCGAGCCGCGCGCCGAGCTGACCCGCGACATCGGCGCCTATCTCTGGGGCAAGCTGGGCTATGGCTCGATGCTGTTCGCGCAGGCGCTGGGCGAGAAGGGCATCGCCGACGCGCTGGCGCGCCCCGAGCTGCTGCCGCTGTGGCGGGCCCTGGGCACCGAGGTGATGCAGGTGGCCGCCGCCGAGGGCGTCTCGCCCAAGGGCTTCAACGGCTTCGACCCGGCCGCCTTCCAGCCTGATGCGGCGCCGGAAGCGGCCGAGGCCAGCGTCGCCGCCATGGTCGCCTTCAACCGGCCCAACGCCAAGACCCATTCGGGCATCTGGCGCGACCTGTGGGTGCGCCAGCGCAGCACCGAGGTCGATGCGCAGCTGGCGCCTGTGGCCGCCCTGGCCGCGAAGCATGGCATCGCGGCGCCGGCGCTGACCGCGCTGATCGCCGCCATCCATGACTGCGAGGCCGGCCGCCGCAAAATGGACGACCGCAACCTGACGGAGCTTCTCAGCGCATGAACATCCGCTTCGACGGGGTGGTGGTGGCCGTGACCGGCGCCGGCCACGGCTTCGGCCAATTGGTCGCCCGCGACTTCGCTGCCATGGGGGCGCGGGTCTTCGGCTGCGATCTTTCTGCGGATGAGCTGGCCGAGACCGCCAAGGGCACGACCATCCAGACCGAGGCCTTCGACCTGACCGCCCCCGGCGCCGCCCGCGCCTGGATCGGCCGGGTCGAGGCCGCCGCCGGCGGCCCGATCGGCGTGCTGGTGGCCAATGCCGGCGGCGTGCGCGGCCAGGTGATGCGGCCGGTGGAAGAGGTGCCGGAAGCCGATTGGCACGGCATCTTCGACATCAACCTGCATGCCTGCTTCAACCTCTGCGCCGCGGCGGTGCCGGGGATGAAGCAGGCGGGGCGCGGCAAGATCGTCACCATCTCGTCGGGGGCCGGGCTGCAGCGCAGCCTGACCGGCATCCAGGCCTATTGCTCGGCCAAGCACGGGCTGGTCGGGCTGACCCGGCAGCTGGCCAGCGAGCTCGGCCAATACGGCATCAACGTGAACTCGGTGGCGCCAGGCTTCATCCCGTCCAACCCGGCCTCCATCGCGCAATTCGCAAGCTACGGCGAAGAGGGGCAGAAGCGGCTGCTGGACAGCATCGCGCTTCGCCGCGTCGGCGAGCCGCAGGACATCGCCGACGCGGTGACCTTCCTGGCCAGCGACAAGGCGAAGTGGATCTCGGGGCAGATCCTCAGCGTGGATGGGGGGAAGTAGGCAAGCAGCGGGGGAGGGCGCATTCGGGGTTTTGCCCGGATCTCCGATTCGCGCTGACTTGATTCATGTGTCCCCGGTCGAACGGCCGGGGGCGTTTTCGCATGTCCGCAACGGCGCGCGAGACCCTGATCAGGGTTGGCAGCTTCGCCGGCCGCCATCGGCCTCATCAAGCCGCAAGGCGCATTCAATGAGGCGCTGAGCCAAAGGACTACCGCGCGAAATAGCCCCGCGGCACATGCCGGAACGGCAGCGCGGCCAGGTCCAGCGCCGCCGGGCCGGGCGTGTCGCATTCCAGGATGGCGCTGCAGCGATCGGCAAACGCCGCCCGGAAATGGTTCTTGCCTTTATTCACCAACAGGCGCGTCGCCGACAGGTCGACGTCGTGCAGCGCGAAGAAGCCCGGGTCGATCGCGGCCTCCTTGCGGCTGGCGACCACGATCCGCACGGCGCCAACCCGCAGCACCGCCGTCGGGCCCAGATCGACCGGGGCGCCGCGCTCCATCGGGCCGCTGTTGGTGAAGCGGCCTTCCGTCAGTTTTTCGACGGTCGCCGTCGCGGGCACCGGGGCGCCGAAAGCCTCGGTGACCTGGCCGCCCAGCGCGACATCCAGCGTCGCGCCGACACCGGCCGTCGCGGCCCGCGCCACCAGCCCAGCGTCGTGCAAAAACGCAAAAACAGTCGGCACCGTCAGCCCGGCGGCCAGCACCACCCGCAGCAGCCCGGGCGTGTCGCAGATGCCGCCTGACAGCGGATTGTCCGCCGGGTCCAGCAGCGCCACCAGCCCCTCGGGCGCGGCGAGGGCCGTGGCCAGCGCTTCCTCCGGCAACGGCAGGGCAACGTCGAAACGGGCGCGGCGCGCGGCGATGGCATCGGCCAGGCGGCCGGCCGTCGCGGCGGCCAGCGCCGGCGACGTCGCGAAGACCAGCGCCCCCGGCCCGGCATGCGGGCTGTCGCCCCAGGCGAAGCCGCCCAGCAGCGAGGCGTCCAGCACCGCGCCGCCTTCGGTCTCGCGGGCTTCCTGCCAGACCTCGGCCATCGGGCCGCCGGCGTCGCGCATGTGGAAGCTGTGCAGCACCATCGGCCGCTTGGCCATCGCGCCATGCCCGCGCGGCGCGCCGTCGAGCATCCGCTCCAGCTGCGCCAAGGCCCGCAGCGCGGCGGCGTCCATGTCGACATGCGGATAGGTGCGGTAGATGCTGCCGCCATCCAGCAGCCCCGCCACCTCGGGCGACAGATTGGCATGCGGGTCGAAGCTGGCGACCAGCGGGACGTCGGGGCCGATCGCGGCGCGGACCGCGCGCAGCAGGGTCAGGTCGGCCTGCGGGTCGCTCTCGGTGACGCAGGCGCCGTGCAGCGACAGATAGACCCCGTCCCAGCCGCCGCCGCGCAGCCCTTCGACCACCTCGTCCAGCCATTGGGCAAAAACATCGTCGCCCATCGGCCCGCCGGGCTGGGCGCTGGCGCAGCGCAGGATCGTGGCGTCCCAGGCCGGGCGCTCTTTCAGGAAGGAAGCCAGGGCGCCGAGCTCGGTCGCCGTGCCGCGATAGCGCGCCACGGCGTCATCGCCGGCATTCCATTCGCGGCTCTGGAACGCGGCCAGGCCGGTGACGCCGGGGGTGAAGGAATTGCCCTCGAACCAGAGGCGCGCCACGGCGATCCGCTTGCTCACGCCGGCGATCTCTGCAGCAGCGCCGCCAGCGCCGGGCCGAGCCCGCTGGTCTCGCGCCCGCGCACCGGCGCCAAGCTGCCCGCATGCGGCCGCGCGACGCGCAAGCCTGCCAGCGCCTCGGCCAGCCGCACGCCGCATGCCATGCCGTCCAGCACCGGCACCGGCGCCGTCAGCCGCCCGGCCATGCCCGCCAGCGCCGCGCCGCCCAGCACCACCGCCTCGGCGCCCTGCGCCACCAGGCGCGCGATCGCCGCCTCCAGCAGCGCCGCCGCGGCGTCGGGGTCGCGCAAGGCCTCCTGCGGCGTGGTGGCGATGCCCTCGAGGCCCGCCAGGCGGGAAGAAAGCCCGTGCCGGCCGATCAGCTCGCGATAGGTCTCGACCCCGCCCAAGGTCACCAGCCCGAAGCGGGTGGCCAGCATGCAGGCGGCGAAGCAGGCGGCCTCGGTCATGCCGACCACCGGGCAGGGCATCACCTGCCGCGCCGCCTCCAGCGCCGTGTCGTGGCTGACCGCCAGCACCACGGCATCGACCTGGCCGGCATGCTCGGCCAGCAGCTCCAGCAGCGCATGGCCGGCGACGACGTTCTCCGCCCGGCTGGAGATCACCGCCGGGCCGAAGCGCGGGGTCGCCGCGATCACCTCGACGCCCGGGCTGGCCACGGCGCGGGCGGCCGCGGCGCAGAGCTCGGTGATCGCCTCGGTCGTGTTGGCATTGGCCACCAGGATGCGCATCGACGTCAGCCCGGCGGGTTCAGCACGGCGAAAGGCCCGTCTTCCATGCGCGACGGCTCGACCCGCAGCGGCAGCGCCGCCAGGCCCGGCGCGCAGCTGGCCCAGACGGTGAAAGGATTGACCCCGAGCAGGTCGCCCGGCCGCAGCGACACCTTCAGCCCGATCCCCGGCCGCGCCACGATGTCGTCCAGCGCCGCCAGCGCGCCGCCGGCCGCCGCCGGGTCGATCGAGGCGCGGTCCAGCCGGGCCGCGAAGACGCCGCCGGTGACGGCGAAGACCGGCAATTCGGCGCTGCCATCCCGCTGCGGCAGCGCGCGGTAGAAGACCTCGAGCGCCGCGCGGTCGGCCTTCAGCAATTCGTTGTGCAGCGCCGCGGCGGAATAGAGAAGAACGTCGGTGGGCTCGCGGCACAGCAGCAGCAGCGCGTCGCAGGCCTCGCTGTGGAACGGCCCGGAGGGCGGCGGCGCATGCACCGCCTGGCCGATCCGGCTGCCCAGCAGGCCGAGCAGGCTCGACACCTCCTCCGGCAACGGCAGCCCGCGCAACAGGGAGAAACCCAGACCATGCGCCAGCCGCTCCGCCAGCCGCGCCAGCAAGGGGCCCAGCCGCGGCAGCGACCCGCCCGGGGCGGCCAGCGCGGCCTCGATCTCGGCCGCCTCCTCGGCGCCCAGCGGCAGCATCCAGTCGGCCGGGCTCAGCGCGGCGCCGGTCCAGAGATGCGACCCCGTCTGCGGGGCGATGCGGCGGGGGGGCGTGTGTTCTGTCATCGCCCCAGATGATGGACCAAGGGGGCCGGAAACGCATCACCCCGATTTACCGCGGCCGCCCCCTTGCCCTGCCCCGCGGCTGGTCGCAGGCTGCCCGCCTC
>NZ_CACSJM010000191.1 GCF_902706185.1 Roseomonas sp. 18066 | reverse complement strand
GTGGTCATCGACGCCGGCAACGGCGACACCCTGACCTTCGCCAACACCACCATCAGCAGCCTGACGGCCGACCACTTCCTGTTCGGCCCGGTCTGATCCGGACCCACGGCCCCCTCGGGGGGCGTGGCGCCTGGCCGGCGGATCCCCTGGATCCGCCGGCTTTTTTTATGCGCGGTCCCGGGGCATGCTCGGCGCTTGCTGGGAGGCTCCGACAAGACATGCTGTTGCGCTGCGTCCTCTGTGCCGCCGGGCATCCGTCCACCCTCCGCTATGCCTGCGGCCGCTGCGGCGGGCTGCTGGAGGTGGTGGGCGAGAGCGGCCTCGCCCCGCCCCCCGGCGCGCTGGGGATGTGGCGCAACGCGGCCCGGCTGTCGGTCGCCGACCAGGCCGCCATCGTCTCGATGGGCGAGGGCGACACCCCGCTGCTGCGCGCAAGGAAAGTCGAGGCCCAGCTGCCCGGCTTTCAGGGAGAAATCTGGCTGAAGGACGAGACGCGCAACCCCTCGGGCTCCTTCAAGGACCGGCTGGTGAGTGCTGCCATCTCCAAGGCGATCGAGTTGGGGGCGCGGGGCGTGGTCTGCGCCTCGTCGGGGAATGCCGGGGCGTCGGTGGCGGCCTATGCGGCGCGGGCGGGGATGCCGGCGCTGATCGTGGTGCCGGCCGCGACGCCGGACGGCAAGGTCACGCAGATCGCGGCGCATGGCGCGGTGCTGCTGAAGGTGCCGGGGCATTACAGCCGCTCCTATGACCTGGCCATGGCGCTGGCCGAGCAGGAGGGCTTCGCCAATCTCACCACCACCTTCCTCAATCCCTATGGCGTCGATGCGCTGAAGCTGGTGGGCGCCGAGATCACGGCGCAGCTCGGCGGCCGGACTCCCAGCCACGTGCTGGTGCCGACCGGCAGCGGCCCGCTGGTCAAGGGCGTCGCCCAGGGTTTCGCGCAGGCGGAAAACCCGCCGAAGCTGATCGCCGTCCAGGCCGAGGGCTGCGCCCCCATCGTCCAGGCCTTCGAGGCGGGGGCCGAGGCGGTCACCGCCTGGGGCATGCCGCAGACCATCGCCTCGGGCATCAGCGACCCGCTGATCGGCTATGAGGGGGATGGCAGCTACACGCTCAAGCTGGTGCGCGACAGCGGGGGCCTGGCGGTCGCCGTCTCCGACGACCAGCTGCGCGACGCCATGCAGACGCTGGCGCAACAGGAAGGCCTCTATGCCGAGCCGACCGGCGCCAGCCCGATCGCGGCGTTGAAAAAAATCTGGGCGGAGGGCCGGCTGGACGCGCAGGCCATCGCCGTCTGCATGATCACCGGGCACGGCTTCAAGGATGTGCGGGTGTATCAGGCAATGCCGGCGCGCAGCCATCTGGTGGATGACCCGGACGACCTTGCGGCGGTGGCGCGGCTCTGTTCCTCTGCCCTCGCGGAACAGGGCCGGGCGAGGGGCTGACGACGATGCGGATCACCATCCTGGGCGGCGGCGTGATCGGCGTCGCCAGCGCCTATTGGCTGCAGCAGCAGGGCCACCAGGTCACCGTGCTGGAGCGGCGCGAGGGCGCCGGGCTCGAGACCAGCTGGGGCAATGGCGCCATCATCCATGTCAGCTCGGTGCAGCCCTGGGCGGCGCCCGGCGTGCCGATGAAGGTGCTGAAATGGCTGGGGCAGGAGGACGCGCCGATGCTGCTGCGCCTGTCCGCCCTGCCGAAGATGTGGCGCTGGGGCCTGGGCTTCCTGCTCGCCTCCGGCGCCGGGCGGCACAAGGCGGGGGCGCTGTCCAACCTGGAGCTGGCCTTGCTGTCGGCCCGCAGCATGGCGGAGATCCGCGCGGCGACGGGCGTCGAATACGACTATGCCGGCCACTGCGTGATCAAGACCTTCGCCGATGCGGCGACGCTGCAGGCGGCGGCGCTGGCGCATGAGCAGCTCGCCCCCTTCGGCCTGGAGACCGAGCGGCTGGACCGCGCCGGCTGCATCGCGCGCGAGCCGGTGCTGGCCGGCGTCGCCCCGGAGGCGCTGGCCGGCGGCCTGTATTTCCCGCAGGACGAGGTCGGCGACTGCAACAAGTTCAGCCAGGGCCTGGCCGCCTGGTGCGCGGCGCGGGGCGCCGATTTCCGCTTCGGCGTCACCGTGCGCGACCTCGTCGTGCGCGGCGGCCGGGTGGTCGGCGTCGCCACCGACCAGGGCGAGGTCGAATCCGATGCCGTGGTGGTCGCACTCGGCAGCCACGCGCCGGCGATGCTGAAGAAGCACGGGATCGACGTGCCGATCTATCCGGTGAAGGGGTTGTCGGTCACCGCGCCGCGCAGCGTCTGGCCCGAGGGGCCGCGCCACGCCATCCTGGACGACGCGCATAAATTCGCCCTCACCCCGCTGGGCGACCGCTACCGCATCGTGGGCTCCGCCGAGGTCGCCGATTACGACACGACGCCGTCCCCGGTCCGCATCGGCGCGCTGATGAAGAACGTCGGAACAATGTTCCCGCAGCTGGCGCGGGCGCATGAGGCGCCGGGCGCGGTGCAATGGGCGGGGCTGCGACCGATGGTGCCGGACGGGCGGCCGCGCATCGGCGCCACCCGGGTCCAGGGGCTCTATATCAATGGCGGGCATGGCCATACCGGCTGGACCATGGCGGCGGGCTCCGGCAGGCGGCTGGCGGAAGTGTTCGAAGCTCGCGCCAACAACCCTGAGCCGGTTGCTTGAATCCGGGTGGCCGGGTTTTTGCTGATGACCGCGCAGGGGTCTGGCGGCGCGCCGGGAAGCATGGCTAGCTAAGGCGCATCCCAGGCATGCCCTTCAGACATGCCGTGGCACAGCAGGGGGACCGACGATGGACCAGAACGACGAGAAGACCAGCCTGGAGCGGCGCGGGCTGTTCGGCATGGGCGCGGCCGGCGCGGCGCTGGGCGGGGCTGCCGCCCTGTTCGCCCCGCGCGGCGCCATGGCGCAGACGGTCGGCCGCAGCAAGCTGCAGACCATCAAGGACCGCGGCCGGCTGATCGTCGGCACCGGCAGCACCAACCCGCCCTGGCACTTCGAAGGCGCCGACGGCAAGCTGCAGGGCATGGATATCGACCTGGCCCGGCTGCTGGCCAAGTCGCTGTTCGACGACCCCACCAAGGTCGAGTTCGTGCTGCAGGGCTCGGATGCCCGCATCCCGTCGCTGATCACCGACAAGGTCGATATCGTCGTCCAGTGGATGACGGTGACCCCGGGCCGCGCGCAGCAGGTGGAATTCACCATCCCCTACTACCGCGAGGGCGTCAGCCTGATGATGCTGGCGCGCGGCGGCAAGTACACCAAGTTCGACGAGCTGAAGGCGGCCGGCGGCACCGTCACCGTCGGCGGCATGCAGAACGTCTTCCTGGAGGAGTGGATCCGCAAGGCGCTGCCCCAGGCCAAGGTCGATGCCTTCGAGAGCCCGGATGCCGTGCTGCAGGCGCTGAACGCGCGGCGCATCGACGCCTATATGGCCGACCAGTCGGCGATGCGCTGGCTGATGGCCCAGGCCCCCGGCCGCTTCGTGGATTCCGGCTATGGCTGGATGCCCAATTCCTATGCATCCGCGGTGAAGCCGGGCGACCCGGTGTGGCTGAACTGGGTCAACACCGTCTACAAGGAAGCGATGATGGGCGTCGACTTCGACTATTTCGCCGCCTCCTACAAGAAGTGGTTCGGCATCGAGCTGGCCATGCCCAAGGTCGGCTTCCCGGCCGAATTCTCCTGACCTGACCATGGCGCGGCGGGGGATGACCCCCGCCGCGCTTCCGCTTTCCCCAGCGCCGAGGCGGCATGATCAATTACCATTTCGACTGGAGCGTCATCGCCCGCAACATGGACCGGTTCCTGGCGGCGCTGGGGCTCGGGCTGGGGCTGGCGGTCATCTCGCTGATCATCGGCTGCGTGCTGGGGCTGGTGGTCGCCTATGCCCGGGTCTCGGGCAAGAAGTGGCTGTCGGGGCCGGCCTGGTTCTATGTCGAGCTGATCCGCTGCATGCCGCTGCTGCTGCTGATCTTCTTCGTCTATTTCGGCCTGCCGGAATTCGGCATCTACTTCCTCGACAAGACCCAGAGCTTCGTCCTCACCCTGTCGCTCTACGCCGCCGCCTATATGAGCGAGGTGTTCCGCGCCGGGCTGGCCTCGATCCCGAAGCAGTATGTCGAGGCGGCGAAGGCCATCGGCATGCGGCCCTGGCAGCGGCAGCGCTGGGTGGTGCTGCCGGTGATGTTCCGCATCACCCTGCCGTCGATCAGCAACAACCTGATCTCGCTGTTCAAGGACACCTCGCTCGCCGCCGCCATCGCGGTGCCGGAGCTGACCTTCCTGGCCCGCCAGGTGAACGCCAACACCTTCCGCGTCATGGAGGTCTGGCTGACCGCCAGCGCCATGTACCTGGTCACCGCCTATCTGCTGGCCACCCTGCTGCGCCTGGTCGAGCGCCGCTACGCCAGCATCCGCTGAGGAGGGGCCGCGATGGATTTCTCGATGACGCCGGGCACCTTCCTGTTCGAGGCCTGGCAGGCGCGCTTCTCCCTGCTGAACGGGCTGGCGGCGACGATCAGCAGCTCCGCCGTCACCATCGTGCTGGCGACGACGCTGGGCATCCTGGTCGGCGTCACCCTGGCCTATGGCTGGTGGCCGCTGCGGCTGCTGGCGCGGCTCTATGTCGACTTCATGCGCGGCATCCCGGTGCTGGTGCTGATCCTCTTCACCTATTACGGGTTGGCGCTGTTCGGCATCAACGTGCCGGCCTTCTGGGCGGGCGTCATCGCGCTGTCGGCCTTCGCCACGGCGCATGTGGCCGAGAACCTGCGCGGCGCCGTGCAGTCGGTCCCCGCCGGGCAGATGGAGGCGGCCAAGGCCATCGGCCTGCGCTTCGACCAGCGGCTGCTCTACGTCATCATCCCCCAGGCCTTCCGCCGCATGCTGCCGCCCTGGGTCAATACCGGGCTGGAGGTGGTCAAGGGCACCACCCTGCTGTCGGTGATCGGCGTGGTCGAGCTGCTGCTGGCCAGCCAGCAGGTGATGGCGCGCAACTACATGATCATCGATTTCTACCTGCTGGCCGGGGCCATGTACCTGGCGGTGAACTTCGCCCTGGCGCAGCTCGGCGGCATGCTGGAGCGGCGCTTTTCCTACCTGCGCTATTGAGGAGCCGGCACGGCATGGTCGAACAGGTGCTGCTGCGCGCGATCGGCGTGCGCAAGAGCTTCGGCGCGCTGGAGGTGCTGAAGGGCATCGACCTGGAGGTGCGCCAGGGCCAGGTGGTGTCGCTGATCGGCGCCTCGGGCTCCGGCAAGACGACCTTCCTGCGCTGCGTCAACATGCTGGAAGAGCATGACGCCGGCGATATCCTTCTCGATGGCGACCCGATCGGCTACCGCGTCGACGGCGGCAAGCGCCGGCGGATGAGCGAGACGGCGGTCTCCGCCCAGCGCGCCCGCATCGGCATGGTGTTCCAGCAGTTCAACCTGTTCCCGCATCTGACGGCGGAAGAGAACGTCATGCTGGGGCTGACCAAGGTCCTGGGCAAGACCAAGGCCGAGGCGAAAGACATCGCCGGCCACTGGCTGGGCAAGGTCGGGCTGGAGGCGCGGCGCGGGCACTACCCCTACCAGCTCTCGGGCGGGCAGCAGCAGCGGGTGGCGATGGCCCGCGCGGTGGCGAT
This sequence comes from Roseomonas sp. 18066, assembly GCF_902706185.1. Classification (GTDB taxonomy): domain Bacteria; phylum Pseudomonadota; class Alphaproteobacteria; order Acetobacterales; family Acetobacteraceae; genus Pseudoroseomonas. The sequence goes on along the minus strand of NZ_CACSJM010000191.1, from coordinate 4,101 downwards.
GGAGCCGCGTCTTCTTCTGTTCGACGAGGTCACTTCCGCTTTGGACCCGGAGCTGGTCGCGGAAGTCCTGCAGGTGATGAAGGCGCTGGCGGAAAGCGGCATGACCATGCTGGTGGTCAGCCACGAGATGCTTTTTGTGAGAGACGTCTCCCACCATGTGGTCTTCATGGATCAGGGGAAGGTGGCCCAGGCCGGGGCGCCGAACGAGGTGTTTGGCAACCCGGAAAGCGAGCGGCTGCGCAGCTTCCTGGGGCGGTTTCACGGGTTGTTTGGCTGAAGGCCGCAGGGCGCCCCCGGCGGCCTTGGCGCGCAGGATGCAGGCTGGATCGAAACAAAACTCTCCAGCTTCAGCGGAGCTTCGGGCATAACGTGTAAAAACCGCGTAATTTTCCGTTGTCCCCGGAGAGACCGATGCCCGCCAGCTATACAAGCCAGTACTTATATAGGCTGTCGTATGACTCGGATGCTGGAAAATTCAAGATACTCAGCCTGTGGTTCGACACGCCGATCACCGTCGTCGATCCGGACGATGACAACACCCTCAGCGGGACGCTCAACTACAATGGGGACGGTCCGGACATCGAGTATCTGGGTCATACCAATGATGGCTGGCTCGGTCAGGACGACTTCTATGGCTATCTGTTCCACACCAACACGGCCTACCAGCAGGGCGATTTCCTGGACATCAGCACCGAGCCCTTCGTCGTCTGCTTCATGGCGGGGACCCGCATCGCGACCCCGCTTGGAGAGCGGGTCGTCGAGGCGCTGACCCTTGGCGACGAGGTGCTGACCGCTTCCGGCGAGACCCGGGCCATTCGCTGGATCGGCCGGCAGCGGGTCACGGCTTTCTTCGCCGACCGCCAGCGCAGCGGGCCGATCCGCATCGCCGCCGGCGCCCTGGGGGAGGGGCTGCCGCGGCGCGACCTGCTGGTCTCGCCCGACCATGCGCTGCTCGTCGACGGGCTGCTGGTGCAGGCCGGCGCCCTGGTGAACGGCAGCAGCATCCGGCGGGAGGCCGATCTGCCGGAGACCTTCACCTACTTCCATGTCGAGCTCGAGGATCATGCGCTGATCCTGGCCGAAGGCGTGCCGGCCGAGACCTTCGTCGACAACGTCACCCGCCGCCGCTTCGACAATTACGCCGACTATGTCGCGCTGCATGGCGAGGCGTCCGCCGCCACGGGCGAGCTGGCGGTCCCGCGGGTTAAGTCGCCGCGCCAGCTGCCGCCGCGGACCGCCGGGCGCCTGCAGCGCCGGGCGCTGGAGATGGGCCTGTGCCGGGCGCAGGCGGCATAGGCGCAGCCTGACGGGGCGGCCCGGGCCTTGCCGCGCCCATCGCGGCGCGGAAACCGGAAAACCTGCTTCGCCGCGTTGACGTTCATCGCCACGGGGTATTCATCCGCCCGCGGCGCGCAGGTCATGCCGCCAGCGGCTTAATCCCTCGCTGCCGCCAGACTATGCGCCACCAGCGCATTGGCATGGCCATGGCCCATGCCATGGTCGTTCTTCAACATGGCGACCAGTTCCATGTGCTTCGCGGGCAGGTGCCGGCGAATAAGCTCCTGCCACGCCAGGACAGGCTTTCCGTACCGCTTCTCGATGGCCGGAAAGTAGGAAGCCGGTCCCTTCACCGCAGTGTCGGCCACGACAGTCCCCTTCCACCGTCTGCAGCCGCCGCGCCCACCGGGCGCGGCAAGCCGGACAGAAAAATCAGCCCGCCTTCTTCACGCTCATCGCCAGCGTCAGCTCATCCGCCCGCGCCTCGTAGGTCATCGGCCCGCGCAGCGCCCAGATGTTCTTCTGCATGTGCAGCGGCACCAGGCCGAGCTCCTGCATCGCGATCTTCATGGCTTCCTGGAACAGCTGGTCGCGCTTGGTGTCGTCCGCCGTGCGCAGCCCCTCCATCGTCAGCTCGTCGACCCGGGCGTCGGAGAAGCCGTTGAAGTTGGTGGTGCCGAAGCCCTTCTCCGGGATGCGGGTGGTCAGCACGCCCTTCAGCGCGGTGGACGGCTCGCCGCTGGTCGCCCAGCCGATCAGCATCGCCGACATGTCGTTCTTCGCCTGCCGCTGCGCCAGCACCGAGAAGGGCACCGCGTCCACCGTCGTGGTGACGCCGATGCGCTGCCACATCTGGCCGATCGCCTGGATGATCTGCGCGTCGTTGACGTAGCGGTTGTTCGGCCCCAGCAGCGAGATCTTGAAGCCGTTGGGATAGCCGGCCTCGGCCAGCAGCTTCTTGGCGCCGTCGACGTCCAGCGCCTGCACCGGGATGTTGGGGTTATAGCCCAGCGCGCCCGGCGGCATCATCTGCCCGGCCGGGGTGCCGACGCCCTGCATCACCCGCTCGACGATGCCGGCGCGGTTGATGCCCATGCTCAGCGCCCGGCGCACCCGCAGGTCGCGCAGCGGGTTCTTCGTCATCGGCTTGCCGTCATTGTCGAAGATGTAGGGGGAGACCTCGTGCTCCACGTCCAGCTTCAGGTAGATGCAGCGCAGGCTCGGGATCTCGGAGAAGGAGATGCCCTGGGTGGTGCGCAGCCGCGGGGTGTCGGAGGGCGGCACCACGTCGATCATCTGCACGTCGCCCGACAGCAGCGCCGCGACGCGGACGCCGTTGCTGGTGATGAAGCGATAGGTGACCTGCGCCCAGTCCGGCTTGTCGCCCCAGTAGCTGTCGTTGCGCGTCATGACGATGCGGTCGTCGGGGCTGTAGCTCTGCAGGCGGAACGGCCCGGTGCCGATCATGGCCTTGCCGTTGTTGAAGTCGCCGGTCGCCACGTTGTCGCCGACCGACTTGCAGATGATGAAGATGTTGTTCATGTCATAGGGCAGCAGCGGGTAGATCTCGGCGGTCTTCATCCGGATCGTGTGCGGGTCGACGATCTCGGTCGTGACCACGGCCCGCGAATACATGCTGAAGCTGCCCGGGCTGTTCACCACGTTGGGCACGCGCTTGAGGGTGAAGACCACGTCCTCGGCCGTGAAGTCCTGGCCGTTGGAGAACTTGACGCCCTTGCGGAGCTTGAACTCCCAGGTGGTGTCGTCGACCAGCTTCCAGGATTCGGCCAGGCCCGGCTGCAGCTTGGCGGCCGCGTCGCGGTCCACCAGCTTGTCGAAGAAATGGGCTGCCACCGCGTTGTTGGGCGACAGCGTGTGGTAGTGCGGGTCCAGCGAGGTCGGCGGCGCCGCCACCGCCAGCGTCAGGTTCTGGCTCGGCGCCTGGGCGCGGGCGGCCTGGCTCGTGCCGGCCAGCAGGGCGGCGGTGGGCAGGGCGAACAGCGCGCGGCGCCGCAGGTGCAGTTGATCGGCCAAGGTCGTCTCTCCGGTCTCAGGATGTGAAGCTGCGGTCCCTCGCGGCGCCTGTTCCCGGCGTCCTGCGTCTTGGGCAGGATTGCGCCATGGCCGGGGGCAACGGTCAACGCCTTGCTTTGGGCTGGCGGCACCCACAGGTGTGGACGACACGAATCGCGGCGCGAGGCAGGCCATGAGCAACCCGAACAGCTTCCAGGGCCGGCCGGAGAAGCTCGCCCGCTGGGACGAGCGCTACCTGGGCCTGGCCAACCACATCGCGCAGTGGTCGAAGGACCCGCGCGCCAAGGTGGGCGCGGTGCTGGTGCAGCAGCGCTATGCGCGGATCGTGTCCACCGGCTTCAACGGCTTCCCCGCCAATGTCGAGGATTCCGCCGAGCGGCTGCAGGACAAGGCGCAGAAGCTGCAGATGATCCTGCATGCCGAGCAGAACGCCCTGCTGCATGCCGGGCGGGAGGCGCGGGAATGCGACGCCTATGTCGTCGGCAAGCCGGTTTGCAATGTCTGCGCCACGCTGCTGATCCAATCGGGCGTGCGGCGGGTGGTCGCCGCCGCGCCGCGCTCGGGCACCGACAGCTACTGGGACCGGGTCGGGCTGCTGGCGATCGAGATGCTGCGCGAGGCGGGGGTGGAGTTCACCGCCATCTCCGGCGAGCAGCTCGACCGGCTGGGGCTGAACCGTGACGAGGCGCGGCGCGCCCAGGACCCCTTCGGCCAGCACCAGCCGGCCTTCGACTTCGGCCCCGGCGACGGCGCCTGAGCGGAGCGGGGGCCAGCCCCCCCCCCCTGGCG
>NZ_CACSJM010000190.1 GCF_902706185.1 Roseomonas sp. 18066 | reverse complement strand
CGCCACCCCCTGTCACGGGCCCGCGGTCCGAGGCCGAGCCCCCGGCAGCCCCGACGCTGGGCATGCCGGCGGCCCCGCCGTTGCCGCCACCGCCCGGCCCGACCGTCGCCAGCGCCAGCTATGGCGGCACCGGGGCGATCTATGTCGCGGTGCCGCCCTCGCCGCGCTACGGGCTGGTGCTGGGGCAGGATGACCGGATGCAGGCGCATCGCCGCGCCGAGCTCGCCTGCAAGGGGCCGGAGGGCATCCCCTGCCGCCTGGCCATGGAGTTCCGCGAGCGCTGCGGCGCCGTGGCCCAGGGCGTCACCCGGCTCGGCATGGTGATGACCGACGATCCCTCGACCTACCAGGTGCTGCTGGCGACGCCGGGCAGCGGGCCGAGCCAGCTGGAGGCCGAGCATGACGCGCTGGCCGATTGCCGGCAGCGCCACCGCGGCGCCACCTGCCGCATCGTCATCAGCCAGTGCGACGGCTGAACGCCGCGGCCTGCGCATAAAAAAGGCCCGGGAGGCATCGCCCCCCGGGCCTTTTCGTCAGGATGCTGACGGCGTCAGGAAGCGACGGAAATATCCGGCGCGTCCTCGGCCTTCATGCCGACGACGTGGTAGCCGCAATCGACGTGGTGCACCTCGCCGGTGACGCCGGAGCCGAGGTCGGACAGCAGGTACAGCCCGGCGCCGCCGACATCGTCGATCGTCACGTTGCGCTTCAGCGGCGCGTTGTACTGGTTCCACTTCAGTATGTAGCGGAAGTCGCCGATGCCGCTGGCGGCCAGCGTCTTGATCGGGCCGGCGCTGATCGCGTTCACCCGGATGCCCTGGCCGCCGACATCGACCGCCATGTAGCGGACCGAGGCCTCCAGCGCGGCCTTGGCGACGCCCATCACGTTATAATGCGGCGTGACACGTTCGGCGCCCAGATAGGACAGCGTCAGCAGCGAGCCACCCTCCGGCATCAGCGCGGCGGCGCGGCGCGAGACCGAGACGAAGGAGAAGCAGGAGATGTCGAGCGCCTGCAGGAAGGCCTCGCGCGGGGTGTCCATGTAGCGCCCGCGGAGAAACTGCTTGTCGGCGAAGCCGATGGCATGGACCAGGAAGTCGATCTTGCCCCAGCGCTGCTCGAGGGCGGCGAAGACCGCGTCGATGCTGGCCTCGTCGGTGACGTCGCAGGGCAGCAGGATCTCGGCGCCGATGCTCTCGACCAGCGGGCGCACCCGCTTCTCCAGCGCCTCGCCCTGGTAGGTGAAGGCAATCTCGGCGCCCTGGGCGGCGATGGCGCGGGCAATGCCCCAGGCGATGGACCGGTCATTCGCCACGCCCATGATCAGGCCACGCTTGCCGGCCATCAGCGTGCCGGTGGGGGGGGACGCCAGGGGGTCAACAGCTTCCATGGACAGGCAGGACCGCTTCTTTGTGTAAAAGGGGGGTGGGGCAATCCCCCGTTGCAAGGGTAGGGTCCTGGTGGCACACCCCCGACGCCTGGGCAAGGGGGAGCCGCATGACCGCGCCGATCGCCGCCACTGATCCTTATGCATTGTTTCGCGCCTGGATGGCCGAGGCGGAGGCCAGCGAGGCCAACGACCCCAACGCCATGAGCCTGGCCACCAGCACCCCCGAGGGCTTCCCCTCGGTGCGTATCGTGCTGCTGAAGGGGCTCGACGAGCGCGGCTTCGTGTTCTTCACCAACAAGCAAAGCCGCAAAGGCGACGAGCTGCTGGCCAATCCCCGCGCCGCGCTGGTCTTCCACTGGAAGTCGCGGCGGCGCCAGGTGCGCATCGAAGGCAGCATCGAGGAAGTCGCCGAGGCGGAATCCGACGCCTATTACGCGACGCGCCCGCGGCTGTCGCGGCTAGGTGCCTGGGCGTCGCAGCAATCCCGCCCGCTGTCGGGCAGGGCCGAGCTGGAAGGCGCGCTGGCCGCCGCCGAGGCCCGCTTCCCCGGCGAGGAGATCCCGCGCCCGCCGCATTGGGGCGGCTTCCGCCTGCTGCCGCAGCGCCTGGAGTTCTGGCAGGACATGCCCTTCCGCCTGCATGACCGCCGGGTCTTCCAGGCCGGGCCGGGCAGCGACTGGACGACCGAGACGCTGTACCCGTGAGCATCCCGGCGGAGCAGGCCGAGGCCGCGGCGCTGCTCCGCCATCTCGCCGGCAGCGCGGCCCCGGTCGAGACGCATATCTCCGCGCTGTTCCTCGGCGCGGAGCGGGTGCTGAAGCTGAAGAAAGCCGTCGACCTCGGCTTCCTCGACTTCACCACCCTCGATGCCCGGCAGCGCTTCATCGAACGCGAGATGGCGCTGAACGCGCCGCATGCGCCGGGCCTGTACCGCGCCGTGCACCCGGTCACCCGCGGCCGCGATGGCGCGCTGCGCCTCGGCGGCGCGGGCGAGGCGGTCGAATGGGCGCTGGAGATGGCCCGCGTCCCGCCCGGGGATTTCCTGGACGAGGTCGCCCGCCGCGGCGGCATCGACGCCGGCCTGCAGGATGCGCTGGGCGATGCGGTGGCGGCGCTGCACCACGACCTGCCGCCGGTCGGGGGCTGGGACGCCCCCGCCGCCATGGCCCGCGTCATCGAGGGCAACCGCCGCGCGGCCCTGGCCGCCGGCCTGCCCGGGGCGCGCATCGCGGCCTGGGCCGCCGCCGCCGTCGCCGCGCTGGACCGCCTGGCCCCCTGGCTGGCCCGCCGGGCCACGGGAGGCGCGGTGCGGCGCTGCCATGGCGACCTGCACCTGGGCAACCTGCTGCTGTGGCAGGGCGCCCCGGCGCCCTTCGACGCGCTGGAATTCGACGAGGCCCTGGCCACCATCGACACCGGCTACGACCTGGCCTTCCTGCTGGCCGATCTGGACCGCCAGGTCGGGCGCGGCGCCGCCAACCGGGTGCTGAACCGCTATGTCGCGCGCAGCGGTGACGCGGCGCTGGTCGAGGGCCTGCCGCTGTGGCTGTCGCTGCGCGCGCTGATCCGCGCCCATTGCCTGGCCCGCACCGGCGCCGACGGGCTGCCCTGCCTCGACCAGGCCGAGGTGGCGCTGCGCCCGGCCGCGCCGCGCCTGCTGGCCATCGGCGGGTTGCCGGGCAGCGGCAAGAGCTTCTGGGGCCGCCGCTGGGCGCCGGCCATCGGCGCCGCCCCCGGCGCGCTGATCCTGCGCAGCGACGAGATCCGCAAGCGCCGCCACGGCCTGGCCCCTGAGCAGCGCCTGCCGCCCGAGGCCTATGCGCCGGCCGAGAATGCCGCGGTGCATGAGGAACTTTTCGCCGCCGCCGCCACCGCGCTCGCCGCCGGGCACAGCGTCATCGCCGATGCCGCCTTCCTCGACCCCATGCTGCGCCAGGGCATCGAGGCGGTCGGCCGCCAGGCCGGCATCCCGCTGCAGGGGATCTGGCTGGAGGCGCCGCTGGAGCTCCTGCGCGACCGCGTGGCCGCCCGCCGGGGCGATGCCTCCGATGCCGGCCTCGCCGTGCTGGCCGCCGCCGCCGCCCGCGACCCCGGTGCCATCGCCTGGCGGCGCCTCGACACCAGCGGCGCGATGCCAACGTCGATTTAACGAGGCCACGGCCGCGGTTTGTCTTACCTTGCGGTGAAAGCATCGGCTGGCGGGAGTGAAACCCGGCGGCCCTGCCCGGTCTTTTCTATCGGGTGGTGACGAGGCCTGAAAACCTGCACCAAATGATAGAAAAAACCCGGGCCTGTTCGGGAATAGATCGGCGCCAGGCGGCGTCGGTGTCCTCGCTGCAGGCCCCTTGCGGCCTCCTGTTATTACAATGATGCTGTGCCATCTGCGGTGCCCGGCCTTGCGCCGGTGAGGATGAGGAGACCGACCCATGGCCTATCGCCGGCTGCTGCTGCCGCTGACCGGAACCGCCGCGGGCGAAGCGGCGCTGAACACCGCGCTGATGGTGGCGCGGATGTGGAACGCCCATGTGCATTGCCTGCATGTGCGGGTCGATGCGCGCGACGTGGCGCCGCTGGCCGGCGAAGGCCTGTCGGGCGCCATGATCGAGGAGATGATGGCGGCCACCGAACGCGAGAGCGGCGAGCGCGCCGGCCGCGTCCGCGCGCTGTTCGAGCGCTTCGTGCAGGGCCGCGACGTCACCATCGCGCTGTCGGCCGAGAGCGCGCTGAAGACCGAGGGGCCGACGCTGTCCTTCGAATCCATCGCCGGCCGCGAGGAGGATGTGGTGGCGCAGCAATCGCGCCTCTACGACATGGCGGTGGTGCCGCATCCGGAGGCGGATGACGACGTCTCCTCCTCCGACGCGCTGCATGCGGTGCTGTTCGATTCCGGCCGCCCGGTGCTGATCGCGCCGCGGCAGTCGCCGGAGACCATCGGCACCCGCGTCTGCTGCGCCTGGAACGGCACCGCGGAAAGTGCCGCCGCCGTCGCCGCCGCGCTGCCCTGGCTGCACCATGCCGAGGCGGTGCGCGTGCTGTACAGCGACGACTACCAGCGCCGCGGGCCGGCGGCCGAAGGGCTGCAGGCCTATCTGCGCTGGCACGAGATCCAGGCTGAAGCCGTGCCCTTCAAGCCGCAGACCCGCGAAGTGGGCGCCGGGCTGCTGGGCTCGGTGCGCGACTTCCAGGCCGACCTGCTGTGCATGGGCGCCTATAGCCACTCCCGCCTGCGCCAGCTGATCCTGGGCGGCGTGACCCGGCATGTGCTGGAGAACGCGGATATTCCGGTGCTGATGTGCCGGTGAGGGGCTGAAGGGAAGATTGGGGGCAGGCCAGGGGCAGGCCAGGGGAATGAATTCCCCTGGACCCCTTCTTCTTTTTATCTGACTGCCGTGTCCACGTGGCGACAGGACGTGAAACGGCCCAGCGACAGCGCGACCTGACAGGTCGCGCTGTTTTCGTATGGGCGTCCCGCCATGCGGCCCGGGTGTCGCCGATGGTGGAGCGCAGGTCCCGCAGCGGCCGGTGACCAAAAATAAAAGAAAGGGGTCTGGGGGAATTCATTCCCCCAGCTTTTCTGTCCCTTTGGCTTCTAAGTTTTAAGCCGCCGCCGGATCGATCCAGCCGATATGGCCATCGGCGCGGCGGTAGACCACGTTGAGTGCTCCGCTGGTCTGGTTGCGGAACATCATCACCGGCTCCTGGCCCAGATCGAGTCGCATCACCGCTTCGCTGACGCTCAGCCGGGCGATCTGGGTGGGGGTTTCGGCGATGATGGCGCCATGGTCCTTGCCCGGGTCGACCGGGGCATGGCCGTTCGCCTCGGCGGCGGCTTCTTCCGGCGCCTCGGTTTCCTCCGACAGGCCGCCCAGCAGGGCCTCGGGGTCGATGGTCTCGTCGGGTTCGTCCGGCAGCTGCGCCAGGATCACCTGGCGGGCGGTCTCGGCCGAGGCCGGCAGCCTTTCATCGGCCAGGTTGCGGGAATGCTCGTTCATCCGGCGCCGGTAGCGGCGCAGCCGCTTGGCGATATGCGCCGCGGCCTCGTCGAAGGCGCGATGGGCATCAGCGCCCTCGCCCTCGCCGCGCAGGCTGAGCCCGCGGCCGGCATGGATATCGATGGAGCAGGCGAAGAAGGCGCGGTTCTTGGAGAAGGTGACAGACGCTTCCAGGGCGTGGTCGAAATATTTCCGGGTCACGGTGTTCAGCCCCTCGGCCACATGGACCTTGAGGGCTTCGCCGGTTTCGACCTGTTTCCCTGCGACAACGATGTGCATGGCGGGGTAACCCCTCCTTCTTGTGTGGGGGAGGGGCCGTCCCGGCAGGACGGCGAAGCGGGCGGGTCACGCCCGCTCCGGGTCTCGGGCCGGGGCGGCCTTCTCCCGTTGGGACTAGGCCGGAACGGCCTTTTCCCGTTTGCGTTGCACGGAAGACGGGATGCGCAACGCCTCCCGGTATTTGGCCACCGTCCGCCGGGCGATGTCCACACCTTCCCGACGCAAAGCTGCGACAATGGCGTCATCACTTAAAATGTCATCGGCGGTCTCGGCCGAGACCATGCCGCGGATGCGGTGGCGGATCGCCTCGGCGCTGAAAGTTTCACCGCCGGTGGTGCCGCCGATGGCGGTCGTGAAGAAATACTTGAGCTCGAACAGGCCCCTGGGCGTCGCGATGTATTTGTTCGCGGTCACCCGGCTGACCGTCGATTCGTGCATCTCCACCGCCTCGGCGACGTCGCGCAGGATCAGCGGCCGCAGATGCGCCACGCCATGCCGGAAGAAGCCGTCCTGGCGGCGGACGATCTCGGCGGCGACCTTCAGGATGGTGTTGGCCCGCTGCTCCAGGCTTTTGACCAGCCAGTTGGCCGCCTGGAATTTCTCCGAGAGAAACGCCTTGTCCTCCCGCGTGGCGCTGACCTGGGCGCGGGCGTGGAAGCCACGATTGACCAGCACGCGGGGCAGGGTGTCGGGGTTCAGCTCCAGGATCCAGTCCGCCACCTCGCCGCCCATCTGGCTGGCCGCCGGGCTGGCCATCTGGCTGGCCGCCTGGCTGCCGGGCGCGCGGCGCATCAGCACGTCGGGCAGCAGCGCCGGCGCCGGGGCGGCGTCGTAATCGGCGCCGGGCTTGGGGTCGAGCCGCTTCAGCTCGGCCACCATCTCGGCCAGGTCCTCGGCATCGACGCCGCAGACCTTCAGCAGCCCGCGCATGTCGCGCCGCGCCAGCAGCTCGAGATTGTCGAGCAGCGCCTGCATCGCCGGGTCCAGCCGGTTGCGCTCGGCCAGCTGCACGGCCAGGCATTCGGCCAGGCTCTGGCAGAACAGCCCGACCGGCTCGAAGCGTTGCAGCCGGGCGCGGATGGCGGCGATGCGCGGCACGTCGCAGCCCAGCGCCCGGGCGATCGCCGCATCATCCGCCGCCAGCCGGCCGGAGGGGTCGAGGGCGGAGATCAATTGCGCCGCGATCAGCCGGTCGCCGGGATCGGCGAAGTTCAGCCGGACCTGCTCGGCCAGCTCCTCGCGCAGGCTGCGCGGGCGGGCGATGGCGAGCTCGTCGATGCCGCGGTCGTCGGTGTCGAAATCCAGCCGGCCGCCGCGGCTGCCGCCGTCGCCGCCGCCGGACGCATCGCCGTCATAGACATTCGACCAGTCGCGGATGTCGAGCGGCGCATCGGCCTCCGACGGCATGGTGGCGGAGGCGGTGCTGTCGAAGGTGTCGGCGGCGACCGGCGCCGCGGCCAGCGGCTCGGCCCGCTCGGCCGGCAGCTCGGGGCGCTCGTCGCGCTCCAGCAGCGGGTTGCGCTCCAGCTCCTCCTCGACGAAGGCGCTGACCTCCAGGTTGGAGGATTGCAGCAGCTTGATCGCCTGGCGCAGCTGCGGCGTCATCACCAGCGACTGGCTGTGACGCAGATCCAGGCGGGGACCGATGGCCATGAGCGGTCAGCCGGCCTGACGGAAAACCGAAAGGGTCAGCTGGCGGCGCATGCTAGAGGCTGAACCGCTCGCCCAGATAGACGCGGCGGACGCCCTCATGCGCGACGATGTCCTGCGGCGTGCCTTCCATCAGCACCTGGCCGTCATGCAGGATATAGGCGCGGTCGATGATCTCCAGCGTCTCGCGGACGTTGTGGTCGGTGATCAGCACGCCGATGCCGCGGTTCTTCAGATGCTTGACCAGGTCACGGATCTCGCCGACCGCGATCGGGTCGATGCCGGCCAGCGGCTCGTCCAGCAGCACATAGGCGGGGTGGGTGGCCAGCGCGCGGGCGATCTCGCAGCGGCGGCGCTCGCCGCCCGAGAGCGCCAGCGACGGCGAGCGGCGCAGATGCGTCAGGCCGAACTCGGCCAGCAGCGAATCCAGCATCTGCTCGCGCCGGGCGCGCACCGGCTCGACCACCTCCAGCGCCGCGCGGATATTGTCCTCGAGGCTGAGGCCGCGGAAGATCGAGGCCTCCTGCGGCAGGTAGCCCAGCCCCATGCGGGCGCGGCGGTACATCGGCAGGGTGGTGACGTCGTGGCCGTCCATGAAGACCTGGCCCTGGTCGGGGCGGACCAGGCCGGTGATCATGTAGAAGGTGGTGGTCTTGCCGGCGCCGTTCGGCCCGAGCAGGCCCACCGCCTCGCCGCGCTTGACGCTGAGCGAGACGTTGCGGACGACGGGACGCTTCTTGTAGCGCTTGCCCAGGCCGGTCGCGACCAGCCCGCCCTCGCCGGGAATGACCTTCAGAGGGGTGCTCACCGGCTACGCGCTCCGCCTTGGTTCTGCTGCTGGCTGGGGGTGGTCTGTTGCGGCTGCAGCGCCTGCTGGCCCTGCTGCGGGATGATCAGCCCCTGGACGCGCTGGCCCGGGGTGGCGACCAGGCGGGCGACCCCCGTCCGCATGTTGACGATGGCTTCCTGGCCGTTCAGCTGGTTGTCGCCGCGGGTGATGCGGACGCCGCCCAGCAGGCGGGACATGCCGGTGGTCTCGGAATAGACGCCGCGGTCGCCGCGCACGACCTCGCCGGTGGTGCGGATCTCGACATTGCCGAAGGCTTCGACGCGGTCCAGCTGGCTGCCTTGGCCAGGGGTCGCGGGCTGGCCGGTCACCGGGTTGCGCGCCGGCTGCGCGGCGGCGGGCGCCGGCGCCGGGCGGGCATTGGAGGCCACCGCCGCGCCCTGCTCGCGGAAATAGCCGACCAGGGTGTCGGCGGCGATGCGGCGCTGGTCGGCGGTCACCACCACGGCGGCGCCCCGGGCCACCGCCATGCGCTTGCCGGGCCAGTATTCCATGCTGTCGCGCGAGGTCAGCACGTTCTGCGGCGTGGTCAGCTTCAGCGCGCGGCCGGTCAGCACCATCACCGCCTGGTCCATGTCATAGACGGCGCGGTCGCCCTCGGCATGGTCGGTGGCGCTGTCGATGCGGACATTGCCTTCGGCCTCGAGCCGCCAGATCTCGCCGCCCGACATCGGCGTGTCGCCTTGCGCGCCGCTGGCCGCGGCGGCGGGGGCGCCGGCGCGCGGGCGGTAGCGGGCGATCAGCCGGTCGGCGGTCAGCGTCACGCCGCCGCGCACCGCGCGGGCGCTGCCGCGGGCGATCACCACCTGCTCCTGCTGGCGCCATTCGATGCCGTCGCTGGCGGTGACCTCGACCGGGCCGCCCTGGGTCAGGTCGAGCTGCTGGGCGGTCGCGTCACGCGGTGCCATGGCCAGGGCCGCCAGCAGCGCGACCGTGGGCAGGCCACCCAGCCTGCACACCCTGAAAAAAGTCATCGGCCGCCCTCCAGGACTGCTTTGGCGTGGCCGGTGAAGACCACCACCTGGCCGCGGTTTTCCAGCCGGAAGCCCTCGCTGACCAGGGTGCCGAAGGGCCCCTGGGCGGCGACGGGCTTGTCGCCGGTGGCGCCGCCGGCGGCGATGTCGATCTGCGCCGCCTCGGTGCGCAGCGTGCTGCCGTCGTCGTGCCAGAGCGTCACCTGGCCCTGCAGCGCCAGCTGGTTGACGTCGCGCTGGTAGCGGCCCTGCTGGGCCTCCAGCAGCACCCAGGTGCCGTTGCTCATGATCATGTCGGCGCGCGGCCGCTCGAGGTCGATCGGCGCGTCCTGCTCCTGCTGCAGGGCGGTCGCGGCGGTGACGTTGTAGGGGCGGTCCTGCTCGTCGATGCCCTGGTAGCGCGGGGCGGAGAGGCGCAGCGCCTCGGCGCTGGTCTGCGCCACGCGGCGGAAGGCCAGGCGGCCGCGATCCTCGGCCCGGTCGAATTCCGGCCACAGCGCGATGGCGGCCAGCACGGCCAGGGCGCCGACCGGCAGCAGCCACTTGGCCAGCACCACCAGGAAGCGGTAGCGCGCCATCGACCCGGCATCCATCGCCAGCCGCGCGCGGGAGGGCAGCAGCTGGCGGCCCTTGCCGGCGGCACGCTCGGCGCGGGGCGCGGCGGCGCGGCCGCGCGGGGGGGAGGACGGGTTCATGCGGGG
>NZ_CACSJM010000189.1 GCF_902706185.1 Roseomonas sp. 18066 | reverse complement strand
CGCGCCGGGATCGTCGCGCAGCTTCGCCGGCCGGATGCCGCGCGCTTGGCCCGTGGCGCCACGGCCCCGCCGGCGCCACCCCGGCCGCCATCGACCTGACCGCTATCCGCCAGGCCGCGACGCGCGAGATCGACCCGGACAGCCTGCCGCGCGACAGCGCGGCGCTGCATCTGGGCCCGAGCTTCCCAGGCTTCGCGCATCTCTGGCTGGCGCCGGGCCGGGCGCTGGCGCGGGTCACCCTGGCCACGGGCGAAGCTGGTATCCCGCCGCGGCTGTCGGATGCCGCGATCCAGGCCGCCGTCGCCCTGCTCGGCGCCGCGGCCGAGGCGGCCGGCCAGGCGCCCGTGCTGCGCTATCCCGCCAGCCTCGACCGCCTCGAGATTTTCGGCCCACCGCCGACCGGCGAGGCCTGGATCCTGGCCGAGCCCGCCGATGCCGACACCGTCGCGCTGCTGCTGCTCGATGTCGCGGGCACGCCGTTCCAGCGCTGGCAGGGGCTGGCGCTGCGCCCGGCGGCGATGCCCGCCGCGCTGCCGGCGCCCCAGGCGATGCGCCCCGCCTGGATTATCGAAGACGGCTTCCCCACCGCCCCCGCCTGGCCGGACCTGCTGGTCGCCTCCGTGGCCGATCGCGCTTTGTTGCCCGGCATCACGGCACCCGTCGTGGCGCCCGAGGAAGCCGCAGCGGTTATCCGAACGCTCGGCCCGGCAGCGCCCTGCCTCTGGGTCACGGCGCTGGCGGAAACGCCGGAGCCCGCCGCCACCCTGGCGCTGCAGCAGATGGTGCGCGCCCTGGTCCAAGCCGGCTTCGAGGCGGCGCCGCTGCGGCTGCGCATCCTGACCGGCGGCGCCCAGCGCGTCACCGCCGCCGAGCGCCCCAACCCCGGCGCCGCCGCGCTGGAAGGCCTGGCCAAGGCCGTCGCCGCCGAATTCCCGGCCTGGCAGGTGGTGATCCTCGACATCGACCCGGCCGCGCCGCCGCCGGTGGAAACCCTGGCGCGCGACCCCGGCAGCCCGCTCGGCGAGGCCGTGGCGCTGCGCGACGGGCAACGCTGGCTGCGGCAATGGCAGCCGCTGGCCGCCGCGACGCCACGGCCGCTGGACGGCGCCTGGATGGTGGTCGGCGGCATGGGCCGGGTCGGCCGCGCCGTCAGCCGGGCGCTGCTGGCCCAGGGCGCGCGGGTGACGCTGGTCGGGCGCGCGCCGCTCGATGCCGGGCGGCAGCAAATCCTGGCCGAGCTCGGCGAGGGCGCCGACTATCTCGCCGCCGATGTCGCCGACGCTGGCGCCATCGCTGGCGCGCTGGCGGCGACAGAACAGAAAAACGGCCCGCTGCGGGGCGTCATCCAGGCGGTGGTCGATCCGGTCTTCGGCCGCACCGACCGCCTGCCGGAGGCCGAGTTCCGCGCCGCCCTGCGCCCCAAGGTCGAAGGGCTCGCGGCGCTGGCGGCGGCGCTGCGCGGGCGGCCGGGCAACCCCTCGCTGCTGGTGTTCTCGTCGATCGGCGCCTTCGCCGGCTTCCCCGGCATCGAGGGCCAGGGCGCCTATGCCAGCGCCTGCTGCTTCGAGGCCGCCTTCGCCCAGGCCCAGGGCGCGCGGGTGATCCATTGGGGGCTGTGGGCCGACCCGGCGCTGAACCCTGGCATGGTCGCCCGCCTGGCCGAGGCCGGCTGCTTCACCCAGGACGCCGCCGCCAGCGCCGCTGCCCTGGCCGGGCTGCTGGCCAGCGACGCGCCACAGATCGTCCATGCCGCGCTGTCCCCCGCCGGCTGGGCGGCGCTGGGCGCGGCCGATGCCGCGGCGCCCGCGACGCTGGCCGCCGTCGCCCGCGCCGCCGGCGCAGGCCTGCCCGCCACCGACCCGGCGCTGCACGAGGCCATGGAGGCGCATGCCCGCGCCAGCCTGGCCGAGCGCTGGGACGGCACCCTGCCCGTGCCGCCGGAGCGCGCCCCGCTCGCCGCGGCGCTGGCCGATATCCTGGCCCGCGCCACCCCCGCCGCCCCCATGGCCACCCGGGTCGCCGCGATGCGCGCCGCCGCGACCGGCGAGGCCGCCGCGGCGCTGGAAGCGGCGTTGATCCTGTTGGAAACGGGGCTTGGCGCTTTGCCCGGCATCCTGGCCGGCACCACCCGCGCCGCCGAGGTGCTGTTCCCCGGCGGCAGCACGGCGTTGGTGGCGCCGCTGTACCGGCACCAGCCGGCGCTTTCCGCCTGCAACGCCATGCTGGCGGCGGCCGTCGTCGCCCTGGCCCGGGCCCGCGCGCCGGCGCGGCTGCGCATCCTGGAGATCGGCGCCGGCACCGGGGCCAGCACGGCGCCGGCGCTGGACGCGCTCGACGCCGCCGGGCTGACCGCCGACTACCTGTGCACCGAGCTCTCCCCCGGGCTGCTGGCGCCGCTGCGCGCGGCGCTGGGCGAGCGGCCCGGGCTGCGGCTGGCGGTGCTGGACATCACCCGGCCGCCGGGGCCGCAGGGGGTGGCGCCGGGCCAGGCCGACTTGGTCATCGCCAGCGACGTGCTGCATGCGACGCCGGAGATCGCGACGTCCCTCGCCCAGGCGGCGGCGCTGCTGCGCCCGGGCGGGCTGCTGCTGCTGAACGAGACGACGCGCCGCGACGACCTGGCCACCCTGACCTTCGGCCTGCTGGACGGCTGGTGGCTGTCGCGCGACACGCACCGCCGCCTGCCGCATGCGCCGCTGCTCGACCTGGAAGGCTGGGGCATCGCCCTGCGCGAGGCCGGTTTCTCGGGCCTGCAAGCCGTGCCCGCCGAGGATGGCCCGACGCCCGCGCATGCGCTGCTGCTGGCGCGCCTCGCCCGGCCGCGCGCTTTGCCCGCCGTCGTTGCGCCGAAGCCGCGGGTGGTCGCCGCCGCTGCAACCCGCCGCGCCGATATCCCTCTCGAAAAAATAATCGCCGAGCAGGTCGGCGCCGCGCTGGAGCTGCCCGCCGCCCGCATCGAGGCCGATGCCCCCTTCGGCGAGATCGGCGTCGATTCCATCGTCGCGCCGCAGATCGCCGAGGCGCTGAATGCGCGGCTCGGCATCGCGCTGCGCTCGACCGACCTGTATAATTTCGGCTCGGTCGAGGCGCTGGCCCGGCACATTTCTTCCGCGTTCCCCGATGCAGCACCGGCCACGGAAGAGCCTGTGCTGGCGATCGAAGAACCGAAACCGCCCGCCGACGACGCCATCGCCATCATCGGCATGGCCGGCCGTTTCCCCGGGGCGCCCGATCTGGCTGCCTTTTGGGACATGCTGCGGGATGGCCGGCATGCGGTGCGGCTGCTCGACCGCTTCGAGTTGCCGAAGGAGCTCGGCACCCGCTGGGCGGCGCTGCTGGAAGATCACGACCGCTTCGACCCGCTCTTCTTCGGCATCTCCCCCGCCGAGGCTGAGGCGATGGAGCCGCAGCAGCGCCTGCTGCTGGAATCCGGCTGGCGCGCGCTGGAAGATGCCGGCCTGCCGCCGCAGCGTCTGGCGGGCCAGGACTGCGGCGTCTTCGTCGGCGTCTCGGCCAGCAACTACAATGCCGCCGCGGCGCCGCCGGCGCTGCAGACGCTGGGCGGGTCGGTCGCCATCCTCTCGGCGCGGCTTTCCTACCTGCTCGACCTGCAGGGGCCATGCCTGCCGGTGGATACCGGCTGCTCCTCCTCGCTGGTGGCGCTGCATCTCGCCTGTGAATCGCTGCGCCGCGGCGAGAGCCGGCTGGCGCTGGCCGCCGGCGTCTCCTGCAACATCCTGTCGCCGCATCTTTTTTCCTATCTGGCCGATGCGGGCATGGCCTCGCCCACCGGGCGCTGCCACAGCTTCGACGCGGCCGCCGACGGCTTCGTCCCCGGCGAGGCCGTCGCCTGCCTGGTGCTGAAGCCGCTGGCCGCCGCATTGGCCGAGGGCGACCGCATCCATGCCGTGATCCGCGGCAGCGGCGTCAACCAGGATGGCCGCACCAGCGGGCTGACCGCGCCCAGCGCCACCTCGCAGACCGCGCTGGAGACCGCCGTCTATCGCCGCGCCGGCATCTCCCCCGCCAGCATCGGGCTGGTCGAGGCGCATGGCACGGGCACAAAGCTCGGCGACCCGATCGAGGTGGCGGCCCTGACCGACGCCTTCCGCGCCTTCGACGTGCCCTCCGGCAATTTCTGCGCGCTGGGCTCGGTGAAGACCAATATCGGCCACACCATGGCCGCCGCCGGCATGGCGGGCGTCGCCAAGGCGGTGCTGGCGCTGCGCCACCGCGCCCTGCCGCCCAGCCTAAATTTTTCCGCGCCCAATCCGCATATCGACTTCGCGGCCAGCCCCTTCTTCGTCAACACGGCGCTGCGTGACTGGATCGCGCCGACGGATGGCGGGCCACGGCGCGCGGCGGTGTCCTCCTTCGGGTTCAGCGGCACCAACGGGCATGTGGTGGTGGAGGAAGCGCCCTCGGCCGCGGCGTTGTCGCCCGCCGCGCCCGGCGGCCGCGTGCTGCCGGTCTCGGCGCGCAGCGCGGCGGCCTTGTCCGTGGCGCTGCAGGAGCTGGCATCCGCGATCGAGGCCGCGCCCGACATCGATCTCGCCGATCTGGCGCATCACCTGGCCTGCCGCCGCGGCCATTTCCGGCATCGCCGCGCGGTGGTGGCCGACAGGATCGGCGCGGTGCCGGCCTTGCTGCGCGCCGCCGCTTCCCGGCCGGCTGCAAACGGCGCCACCGAAGATCCCAGCGCCCGCATCGCCGCGAACTGGCAACGCGGCGAGCCGGCGACGAACAGCGACCTGCAGGCCCTGGCGGCGCTGCATGAATCCGGCGCTGCCATCGACTGGACGACGCTGGCCGATGGCCGCCGCCGCGCGCTGGACCTGCCCGGCCATCCGTTCCTGCGCGAGCGCTACTGGGGCTTCGATCCCATGGCCGGCGCCCGTGACGCCGCGCCGCGCATCGCCGACCACCCCCTGCTGCGCGAGCATGTCGTCCAGGGCCGCCCGCTGCTGCCCGGCACCGCGGCGCTAACCCTGCTGCGCGAGGCCGCGCTTGGCGCTCGCCCCGGCAGCGCGCCGCGCCTGCAGGACATCGCCTGGCTGGCGCCGGTCGAGGCCGGCACGCCCCTCGACCTGCAGGCCGAGCCAATGAACGGCGACCGCCTGGCCTGCCGCCTGGTCGAAGCCGGCGGCACCCGCCTCTTCGCCCGCGCCACCGCCGTCTTCGACGCGACGCCAACGCCCGCCCCGATCGACCTCACCGCCATCGAAGCCCGCTGCGCCGAGACACTGGACGTCGGCGCCATCTACGACGCCTTTCGCGCCACCGGGCTGGATTACGGCCCCGGCCTGCGACTGCTTCAAACCTTGAAGCGCGGCACCGCAGAAACCATCGCCACGCTGCAGACCCCCGCCACCGAGCATCGCCTGGCCGCCGTGCTGGATGCCGCGCTGCAGGCCGCCGCCGCGCTGGGCCTCGGCGCCGGCGCCAGCGGGGAGACCTATGTGCCGGCCGGCCTCGCCGGGCTCGAGGTTTTCGCCACCCCCGAAGCCGGCGCCACGCTGCGGGCCCATGCGGTGCTGCGCCCCGGCGAGGGCGACCCGATCTTCGACATTGCTTTGCTGGATAGCGACGGCGCGATGCTGGCGCGGCTGCAGGGCCTGGCCGCGCGCCGCCTGCCCGGCGCCGCGCCCGCCGGCACCCTGGCCTGGCAGCCCGGCTGGGTCGCGGCGCCGCTCGCCCCCGGCGCGGCCTGGAACGGCGCCCGGCTGCTGGTCTCGGCGCGGAGCGCGCTGCCGGGCGTGGCCATCGCCAGCCCCGACGCCATCGCCTCGCCCGAGGAGGCCGCGCGGCTGCTGGAGGCGCATCTGGACGGCCGCCCGCTGGCCATCCTGGTCGATGCCGCCGAAGCCGCGCCCGCGGCCACCCTGGCCCTGGCGCTGGCCGGCAGCGGGGTGGAGGCGGTGCTGCGCCCGCTCTTCCTGCTGGCCCGCGCGGCGCTCGCCCGCGCCGAGGTGCCGTCGCTGCGCCTGCTGGTGCTGGACCGCGCCGGGGGCAGCCCGGCCGGCGCCGCCGCCGCGGCCTTCCTGCGCAGCCTTTCTGGCGAGGACAGCCGCCTGCAGGGACGTGTCCTGCACGACGCCTCCCCCGAGGCCATCGCCGCCGAGCTGGCCGACGATTGGTCTGGCGTCGAGGAGATCCGTGTTCAGGACAGCGTCCGGCAGAAGCGCCAGATGCAGCCGGTGACGCTGACGGCCACCGGCAAAGCGAGCTGGCAGAAGCCCGGCAGCCATTGGCTGATCACCGGCGGGCTGGGCGGGCTCGGGCTGCGCCTGGCGCGGCATCTGGTGGAGGCCGGGGCCGGCCGTATCTTCCTGTTGTCCCGCCACGCGCCGGATGCCACGCAGCAGGCAACGATGCGGCAGATCGGCGCGCAGGTCGCGCATGTCGTGGCCGATCTTGCCGATCCGGCTTCCTTGCGCGCGGCGCTGACGGAAATCCGTAAGGCGGGACCGCTGAGCGGCGTCGCCCATGCCGCCGGGCTGCTGCGCGACGCGCGGGTGGCGCGGCAGGCGCCAGCCGATTTCGACGCCGTGCTGGCCGCCAAGGCCCAGGGGGCGGTCGCGCTGGACCAGCTCACCGCCGGCGATCCCCTCGATTTCTTCCTGATGTTCTCCTCGACGGCGGCGCCGCTGGGGGCGCCGGGGCAGGCCGCCTATGCCGCCGCCAATGGCTATCTCGGCGGGCTGGCCGAGGCGCGCCAGGCGCTGGTCGATGCCGGCCGGCGCCAGGGGCTGACCCAGGCGATCGACTGGCCGCTGTGGCAGGAAGGCGGCATGCAGCCCCCGGCCGCGGTGGTGGCCGAGCTCGGCCGCCAGCTGGGGCTGCGGCCGATGCCGGTGGCCGAGGGGCTGCGCCAGCTCGACGCCGCTTTGGCCGCGCGGCTGCCGCGGGTGACGCTGCTGCATGGCGACACGGCGCGGCTGGGCACCATCCTCGCCCCGGCGCAGCCCGCCACCGCTGCTGAACCCCGCGACCCGGACGAGACAGAAAAATGGCTCGGCGCGCTGCTGGAGGAGGTGCTGCAGCTGCCCCCCGGCCGCCTCGACCCGGAGGAGCGGCTCGAGGAATACGGCCTCGATTCCATCGGCATCATGCGGCTGAACGCGCGGCTGGAGGCGGAGCTCGGCCAGGTGTCGAAGACGCTGTTCTTCGAGCACCGCACCCTGCGCGAGCTGGCCCAGCGCATCGCCCGCGACCACGCCCCCCCGGCGCCGAAAGCCCCCGCCGTCGCGACTGTGAGCGACGGACAAGAGATCGCCATCATCGGCATGGCCGGGCGCTACCCCAAGGCGCGCGACCTCGACGCCTTCTGGGACAATCTGAAAGCCGGCCGCGACTGCATCGAGGAAATCCCGGCGGACCGCTGGCCGCTGGAGGGTTTCTACGACCCCGACCGCGAGCGCATCGAGACCAGCTACGCCAAATGGGGCGGCTTCATCGAGGGCGTCGCCGAATTCGACGCCCGCTTCTTCGGCATTTCTCCCGTGGAGGCCGAAAGCCTCGACCCCCAGGCGCGAAAATTCCTGGAGACCTGCTGGGCGGCGCTGGAGGATGCCGGGCGCAGCCGCACGGAGCTGTTCCGCGGCTCGACCGACCCCAAGGCGCGGCGCGGCGGCGTCTTCGTCGGCGTCATGGCTGGCGACTATGCGCTGTTCGGCCCGGAGGAAGCGGCGCGCGGCAACCTCATCGGGCCGCAATCGGCCTATTGGGGCATCGCCAACCGGGTGTCCTGGGCGCTCGACCTGCATGGGCCCAGCATGGCGGTGGACAGCGCCTGCTCGGCCTCGCTGACCGCGGTGCATGCCGCCTGCCAGGCGATCCGCGCCGGCGAGTGCGAGCTGGCCCTGGCCGGCGGCGTCAACCTGATCCTGCATCCCAGCCGGCACTGGATCCTGTCCAAATCGGGCTTCGCGGCCTCCGACGGCCGCTGCCGCAGCTTTGGCGAGGGCGGCGATGGCTACGTGCCAGGAGAAGGCGTCGGCGCCCTGCTGCTGAAGCCGCTGGCGGCGGCGCTGCGCGACGGCGACCGCATCCATGCGGTGATCCGCGGCAGCGCGCTGAACCATGGCGGCCGCAGCGGCGGCTTCACCGTGCCCGACCCCGCGGCGCAGGGCGCGCTGGTGGCCGAGGCCCTGGCCCGCGCCAACACCCCGCCCGACAGCATCTCCTATATCGAGGCGCATGGCACCGGCACCGCTTTGGGCGACCCGGTCGAGGTCGCTGGCCTGTCGCGCGCCTTCGCCGGCCGCGCGGCGGGGAGCTTGCCGATCGGCTCGGTGAAATCCGCCATCGGCCATCTGGAGGCCGCCGCCGGCATCGCCGGGCTGACCAAGCTGGTGCTGCAGCTGCGCCACGCGACCCTGGCCCCCAGCCTGCATGCCGCGGTGCTGAACCCCGATCTGAGCCTGGCCTCGACACCGCTCACCGTGCAGCGGACGCTGGCCCCCTGGCCGGCGACGCCCGGGCAGCCGCGCCGCGCCGGCATCAGCTCCTTCGGCGCCGGCGGGTCGAATGTGCATCTGGTGGTGGAGGAAGCCCCGCCCGTCGCCGCCGCCCTGCCCACGACCGGCGCGATGCTGCTGCCGCTCTCGGCCGCGACGGCACCGGCGCTGAAGCAGCATGCGCGTGACCTGGCCGCCTGGCTGCGCCGTGACGGCGCCGATCTGGCCGGGATGGCCCGCACCCTGCAGGCGGGGCGCGAGCCGCTGCGCCACCGCGCCGCCGCCATCGTTGCCACCCGCGACGAGGCCCTGGCGGTGCTGGAGGCCATCGCCACCGGCGAAGCGCCTTTCGCCGGCGAGGTCCGCCGCGCGGCGGCCACCCTCGCCGACCCCGCTGCCCCGTTGCCGACGCTGGCCGAGCACTGGGTCGCCGGCACCGCGACGCCGGATTGGGACCGGCTGGCGCCGGGGGTGTGGCCGGTGGTCTCGCTGCCGACCTATCCTTTCGACCCGCGGCATTGCTGGGTGAAGCTGACCCGCCCCGCCGCGCCGCTCGCCTTGCCCGAGGGCGTCATCCTCGCAGCACCCGATGCCGAGGGCCACCGCGCGCTGCAGGTCGCGCCCACCGCGCCGATCCTGGCCGAGCACCGCGTCCAGGGCCGTGCCCTGATCCCCGGGGCGCTGCTGCTGCTGCTCGGGCTGCGGGCGCTGGGCGGGGCGGCTCTCACGGAGGCGCGGTTCCGCCGCCCGGTGGACGAGGCCGCCCTCGCCGCCGGCCTGGTCCTGGCGACCACGGCCGAGGGCTTCACGCTGCAGAACGCCGCCGGGGACGTCTTCGCCGAGGGCCGCCGTGGCACCCCCGCGTCCGCAACCGAGCTCGCCGGCGATTGCCCCACGGCGATCGAGGGCGAGGCCGCCTATGCCCTGCTGGAAGCCGCCGGCGCCGCCTATCGCGGCCGCTTCCGGCAACTGACAAAAATCCGGCGCGGCGAGGGCTGCGCCGAGGCCAATCTGGCTGGCGCCCCGGATTGGGCCGCGCTGCTGGATGCCGCCTTCCAGCTGACCTTCGCTTTGCTGCCCGAGGATGGCGCCGGCGGCCCCTATCTGCCCTCGGCCCTGGCGCAGTTTTCTATCACCGGCCGCGCCGAACGCGTGACCCGCGTGCTCGGCCGCCGTCGCGAGGCCGGGCCCGGGTCGATCCGCCTGGACCTGACCCTGGTCGATGCCGCTGGCGAGGCCCAGGCGTCGCTGCTCGGCTTCGAGGCGCGGCGTGCCGGCCCGCCGCCGCTCGCGCTGCCGGCGCTGGAGGCCTGGACCGCGCTTTGGGACCCGGCGCCGGACACCGCCCCCGCGACGCCCCCCGCCCGCCTTTGCC
>NZ_CACSJM010000188.1 GCF_902706185.1 Roseomonas sp. 18066 | reverse complement strand
GCCTGTCGCGGGGCGGAATTTGCCGCGGGGGGGCTTGCGCGGCGGGCCGCTTCGTCCTTTTCCTGCATGCGTGCTGCCCCCTGCCTCTGCCCTGATCGAATGGTATGACCGTCACCGCCGCGCGCTGCCGTGGCGCGAGGCGGTGCGTGATCCCTACCGCATATGGCTCTCCGAAGTCATGTTGCAGCAGACGACGGTCGCCACCGTCGCGCCGCGCTGGCGCCGCTTCCTCGAACGCTTCCCCTCGGTCCAGGCGCTGGCCGCCGCCCCCTGGGCGGAGGTCGCCGAGGAATGGGCCGGGCTGGGCTACTACGCCCGCGCCCGCAACCTGCATGCCTGCGCCCAGGCGGTGGCCGCCCGCGGCGGCTTCCCGGACACGGTGGAGGGGCTGCGCGCCTTGCCGGGTATCGGCGCCTATACCGCGGCCGCCGTCGGCGCCATCGCCTTCGACCGCGCCGTGGTGCCGCTGGACGGCAATGTCGAGCGGGTGACCAGCCGGGTCGAGGCGGTGGACGAGCCGCTGCCGGGCGCCCGGCCGCGTCTGGCGGCCCTCGCCCAGGGCTGGATGGCCCAGGCCGCCGCCGTGGCCAGGCCCGCCGATTTCGTCCAGGCGCTGTTCGACCTGGGTGCGACCATCTGCACCCCGCGCAAGCCGGCCTGCGCGATCTGCCCCTGGACCGGCGATTGCGCCGGGCAGCGTGCCGGCATCGCCGAGACGCTGCCGCGCAAGGTGGCCAAGCGCGCCCGCCCGGTGAAGGCCGGCGTCCACTTTTTGCTCCTCGACGCCCAGGGGCGGATCCTGCTGCGCCGGCGACCGCCTTCGGGCCTGCTGGGCGGGATGCTCGGCCTGCCGGGCACGCCCTGGCGCGAGGAGGCTTGGCCGCTGCGGGAGGCGCTGGAACATGCCCCCGCTTTGCTGCCCTGGCAGGCGCTGCCCGGCGAGGCGCGGCATGGTTTCACCCATTTCGAGCTGCGCATGACGCTGCTGGCCGCGGTCGCGCCGCCCGGGCTGAATGCCGAGGGCGAATGGCTGACCGCCGAGGCCGCTTCGCTGGCCCTGCCGGGCGCGATGCAGCGGCTGATGGTGCTGGCGGAACCGGTGCTGGCGCATGGCCTTGCCGACCATGGCGCCGCCGTGGCAAGCGGGGCGCCGCGCGCGTCCCTCCTGGGCGGCGTCGAATAAAAGAACGGGACGCCCCGCATGATGCAGCTTTCCACCCTCGCAGCCCGCAGCCGCCTGGCTTTCGCGGGCTTCGCCCTGCTGGGCTCGGCCGCGCTGGCGGCCTCCGCGCAGATCACCCTGCCGATGTGGCCGGTGCCGGCGACCATGCAGACCCTGGTGGTGCTGCTGCTCGGCGCGCTGGGCGGGTCGCGGGTCGGCGTCGCCGCGGTGCTGCTCTACCTGGCCGAGGGCGCCATGGGCCTGCCGGTCTTCGCCGGCGGTGCCGCCGGCCCCGCCGCGCTGATGGGCCCGACGGCCGGCTTCCTGTTCGGCTTCCTGCCGGCGGCCTGGCTGGCCGGCTTCGCGCAAGGCGGGCTGCCGCGCCAGGGTGGCGTGCTGCTGGCCGCCCACCTGCTGCTGTTCGTGCCGGGCGTCGCCTGGCTGGCGCAGTTCGTCGGGCTGGAGAAGGCGGCGATGGTCGGCTTCGTGCTGTTCATCCCGGGCACGCTGGTCAAGACCGGGCTGGCGCTGGCCACGCTGCGCGCCGCCGCGAAGTAGGCCGATTGTCGGGCGCCCGCGGGCGCCCGACGCAACCCGGCGTCGCGGCGCGGGTTCTTGTCATGGAACAGGACAAGAACAGGAGGCCGCTGCCATGACCGACGAAACGCCGTCCAACACCGTCAAGCCGCCGGAGAACTGGACCACCGGCGACGAGACCATGACCGGCGCCCAGGCCAGCTACCTGCAGACCCTCTGCGAGGAGGCGGGCGAGGAATTCGACCCTGGGCTGACCAAGGCCGAGGCCTCGCAGCGGATCGATGCCCTGCAGGGCAAGACCGGCCGCGGCCGGGATCACTGAGGGCGGCTCAGCCGCCCATGCTGGCGACGATCTCGCTGCGCAACTCGTCCAGCAGCCGCAGCGTGCCGTCGCGCCGCTCCAGGTGCCAGAACAGCCAGCCGTTGCAGGAGGGTGCCTCCTGCACGGCCGCGCCCACCTGGTGGATCGAGCCATGCGCCTTGCCGCAATGAAGCGAGCCGTCGGCGCCGACCTCGGCGGTGAAGCGGCGGTGGCGGTCGACCAGGCGGGCGCCGGGCGGCACCAGCCCGCGCTCGACCAGGGTGCCGAAGGGGATGCGCGGCTGCTCGCGCTTCGTCGGCAGCACCAGCGAGGCGCTTTCCGACAGCGGCTCGACCGCGGCGATGCGGGCGCGGGCGGCGGTGGCATAGGTCGGGTCGCGCTCGATGCCGATCCAGCGGCGGCCAAGCCGGCGCGCCACGGCCGCGGTGGTGCCGGAGCCGAGGAAGGGATCGAGCACCACGTCGCCCGGCGCGGTGCAGGACAGGATGACCCGGTGCAGCAGGGCCTCGGGCTTCTGGGTCGGGTGGACCTTCTTGCCATCGGCGTCGCGCAGCCGCTCGTTGCCGGTGCAGAGCGGGATGAACCAGTCGCTGCGCATCTGCACGTCGTCGTTCAGCGACTTCATGGCGGTGTAGTTGAAGCGGTAGCGGCTGTCCTGCCCGCGCGAGGCCCAGATCATGGTCTCATGCGCGTTGGTGAAGCGGCGGCCACGGAAATTCGGCATCGGATTGGCTTTCCGCCAGATCACGTCGTTCAGGATCCAGAAGTCGAGGTCCTGCAACGCGACGCCCAGGCGGAAGACATTGTGGTAGCTGCCGATCACCCAGATGGTGCCGTCCTTGCGCAGCACGCGCCGCGCCTCGGTCAGCCAGGCGCGGGTGAAGGCGTCATAGGCGGCCAGGTCGGAAAAACGGTCCCAGGCATCGTCGACGCCATCCACCACGCTCTCATCGGGGCGCCGCAGCTCGCCCTTGAGCTGCAGGTTGTAGGGCGGGTCCGCGAAGATGGCATGCACCGAGGCCGGCGGCAGCGCGCGCAGCATCTCGATGCAATCCCCCTCGAGGATGCAGTCCAACGGTAGATCCAGCCCCTTCCCCACGCGCGCAAAATCCCCCGGCGACTCGAAGGCGGACAATGCGCGGGGTGGAGTCGCGCCGTCAAGGAAGCCGAGTCGCCGTTTTCAACAGCCTACCCCCGCATTTTAACGGGGCGTGCGAGTCGGGCCGGCTATTGCCTTCGGCAAACCGCCTGATCAGAGCAGGCAAAGCTGGTCGACGGGGGCGAAGCCGCGGCGGTGATGCGGGCAGGGGCCCAGCCGCAGCAGCGCCGCGCGGTGCAGCGCGGTGGGGTAGCCGGCATGGCGGGCGAAGCCATAGCCGGGCCAGCGGCTGTCCAGCCGGGTCATGGCGCGGTCGCGCGTCACCTTGGCCAGGATCGAGGCGGCGGCGATCGACAGGCTGAGGGAATCGCCCTTCACCACGCAGCGCACCGGGCAGGTGAGCAGCGGCGGCGCATTGCCATCGACGAGGGCGATATCGGGCCGGATGCGCAGCCGGGCCACGGCGCGGAACATCGCCAGGTGGGTGGCGCGCAGGATGTTCAGCCGGCCGATCTCGGTGGCCGAGGCGGCGCCCACGGCGAAATCCAGCACGCCGGCCCGCGCCGCGGCGCGCAGCACGATGCAGGCGGCCTCCCGCTGCACGGCCGAGAGCTTCTTGCTGTCGTCGAGCAGCATCGCCAGCGTGTCGGGCGGCGGGCCATGGAAGATGACGGCCGCAGCCATGACCGGGCCGGCCAGCGGGCCGCGGCCCGCCTCGTCCACCCCGGCCACGCGGCCGCCGGCCGCCAGCTCCAACGCATAATCCGGCATTCAGTCGAGGCCCCTGGTCTCCAGCCGGTCCCCCGCGGCGAGCAGGCCGGGGGCGCCCGCGCGCAGGAAGGCGCGCGACGCGGCATCGCCGAGCCATAATCCGCGCAGGAAGGCCACCGCAAGGCCCGCGCTGCGCGGATGGTAGGTCGCCTCCTCCCAGCGCTCGCCGACGCCGCTCTCGCCGGCGAAGGAGGCATGGGTGGCGCCCTCCAGCACCGCCAGCGCCGCCGGGCCCGGCATGGCGTCATAGGGGATGCGCCGCGCCTCGGCCGAGGTGCCGCCCAGCCAGCTGTGGTCCTGGCTGCCGGTGACGAACAGCATGGGCGCGGTGACGCGGGCGAAGGCCAGGCGCGGCGGCAGCCCCTCGGGCGGCATCGGCGACAGCGCGACGCCGGCCGACAGCCGCGGATCGGGCAGGGCCAGGCCGCGATCGCCGCCGGGCAGCCGCTCGCCCAGCATGTGCTGGGTCAGCCAGGCGCCGTAGGAATGCCCGCCGATGCCGATTTTTTCGACGTTCACCCGGGATGCGAGGGAGGGCGCCGTGGCGATGGTGTCGAGGGCGAAGCGCACGTCGAGCAGCCGGTCCAGCGCGCGGTTGGCGTCGCTCGCCGCCGCCAGCAGGGTGGCCCGCCGGTCCGGCACGTCGCGCCACAGGCTGTCATCGGTGCCGGGATGCTGGATGTGGAGCGCGACGATGCCGGCCTCGGCCAGGGCCTGGCCCAGATAGGCCAGCCCCTCCCGCGAGCCGCCCAGGCCATGCGAGACGATCATCAGCGGCGCCGGGCCGGGCACATCAGGCAGCCGCAGCAGCACCGGCAGGCGGCGGTCGCGGGCCGGGTCGCGCCATTCCTCGCGCAGGAGGCGGGGCGGCGCCGCGGCGGCGGGAAGGGCGAGGAAAGGCAGCGCCAAAGGGGCCACGAGGGTGGCTCGACGGGTCAACATGGCGTTGCAGATGGGCCTGCCGCGCCGCCCTGGCGAGAGGGTGCATTGCGGCCCGGCTGCTTCTGCACCAGTTATGCCGCCCTTTTCATTGCCCTGGCCGCGACGCGCGGCCGGAAGGAACCCGCGCGATGACCACCGACCATCCGGTGCTGGCTCTGGAAGACCGCCTGGCCGCGGCGATGAAGGCAGGCGATGTCGCCACGCTGGACGGGCTGCTGGCCGAGGGGCTGGTCTTCATCGACCAGAATGGCCGCAGCCAGGGCAAGGCCGAGGACCTGGCGATCCACCGCTCCGGCCTGCTGCGGCTGGACCGGCTGGAGATCGCCGACCGCAAGCTGCGCGCCCTCGGCGAGGCGGCCGCGGTGGTGACGCTGCGCGCGAAGCTGGAGGGCCGCTTCCGCGGCGCCCATGTCGCCGGGCATTTTGCCTATACCCGCGTCTGGCAGAAGATCCTCGATCAGAAGACCGGCGAGGAGACCTGGCAGGTGGTGGCGGCGCATTGCTCCACCGTCGCCTGACCGGCCGCCCCGCCGGCGGCCGGCATCAGAGCTTGATGTCGTAGGTCTTCCAGGGCGTCAGCGTGGCGACGCGGTCATAGACGCCGCGGCCGCGATAGTTGTTCTCGGCGGTGATCCAGCGGATCACGCTCCAGCCCTTCTGGCGGCCGACATCGGCCACCGCGCCGATCAGGGCGTCGGCCACCCGCTGGCCGCGCGAGGCCGGGTCGACGAAGAGGTCGTCGAGGAAGCCGCCGATCGTCGCCGACAGCGGCCGGGCGAAGGGGCGGTAATGCGTGATGCCGACCGCGCGGCCAGCGCCGTCGATGGCGATGAAGCCATTGACCTCATGCGCCGGGTCGTGGATCCAGCCCCAGACGCGGGCGCGCATCTCTGACGTCTGCTCGGTGCGGTAGAATTCAGCATAGCCCTGGTACAGCCGCTCCCATTCCGGGCGGTGGCTGTCTTCCAGCGGCAGGATCTTCAGGCCGGGGTCGGGCATCGATGGGCTCCAGCGGCGCGGAACCGGAAGCCGGGGCCGCGCGTTTCAGGCATGAGGAAAGGCAAGGAATGCCGCGCCCATGCTGAACCAGAGCCGCGCCGAGGTCGAGACGCCGCGACGCCGCCTGCCACCGGTGCCGACCCCCGTCGCCGAGGCCCGCGCCGCCGGGCTGCGCCATGTCTCGGACGAAGGCCCCGGCATCACCCGCCGCCGCAGCGGCGCCGGCTGGAGCTTCCGCGGCCCCGACGGCCAGGCGATCCGCGACAAGGCGACCATCGCCCGGCTGAAGAAGCTGGCGGTGCCGCCGGCCTGGACCGGCGTCTGGCTGTGCCCGCGCGCCGACGGCCATATCCAGGCCACCGGCCGCGACGTGAAAGGGCGCAAGCAATACCGCTACCACCCCGACTGGCGGGTGGCGCGCGACGCCACGAAGTATCAGCACGTCATGGCCTTCGCCCGCTGCCTGCCCGGCCTGCGCGCCCGCATCGCCGAGGACATGGCGGCGCCCGGCCTCGGCCGGAGCAAGGTGCTGGCCACCGTGGCGCATCTGCTGGACTGCACGTTGATCCGTGTCGGCAACGAGGATTATGCCCAGGCCAATGGCAGCTATGGCCTGACCACGCTGCGGAACCGCCATGTCGCCATCGAGGGCGCCGAGCTGCGCTTCGCCTTCCGCGCCAAGAGCGGCAAGGACTGGAAGCTTTCCCTCCATGACCGCCGGGTGGCCAAGGTGGTGCGGGCCTGCCAGGACCTGCCCGGCCAGGCGCTGTTCCAGTACCTGGATGCCGACGGCGCCCGCCAGGGCATCGATTCCGCCGACGTCAACGACTACCTGCGTGAGATCACCGGCCGCGACATCACCGCGAAGGACTTCCGCACCTGGGCCGGCACCGTGCTGGCGGCGATGGCGCTGTCCGAATTCGAGCGCTTCGACAGCCAGGCCGCCGCCAAGCGCAACGTCAAGGCCGCCATCGAGCATGCCGCCACGCGCCTGGGCAACACGCCGACCATCTGCCGCAAATGCTATGTCCATCCGGAGGTGCTCGACAGCTACCTGCAGGGCAGCCTGCTGGTGCAGGTGAAGCAGCAGGTGGACGCCGCGCTGCGCGACGAGCTGCCGGCGCTGAAGCCGGAGGAGGCGGCCGTTCTGGCCTTCCTGCGCAAGCGTCTGAAGGCCGGCTGAAGCGCGCCGCCCCTCAAACAGCCAACAGACCAGAAAGAAGAAGGGGCCCAGGGGAATTCATTCCCCTGGCCTGCCCTTCAGCTGCGCCGCAGCACCAGCGCCGTGATGTCATCCGCCTGCGGCGCCCCGTTGACGAAGGCTTCCACCGACTGGAGCAGCGCCTCGACGACGCTGGCGGCGGGCCGGGTGGCGCAGGGCTCGAGGGCGGCCTCCAGCCTTTCGCGGCCGTAGAATTCGCTATGGGCGTCCTCGGCTTCGGTGACGCCGTCGCTGAACAGCAGCAGCGCCTCGCCGGGCGCGAGGGACAGCGGATCGCTGCCATAGGGGTAGTCTTCCAGCGCGCCCATGGCCGGCTGCCGGGTCAGCCCGGTCAGCGGCGCGATGCCGGCCGCCGAGAGGCGATAGGGCGCCTCGTGCCCGGCGACGCAGATGCGGCCCTGGCCGGTCGTGGCGTCCAGCACGGCGAGCGCGATGGTGACGAAGGTCAGGCTGTCATTGTCGCGGGCCAGGTCGTCATTGGCCCGGGTGATGATGGCGGCCGGGTCGGGGGTGGTGCCGTCGGCGGCCAGCAGCACCGCGGCGGCGCGGATCAGGCCCAGGCTGCGCGCCATGGTCAGGCCGGCTGGCGCCCCCTTGCCGGAGACATCGGCCACCGTGATCAGCAGGGTGTCCGGGTCGATGCGGAAGGCGTCGTAGAGGTCGCCGCCGACCTGGCGCGCCGGCACCATGGCGGCGCAGAGGTCGAGGCCGGCCGGCGCGATGGCGCGGAAGTCGCGCGGCACCAGGGACAGCTGCGCGGCGCGGGCGGATTCGAGCTCGGCCTCCAGCAGGGCCAGGCGCTGGTCGGCGAGGTCGCGCAGGCGCTTCTTCTCCAGCACCGCGCCGAGGCGGGCACGCAGCAGCGGCAGGTCGAAGGACTTCGGCAGGTAGTCCTCGGCGCCGAGCTCGATGCAGCGGACGATCTTCTCCATCTCGGTCAGCGCCGAGATGACGATGACCGGGGGCGCGGCGCCGCGGGCGGCGTGCAGCTGCTCCAGCACGGCGATGCCGTCCAGCCTGGGCATCTCCAGGTCCAGCAGCACCACGTCGAAGCGCTGGCGCTCGATGGCGGCCAGGCCCTGCTCGCCGTCTTCCGCCATGGTGATGTTGCTGTAGCCGAGCTCGCCCAGGCGGCGCTTCAGCATCAGCCGGTTGAAGCTGCTGTCGTCGACGATCAGCAGGGCGACGTCGGGCTGCGGCTCCACGGCGGCGCTCATGCCCCGCGCCCCGCCATGCTTTCGACCGCACTTCGCGTCTCGGTCGCCAGTTTCGCAAGATCGATCATGGTCACGGTGATCTCCTCGGCCGCGGTCGCGTTGGACTGGCCGATCCGGGTCAGGGTGCCGACACGCGCATGGATGTCGGTGACGGTGGCCTGCTGCTGCTCCATGGCGACCGCGATGGCGCCCGAGAGGCGCGCGCCCTCGACCACCAGCCGCTCCAGCGCGTCCATGTCCTCGCCGACGGCGGCCGCCGTGCCGCTGCCCTCACGGGTGCGGCGGCCGGCGATCAGCACCACGTCGGCGATCTCCTGCGCCAGGCTCTCGCTGCTGGTGGCGAGCGCCCGGACCTCCTCGGCGACGACGGCCAGGCCCCGGCCGTGCTCGCCGGCGCGGGCGGCCTCGATGGCGGCGTTGATTGCCAGGATATTGGTCTGCGTCGCGATCTTGGAGATGGTGGAGGCGATGCGGGTCACGCGCTCGGTGTCGTCGCCCACCGCATCGACCAGCTCGATCAGGCTGCGCACCTTGACCAGGTTGATGCCCAGCAGCGCCTTGGCGTGCTGCGCCTGGTCGTTCGAATCGGCGGTGGTGCGCACCACCTCGCGGATGGCGCTGGCCGATTGCGACAGCGCCTCGGCCACCTGGCGCAATTCCGACAGCTGGGTCATCGAGCCGTCGCTGACCTGGCCGATCGCGTCCGACGCCTGGGTGGTGGCGACCGCGGTGCGGCGGGCGTTCTCGGCCGCCTGCTCGGACAGGCTGCGGCTGGCCAGCAGCCCCTGCTTGAAGACCACGACGGCGCGGGCCATCTCGCCCAGCTGGTCGGCCCGCGCCGTCTCCGGCACGGCGCTGTCCAGCCGGCCCCGGGCCAGCCCCTCCATCGCGCCGCCGATGCGGCTGAGTGGGCGGGCGATCAGCGCCACCAGCACCACCAGGATCAGCGCGCAGCCGGCGAGGCCGGCGATGCCGGCGGCCAGCACGATGCGGCGCGCCTGCTCGGCCAGCTCGCGCGCGTCGCGCAGGCTGGCATCGCCGCGCTTCTGCACGAAGTCGCGCGCCGCGTTCGCCACCCTTGTATAGGTGGTCATGTAGTCCAGCCATTCTTCCTGCAGCGGTCCGAAGGCGCTGCGCTGGCGGGCGGCGAAGGCGGCGCGCACCTGCTCGACGAAGTCCGGCATGCGGGCGGCCATGTCGCGGCCGCCGCTGATCAGGATGGGGTCCAGCTCATGGCCCAGCAGGGCGTTGACCCGGGCGAAGCTGGCCAGGATCCGCTCGCCGCCGCGCACCATGCGGGGGGCCGCCGGCACCGGCTGCAGCACGCCGGCGATGACGCTGGCGAAGCCCGCGGAGAAATCGGCGACATGCTGGGTCAGCTCGTCGACGGCGGCATCGGCCGAGCGGTCGCGCACGCCGATCTGCTCGATCAGCGCGGCCTGGCGCTGGCCGGTGACCAGCGCCGTGCCGCTGAGCAGCAGGACGACACCCAGCATCAGCGCCGCGACCAGCACAGCGCGGGTGCCGATGCGCCCCATCCAGGCGGCGAGCCGCCCGCGGGAGGCCGCGCCGCCACGCAGCGCCCAGCCGCGGCGGGGGCCTTCGGGGGGGG
>NZ_CACSJM010000187.1 GCF_902706185.1 Roseomonas sp. 18066 | reverse complement strand
GCGCCAGCCGCGCATCCCACCCCTCAATCTCCTATCCCCCGCTCGTTAAAGCGACGAACCAGAAGACCAGAGCAGAAACTACCTCAGCCCAATCCCTCAAAAGGATTAAACCAAATCAGCCTCTATCCACTTCCAGAAAACCCGATGCGATTTTAAATCAACAATGGCTCAGCGTTATCCGCCTCACCGACCCGCTTCGGAACATCTCGGCGGGGCGTCGTATTTAGCGAAGTTTCCTTCGCCGGTCAACCACCCCGCTGAAGTTTTCTTCAGCGCCCTCAGCGTCCGGCGTTTCTTTCGAAGCGCCTCAGCGTCGGGAGCCGGCTTTTAGGCCCGGCCCCCTCCCCTGTCAAACGGGTTTCACGAAAATTCCGCGGAGGCATCAAAAAACCGCCGCAGACGCTCAGGCGACGAGCTCCAGCCCCTCGGGCCCCGCGGTCACCCGGACCGTGCTGCCATCGACGACCTTGCCCTCCAGCAGCAGCCCCGCCAGGCGGTCCTGCAGGTTGCGCTGGATCACCCGCTTCAGCGGCCGCGCGCCATAGACCGGGTCGTAGCCGGCCTCGCCCAGCCAGTCGGACGCCGCCTGGTCCAGCTCCAGCGTGATCTTGCGATCCTCCAGCAGCTTGCGCAGCCGGCCGAGCTGGATCGTCACGATGGCGCCCATGTCGTGCCGCGCCAGCCGGCGGAACAGCACGATCTCGTCCAGCCGGTTGAGGAATTCCGGACGGAAGCGGCTGCGCACCACGTTCATCACCTGGCCACGCACCAGGTCGACATCCTCGCCCTCCGGCTGGGCGGCCAGGATCTCGGAGCCCAGGTTGCTGGTCAGCACGATCAGGGTGTTGCGGAAATCGACCGTCCGCCCCTGCCCGTCGGTCAGCCGCCCGTCGTCCAGCACCTGCAGCAGGACGTTGAACACATCCTCATGCGCCTTCTCGACCTCGTCGAACAGGATCACCTGGTAGGGCCGGCGCCGCACCGCCTCGGTCAGCGCGCCGCCCTCCTCGTAGCCGACATAGCCCGGGGGGGCGCCGATCAGCCGGCTGACCGCGTGCTTCTCCATGTATTCCGACATGTCGATGCGCAGCAGCGCCTTGTCGTCGTCGAACATGAAGCTGGCCAGCGCCTTGGTCAGCTCGGTCTTGCCGACACCGGTCGGACCCAGGAACAGGAAGGAGCCGATCGGCCGGTGCGGGTCCTGCAGCCCGGCGCGGGCCCGGCGCACCGCCTTGGATACCGCCTCCAGCGCCTCCTCCTGGCCGACCACCCGGCCGCGCAGCTTGTCCTCCATGCGCAGCAGCTTGGCGCGCTCGCCCTCCAGCATCTTCTCCACCGGCACGCCGGTCCAGCGGCTGACCACGCCGGCGATATCGGCCTCGGTCACTGCCTGGGCGACCAACCGGCTGCCCTCCCCCACCCCGGCCGCCAGACGGCTCTCGAGCTGCGGGATGACGCCATAAAGCAGCTCGGAAGCCCGGCCCAGATCGCCGCGACGCTGCGCCACCTCCACCTCGGTGCGGGCGCGGTCGAGCTCCTCCTTGGCCTTCTGGGTATCGGCCAGCTTGCCCTTCTCGGCCTGCCAGGCGGTCTCCAGGGTCTGCGAGCGCTCCTCCAGCCCGGAAATCTCCAGCTCGAGCTTGAGCAGGCGGTCGCGGCTGGCCGCGTCCTCCTCCTTCTTCAGCGCCTCGCGCTCGATCTTCAGCATCATCAGCCGGCGATCGACCTCGTCGAGCTCCTCCGGCTTGCTGTCGACCTGCATGCGCAGCCGGCTCGCCGCCTCGTCGACCAGGTCGATCGCCTTGTCGGGCAGGAAGCGGTCGGTGATGTAGCGGTTCGACAGGGTCGCGGCCGCCACCAGGGCCGAATCGGCGATCCGCACGCCATGGTGCAGCTCGTACTTCTCCTTGATCCCGCGCAGGATCGAGACGGTGTCCTCGACGCTGGGCTCGCCGACGAAGACCGGCTGGAAGCGACGGGCCAGCGCCGCGTCCTTCTCCACATGCTTGCGGTATTCGTCGAGCGTGGTGGCGCCGATGCAATGCAGCTCGCCGCGGGCCAGCGCCGGCTTCAGCAGGTTGGAGGCGTCCATCGCCCCATCCGCCTTGCCCGCGCCGATCAGCGTGTGCATCTCGTCGATGAACAGCACCACCTCGCCGGCGGCGGTCTCGATCTCGGTCAGCACGCCCTTCAGGCGCTCCTCGAACTCGCCGCGATACTTGGCGCCGGCCACCATGGCGCCGAGGTCGAGGGCGAGGACGCGCTTGTCCTTCAGCGCCTCCGGCACGTCGCCATTGACGATGCGCAGCGCCAGCCCCTCGACGATCGCCGTCTTGCCGACGCCGGGCTCGCCGATCAGCACCGGGTTGTTCTTGGTGCGGCGGGCCAGCACCTGGATGGCGCGGCGGATCTCCTCATCCCGGCCGATCACCGGGTCCAGCTTGCCGCTGCGCGCCGCCTCGGTCAGGTCGCGGGCGTATTTCTTCAGCGCGTCGAACTGCTGCTCGGCGCTGGCGCTGTCGACCTTGCGGCCCTTGCGCATGGCGGTGATCGCCTGCTCCAGCCGCTCCGCCGTGGCGCCCGCCGCGACCAGGGCGCGGCCCGAGGGCGTGTCGCTGGCCGCCAGCGCCACCAGCAGCCGGTCCTGCGCCACGAAGGCGTCGCCGGCCTTGCTGGCCTGCTGCTGGGCCGCGTCCAGCACGCGCACGATATCGGGCATGAATTGCGGCTGGCCGGCGCCGCCGCCCTGCACCTTGGGCAGCCTGCCCAGCTCCGCCTCGACGGCCGCCTTGGCCTGCGCCGGCTCGCCGCCGGCGGCACGGATCAGCCCTGCCGCGGCGCCCTGCTCGTCATCGAGCAGCGCCTTCAGCAGGTGCTCCGCGGTGATGCGCTG
Source organism: Roseomonas sp. 18066 (assembly GCF_902706185.1). GTDB lineage: Bacteria > Pseudomonadota > Alphaproteobacteria > Acetobacterales > Acetobacteraceae > Pseudoroseomonas. The sequence goes on along the minus strand of NZ_CACSJM010000187.1, from coordinate 7,072 downwards.
GTGGTAGTCACGGATCGCAATGGTCTGCGACGCCTGCAGGAAACCGCGGGCGCGTTCGGTGAATTTCTCGATATCCATCTGTCCCTCCGATGAGGCAACCGGCTGCCCGATGCCCCTGAAAAGGCGACGTCAGGCACCGCTCGTGCTAGCGATGTGGTAGGGGAGGCCGCGTCGCTTCAAGGGGCGGCCGGCGAAAAACCAGGAGCCAGTCCGATGCGTGTCGAGCATCTCTACCGCTATCCCGTGAAGGGCCTCTCGGCCGAGGCGCTCGAGCAGACCCATCTGGACGAAGGCGAATGCATCCCGCATGACCGCCGCTTCGCGCTCGTCCAGGGCGACGCGCCCTTCGACCTGGATGCCCCCGCCTTCCTGCCCAAGCAGAACTTCGCCTGCCTGATGGCCAATGCCCGGCTGGCGCTGGTGGCCTCCGCTTTCGACGACCGCCGCGGCGCGCTGGCGCTGCGGGTGCCGGGCGCCGAGCCGATCCAGGCCGACCTGTCGACCGAGGCCGGGCGCCAGGCGGTCTCGGCGCTGCTGACCGCCTATCTGGGCACCGAGGCGCGCGGCACGCCCTGGTTCACCGAGGCCCCCGGCCATGCCTTCACCGACCAGAAGCTGAAGGGGATCTCGCTGGTCAACCTGGCCAGCATCACGGCGCTGGAGCGCGCCATCGGCCAGAAGCTCGACCCGCTGCGCTTCCGCGCCAATGTCTATTTCAGCGGGCTGCCGGCCTGGGCCGAGTTCGACTGGATCGGCCAGGAGGTGATGCTGGGCGGCGCCCGGCTGGAGGTCTTCAAGCGCACCGTGCGCTGCCCGGCCACCCAGGTGAACCTGGAGACGGGCGAACGCGACCTCGATATCCCGAAGCTGCTGCGGCGGCATTTCGGCCATGCCGATCTGGGCGTGCATGCGCGGGTGGTGGCCAGCGGCAAGGTCGCCCTCGGCGACGCGCTCGAGGCGCTGGCGCCGCCAACCTGACGGGGGCGGCCTAAGCGGGCCGGGGCATCGTCGCCCCGCCCGTCTGGAGGGGCCAGCGCGCCGCGCTGCCCCGTCCCTGAAGCGACGCCGTCCTTACTGGACGATTTCGCGCTGCTCCGCCTGGTCGGCGCCGTCGTCATAGCCCTGCGACTGGCCGTTCATATGGCCCTGCACCTCGGCCTCGCCTTGCGGATCGCCCTGGTCGGAACCATCGCCCGAATGCTGGCGGCGCGGGCCCGGATTGGCCTGCTGCGCGGCCTGGGCCATCGCGTTCAGGATGCGGAAATAGTGCTCGGCATGCTGGAAATAGCTCTCGGCCATCACCCGGTCGCCGGCGCCGGTCGCGTCGCGGCCGAGCTGCAGGTATTTCTCGAACAGCTGCTGGGCGGTGCCGCGCAGCCGCATGTCCGGTCCATTGGAATCGAACACATGGTTTCGATTCATCGGTTGATGGCTGGTCTGGCGGAACTGCTGTCCGCCGCCGCCGCCGCCCCCGCCGCCATGGCGATGACCGCCACGGCCGCGCATGCGCTTCATGTTCATTGGTGTTGCGTTCGCCGTCTCACGCTCGCGCCGTCCGGAGGCAGGAATGATCCGGAATGGACCATGATGCGCCAGGGGCACTCGCTGATGGTGTTGCATCGCTGCGGCGCCGGGGAGCGAAACCAGGCCCGAAGGTCGTGGTCTCATAGGCTATCCCGGCGGGTCCAGCCGGGGGGCACTCCGCCCGGGTCCGCGGAAACACCCTAGCCACAAGGGGCTGCGGCGCCAAACGGTTTTTTCAGCCGCGACCGGCCTCAGGCGTAAACGGGGCCTTTATCACCAGCGCCCGCGCGATGCCCGACAGATCGTCACGCAGGCCGCCGATGGCAAGCCCCGCCGCCACGGCCAGCGCCGCGACCGCCGGCCCCTGGCCCTCGCCCAGCTCCAGCACCGCGACACCCCCCGGCGCCAGCAGCCGCGGCAGGCTGGCCGCGATGACGCGATAGGCGTCGAGCCCGTCGGCCCCGCCATCCAGCGCCCGGCCGGGCTCATGCCCGGCGACCTCCGGCATCAGCGCAGGGATGTCAGCGCTTTCGATATAGGGCGGGTTGGACAGCACCAGATCGAAGCGGCCCGCCAGCGCGGCGCCCCAGTCGCCCGCCAGGAAGGCGGCACGGTCGGCCAGGCCATTGGCCGCGGCGTTGCGCGCCGCCAGCGCCGCGGCCTCGGGGTTCAGGTCCAGCCCGATGCCGAAGGCCCCTGCCCGCTCCGCCAGGACCGCCAGCAGCAGGCAGCCGGTTCCGGTGCCCAGGTCGAGCACCCGCAGGCCCGCGCGGTCCGGCACCGCCGCCAGCGCCGCCTCGACGATCGCCTCGGAATCGGCGCGCGGGATCAGCGTTGCCGGGGAAACCTCGAGCTGCAGCGTCCAGAACCCGGCCTGGCCGAGGATATAGGCCATCGGCTCATGCGCCAGCCGCCGCCGCAGCATCGCCCCGAAGCGCTCGGCGGCCTCCGGGGGCACCGTCGCCCGCGAGTCGCGCAACAGGTCTTCGACGGGCCGCTGCAAGGCTTCCGCCAGCAGCAGCCGGGCCTCCATCCGCGGCGTCTCGATGGCGGCGGCGCGCAGATGCTGCCCGGCGCGACAGAGAAAAAACCCGACGGTCCCGGCGGGGTCCGGGCAGTCAGACACCCTCGGCCGCCAGCCGCGCCGCCTCGTCCTCGGCGATCAGCGCGTCGATGATGTCGTCCAGCTCGCCCTGCATGATCCGGTCGATCTTGTGCAGGGTCAGGCCGATGCGGTGGTCGGTGACGCGGCCCTGCGGGAAGTTGTAGGTGCGGATCCGCTCCGACCGGTCGCCGGTGCCGACCTGCGACTTGCGGTCGGCCGAGCGCGTGGCGCTGACCTGGCTGCGCTGCGCCTCGTAGAGCCGCGCCCGCAGCACCTTCATCGCCTTGGCGCGGTTCTTGTGCTGGCTGCGCTCCTCCTGCATCGCCACCACCGTGCCGGTCGGCAGATGGGTGATGCGGACCGCGCTGTCGGTCTTGTTGACATGCTGCCCGCCGGCGCCGCTGGCCCGGTAGGTGTCGATGCGCAGGTCGCCGTCATTGATCTGGACGTCGACCTCCTCGGCCTGCGGCAGCACGGCGACCGTCACCGTCGAGGTATGGATGCGGCCCTGCGTCTCGGTCGCCGGCACGCGCTGCACCCGGTGCACGCCGCTCTCGAACTTCAGCCGGGCGAAGACGCCGGCGCCCTCGACCTCGGCCACCGCCCCCTTGATGCCGCCGAGCTCGGATTCGTCATAGTCGAGCAGCCCGAAGCGCCAGCCGCGCGCGGCGGCATAGCGCTGATAGGCGGCGAAGAGCTCGGCGGCGAACAGCCCGGCCTCGTCGCCGCCAGCCGCCGGGCGGATTTCCAGGATGGCGCTGCCGGCATCGGCCGCATCCTTGGGCAGCAGGGACAGGCGCAACGCCCGCTCCAGGACCGGCACGGCGTCGCGCTGCGCGTAGTACTCGGCCTCGGCCAGCTCCCGCATCTCAGGATCGGCCAGCAGCACCTCGGCCTCGTCACGGGCACGCTCGGCCGCCCGCAGCGCATTCACCCGCTCGACCAGCGGCTCCAGCTCCGAAAGCTCCTTCGCCAGCACGCCAATCTGCGAGCCCTCTGCACTCTCCAGCAAAGCCCGCAACTCATCGGCGCGATACAACAGGCGATCGAGCGTTTCAGGAAGAGCCATCACCAGACCTTTAAAAACAGCACAGCAAGCCGGGGGAATGAATTCCCCCGGAACCCCCTTCTTTTCTTTTTATTCTTCAGCAGCATCCTCGGCGACGATCTCCAGACCCTCGACCACCTGCTCGACCATGGCATCCACCACGCCCGCCGCCGCCAGCGCCGACAACAACCCGGCCACGCCGACGCGCTCCTGGCTGCCATTGCCCAGGTTGCGCACGACGACCACGCCCTCGGCCACCTCGGCCTCGCCGATGATCACCGCCGCCTGCGAGCCGATCTTGTTGGCCCGCTCCATCCGCTTCTTGAGATTGCCCTTATAGGCCATCTCGGCGGGCACGCCGGCGGCGCGCAGCATCTGCAGCATCTCCAGCGAGGCGCCCTCCTCGGCGGCGCTCACCGGGATCACCGCCACCGGGCGGATCGGCTCGGGCGTCTCCTCCAGCAGCTCGGCCAGGCGCTCGACGCCCGCCGCCCAGCCGACGCTCGGCGTCGCCGGCCCGCCCATCTCCTGCACCAGCCCGTCATAGCGGCCGCCGGCCATCACCGTGCCCTGCGCGCCCAGCCGGTCGGTGACGAACTCGAAGGCGGTGTGGCTGTAATAGTCGAGGCCCCGCACGATCCGCGGATTCTTGCGATACGGCACGCCGAAGCTGTCCAGATGCGCCAGCACGCCCTCGAAGAAGGCCGCGGCCTCCGGCGTCAGGTGCTCGAAGATGGTCGGCGCATCGGCCACCAGCAGCTTGTCGCCCTCGTTCTTGCTGTCGAGGATCCGCATCGGGTTCTTCTCGAGCCGGATACGGCTCTCTTCCGACAGCTGGTCCTGGCGCGCGGTGAAATAGGCCACCAGCGCCGCGCGATAGGCGTCGCGGGACGCCGCATCGCCCAGCGTGTTGATCTCCAGCACCACGCCGTCATCGATGCCCAGCTGCTGCAGGATCTGCCAGCCGCAGGCGATCACCTCGGCATCGGCCAGCGGCTCGGCCGCCCCCATGATCTCGGCGCCGATCTGGTGGAACTGGCGGTAGCGGCCCTTCTGCGGCCGCTCGTAGCGGAACATCGGCCCGGTGTAGAACACCTTGCGCGGCAGGCCACCCTGGGTCAGCCCGTTGCTGACCAGCGCGCGGCAGACGCCGGCGGTGCCCTCGGGGCGCAGCGTCACCGAATCGCCGCCGCGATCCTCGAAGGTGTACATCTCCTTGGTCACCACGTCGGAGGTGTCGCCGAGGGTGCGCGCGAAGACGCCCGTCGCCTCGAAGATCGGCGTCGACCATTCCTCCAGCCCGTACAGGCCGGTGACATGGCGCGCCGTCTCGACCACCTGCGCATGGCGGCGGAAGCCTTCGCCGATCAGATCCTTGGTGCCGCGAACCGGCTGCATTCCGCTCAAGGCTTTTCTCGCTCTCTCGAATTCGGGCCGCGACCGGTCAGGCGCGGGCGTCCGGGCTGTCGGTCACGCTGTCCGGGGGCGCTTCCTCGTACCGGCGGTAGATCTGCTCGAACTGGATCCACTGCTTCGGCGTGAAGATCGCCTTGTCACCATAGCGCACCAGCCGGGCCACCGCTTCCTCGACGAAGCGGCCCTCCCATTCGCTGCCGGCGCGCGCCGCCGCGGCCAGGCCGCGCAGCCGCGCCAGCATGGTCTTCGCCCTGTCCGGCGTCAGTCGCGGCATGAAGAAACTCCGGCTTCGTCGGTCATTCGGCGGCCTTCGCCAGGGCAGCGGCGGGCGCCGGCGTGGGCGCGGGCATGGCGGCGGCGATCTCGGCAGCCTTCGCCTCGACCAGGCCGACGATGTGGTCGACCATGCCGTCCTGGCCCATCGTGTGGTGCGTCTTGCCGGCCGCATAGACCATGTGCCGGCCACCGCCGCCGCCGGTGACGCCGATATCGGTCATCAGCGCCTCGCCCGGGCCGTTCACCACGCAGCCGATGATCGACAGGCTCAGCGGCACCTCGATATGCGCCAGCCGCTCCTCCAGCGCCGCCACCGTCTCGATGACGTTGAAGCCCTGCCGCGCGCAGGAGGGGCAGGAGATGATCTTGACGCCGCGATGGCGGATGCCGAGCGACTTCAGCATGTCCCAGCCGACATGCACCTCCTCCTCCGGCTCGGCCGAGAGCGAGACGCGCAGCGTGTCGCCGATGCCGGCCCAGAGCAGGCTGCCCAGCCCGATCGAGGACTTCACCGTGCCGGTGCGCTTCCCCCCCGCCTCGGTGATGCCGATATGCAGCGGGTGGTCGCAGGCCTCGGCCAGCTGCTGATAGGCGGCCACCGCCAGGAAGACGTCGGAGGCCTTCACGCTGATCTTGAACTCGTGGAAGTCGAGCTCCTGCAGGTGGGCGGCATGCCACAGCGCGCTCTCGACCAGCGCCTCCGGGTTGGGCTCGCCGTATTTCTCCAGCAGGTGCCGCTCCAGGCTGCCGGCATTGACGCCGATGCGGATCGAGCAACCATGGTCGCGGGCGGCCTTGACGACCTCCTTCACCCGCTCCTTCGAGCCGATATTGCCCGGATTGATCCGCAGGCAGGCGGCGCCGGCCACGGCCGCCTCGATCGCCCGCTTATAGTGGAAGTGGATATCGGCCACGATCGGCACGTTCACTTCCCGCACGATCTCGGCCAGCGCCGCGGTCGAGGCCTCGTCGGGGCAGGAGACGCGGACGATGTCGACCCCGGCCACCTCGGCCCGGCGGATCTGGGCGATGGTCGCCGCCGCGTCATGGGTCAGCGTGTTGGTCATGGTCTGGACGGTGATCGGCGCGTCGCCGCCCACCAGGACCTTGCCCACGCGGATCTGCCGGGATTTCCGGCGCTGGATCTGCTGGTAGGGACGATAGGACATGGCGGTCAGGCCTCCCGCTGCGGCATGGGGCCGATATGGCAGCACTGCGGCCATCGGCCAAGGCCATCCCCCGCGGGGCAGGCCTGATCGGGCAGCGTCAGCGCGGCGCTGGCGTCGCGTTCCGCAGCCGCTCGGGGTCGAGCGAGATATCGCGCCGCACGCCCACCTGATTGGCCAGCACCTGGGTGGCGGCGCCGTCCAGCTCGATGCTCAGCGCCTCGGCCTTGCCGGTGCTGAGCACCAGGCCGGGCTGATTGGGCACCTCGAAGGTCTCGCGCGGCTGCAGCGTGCGGTTCAGCAGCACCCGGCCGGTGCGCGAGTCGCGGATCTGCACCCAGGAATTGTCGATGGCGCGCAGCACCACGCCGGAGGCGGCGGGCGCCGCGGGCGCGGCCGGCACGCTGGCCAGCGGCGGCGGCACCGGGGCGGCCGGCGGCGGCGCGCCCGGGGCGGCGGTGCCCGGAATGGTGGTGCCCGGAGTGCCCGGCGTCGCAGGCGCACCGGCGCCCGGCGGCTGGCCGGGCGCCGGTGCGC
>NZ_CACSJM010000186.1 GCF_902706185.1 Roseomonas sp. 18066 | reverse complement strand
GGGTGGGGCAGCTTCTCTAGCAGATGGGGCGGCAGCGGGTAGCTGCCAGCGCCGCGGCGCCGGATAGTCGGGCCATGCAGCATCCCCCCGCCGCGCGAATCGCCCAGGCCGCCGCCATCGGCTTCGTGCCCTTGTGGAGCAGCGGCATCCTGCTCGGCGCGCTGGCGCTGCGGCACGGGCCGCCTTTCGCGGTCACCGGGCTGCGCTTCGCCGCCGCGGCGCTGGTGCTGGCCGGGCTGGCGGCGCTGCGCCGGCAGCCCTGGCCGCGGGGGGCGGCGCTGCTGCATGCCGGCATGGTCGGGCTGCTGCTGCAGGGCGCGCATTACGCCGGCATCTATGCCGGCATGGCGGCGGGCATGCAGGCCGGCGTCGCGGCGCTGGTGGTCGGGCTGATCCCGGTGGCGACCGCGGCCGGCGCCGCCCTGGCGCTGGGCGAGCGTTTCACCCGCGCCCGCGCCCTGGCGGTGGCGCTGGGGGTGGCGGCGGTGCTGCTGGTGGCGGGCAGCCGGCTCGGCCTCGGCGACAGCGGCGCCACCCTGCCGCTGGCGGCGCTGGCGCTGGCGGGCGGGGCCGGCGGGGCGCTGTGGCAGAAGCGCTTCGGCGGCGGCGGCGCCGGGCTGCCGGCGGCGGCGGTGCAGCTGGCCACCGGGGCGCTGGTGATGGCGCTGTGCTGGCTGGCGCTGGAACAGGGCCGGGCGCGGCCGATCGACGGGGGCGCGGCGGAGTTCCAGGCCGCCTTCGCCTGGACGGTGCTGGCCAATTCGGTGGGCGGCACGCTGCTGCTGCTCTGGCTGCTGGCGCGCGGCGCGGCGGGGCGGGTGACCGGCCTGTTCTTCCTGGTGCCGCCCTGCACCGCGCTGGCCGCCGTGCCGCTGCTGGGCGAGCCGCTGCGGCTGCCTTTGCTGGGCGGCATCCTGCTGGGCGGCCTGGCGGTGCTGCTGCTGTCGCGCGAGGCGCCGGCGGCCGGCCGCTGACGGTCACCAGAAGATGACGGCGCGGCGAATTGCCGGCGACGGCCCGGCCGATATCCTGGCGCCGACGCTTCTGAGGGGAGATCGCGATGCGGCACCGGCTTCTGGCGGCGGGCCTCGGCCTGGCCGTGGCGATGGCCATCCCGGCGGCGGCGCAGAGCCCCTCGGCCGGGCCGCCGGCGCTGCGGGTCAATTCCTTCGTGCCCGGCCTGAGCTTCACCCTGCTGTCGGCGCTGCCCGCGGCGCCGGCCGGCGCCGCGTCGCGGCAGGGCTGCGAGTCGATGCTGCAGAAGCCCGCCGGGGCGGCCGGGCAGCAGGTGGCCGCGGCCGGCTGGGGCGTCACCGGCGAGGCGGCGATCGGCCGCTACCAGGCGGTCAGCTTCGCCGGCGGCTTCGAGGGCGGCACCAGCGGCAGCTGCCAGGTCAGCCAGGGCAACCTGGCGATCTTCGAGGGCGGCCGGCTGCTGGCGGTGGCCTATGCCCCGCGCGGCGCGGCGCGCGGCATTGGCACGGTGGAGCCGCTGGCGCCGGATGGCCTGCGGCTCTGGGACGGCGACTTCCTGCCGCAGCCGCTGGCCGACCTGAAGGCGGGGCAGAACGACGTGCTGGCGATCCTGCCGCTGGCGGCGCAGGAGGCGGTCTGCGCCGGCCGCGCCACCGTGCCCAATATCTACGGCCTGCCGATCGACCTGGCGCGGCAGCGGCTGCGGCAGCAGGGCTGGACCCCGGTGCCGGCCACCCGCGCCGGGGCGGAGGGGCGCGAGGGCGCGCTGGCGAAGCAGGGCATCACCGAGGTGGAGGGCTGTTCCGGCACCGGCTTCGGCTTCTGCCGCTTCGGCTATCGCGGCCCGGCCGGGCTGCTCGGCGTCACCACGGTGGGCGACGCGTCGCCGCCGGTGGTCTCCGGCTACGGGGTGCAGTGCGGCGGCGGCTGAGCCGGCCGCGCCTCAGCCCGCCAGCACCTCGAAGCCGGTGACGCCGGTGGCGAGCAGGGCGCGCAGCTCGCGCGGCTCGAGGGCGATGCAGCCCTCGGTCGGCGCGTAGCCCGGGCGGGCGATGTGCAGGAAGATGGCGCTGCCGCGGCCGCGCACCACCGGGGCGTCGTTCCAGCCGAGCAGGCCGATGACGTCATAGACCGCGTCGTCGCGCCACAGCTGCTCGTGGCGGGCGTCATGCGGCAGGCGGATGCGGGTGTTGTAGGCGGGATGAGAAGAGTCGTCGCACCAGCCGTCGTCGCGGGCGATCGGCTCGACCGGCAGGGCGCAGGCCGGCGCCGCCCCGCGATCGGCGCGGTAGAGGATGCGGCGCAGCGGCAGGGGCCCGAGCGGCGTCGCGCCGTCACCCTCCATCTTGGCCGCCGAGACGCCGCCCTTGCCGAGGGCGCAGCGCCAGGTCTGGCCGCGCAGCGTCACCAGCCCCTCGGACCGCCCGGTCGGGCGGACCATCGCGATGAGGTCGGCCATCAGCGCAGCAGGTGGCCGAAGCGCTCGGCCTTGGTTTCCAGATACTTGTCGTTGACGCCATTGGCGTCGAACTGATGCGCCTCGCGCCCTTCGACGGTGATGCCGCAGGCGGCGAGGCCGGCCATCTTGTCCGGGTTGTTGGTCAGCAGCCGGACGCGGGGGATGCCGAGCTCGCGCAGCATGGTGGCGGCCACCAGGAAGCCGCGCTCGTCGGCGCCGTAGCCCAGCGCCCGATTCGCATCCAGCGTGTCCAGCCCCTGGTCCTGCAGCGTGTAGGCGCGCAGCTTGTTGACCAGGCCGATGCCGCGCCCCTCCTGCGCCAGATAGAGCAGCACGCCGCCGCCCTCCCGCGCCATGCGGGCGATGGCGCCGCGCAGCTGCGGGCCGCAGTCGCAGCGCAGGCTGCCCAGCAGGTCGCCGGTGAAGCATTCCGAATGGGCGCGGACAAGCGGCGCGCCGCCCTGGGCGGCCAGGGCCTCGGGCTCGCCGACCAGGATGGCCAGGTGCTCGATGCCGCCATCGGCGGCGCGGAAGGCGACGATGCGGGCGTCGCGGGCATCCTCCAGCGGGACGCGGGCCTCGGCGACGCGGGCCAGGCTGGTGGCGGCCGAGGTCGGATAGGCCAGCACGTCGATGGCGGGCACGCTCAACAGGCCGAGCGCCTCGGCCGCGCCCTCCCGCGCCGGGGCGGCGACGAGCGCGGGCAGCAGCCGGCCGAGCTTGGCCAGCGCCAGGCCGGCGGCGGCCAGCGGCGGGGCGGGCTGCATCTCCGGATGCTCGGGCAGCAGCCGCTCGGCGACCGGGTCGGCCAGGCGCTTCAGCGCGGCGGGGTCGAGCAGGCTGGCGGGCAGGCGCAGCGCGACCACGCCTTCCTCCAGCCAGCGGGCCTCGGAAGGATGCGCGTCGCTGCGCTGCACGGCGGTCGGGATCGGGCGCTGCAGCAGGGCGGCGGCGCGGATCGGCGCCAGCAGCAGGCAGGGCGGCGACACGGCGGCGGCGGCGAGCTCGGCCAGGCCGCGGGCGCCGACGGTCTCGGCGGCGGCGATGACCAGCGGGCCCTGCGGCCCGGTGACCAGCACCGGGGTGCCGCGGCGCAGGTCGCTGGCGGCGCGGTGCACGGCGCGAAGCGCCAGCGCCTGGGCATCGGGCACGGCGGGGCCAATCTCCGCCTCATGCCGCGTGGTTTCCAGCCGCGGGGCCGGCGCGACATTTCCTGTGCTGGTCATCCGATCCAATTCCCTAATGCTCCGGCCCATTTCCTGGATCTCGTGGTCACGAAATCGGGAGAAGGCCGGAAAATGGCCCGGGAAACACCCGAACACGCCGCCGGCAACCCTGACTATGCAACCTGCGTCGTGGCCTCAATGTGGCGTCTCGCGGCGAGTTGCCATCCCCCAGGGGGAGTTAAGAGGGGGTTACGGGGGTCTTGGCGGTGAAATTTGCGCAGGACGGCAAAAAACCGACGGGAAAATGAATCCTGCGGGAGCGGCGGGTTAGCAGGGCTTGCCGCCGGGCGAGGCAGCGGTCACGATAAGCCCATGGTGGCCTTCCGGCCGCCCGGCTGATTCCGGGAGGTAGAAGCCATGGATAGCTCTAGGCTAAGTCGGGAGATCGCATGACCGGCCCGCGGCCGATCCTGATCGTGGATGATGATGACGCGCTGCGCGTCACCTTGTCCGAACAATTGGCGCTGGATGGTGAATTCGCGCCTGTCGAAGCCGGGACCGCTGCGGATGCCGCGGCCCAACTGCTCGCTGCCGGCGCCCGATGCGACGCCGTGCTGCTGGATATCGGCCTGCCGGATGGCGATGGCCGGGATCTGTGCGCGCGCCTGAGGCAGGAGGGGGTGAAGATCCCCATCATCATGCTGACGGGCGCGGATGCGGAGCAGGATGTGGTGCGCGGGCTGGATGCCGGCGCCAACGACTACATCGCCAAGCCGTTCCGCATCGGCGAGCTGCTGGCCCGCCTGCGGGCGCAGCTGCGGGTGTTCGACAATTCCGAGGACGCTGTCTTCGTGATTGGTCCCTACACCTTCCGTCCGTCGGCGAAGATGCTGCTGGAGCCGGTGAAGAACCGCAAGATCCGCCTGACCGAGAAGGAAGCGGCGATCCTGAAGTTCCTCTACCGGGCCGGCGGGCGTCCGGTGGCGCGGCAGATCCTGCTGAACGAGGTCTGGGGCTACAATGCCGCCGTGACCACGCACACGCTGGAGACGCATATCTATCGCCTCCGGCAGAAGATCGAGCCGGATCCGGCGAATGCGGCGCTGCTGCTGACCGAGGGGGGCGGGTATCGCCTCGACCCCCAGGCCGGCCGCGAGGCGGCTGCCTGAGATCGAAGGCCGGGGGGTGTTCCTCCCGGCCTTTTTCTTTGCCGCCCCGCATGCCCGGATGGCCGCGGCAGCCCGACAGAAGAAAGATGGGGGTCCGGGGGAATTCCTTCCCCCGGCCTTTTTTCGTCTGTCCCTTGCCTCTGCCCGTGCCGGCGGGCATTTTCCGCGCGCTTTTTGCCTTGGTCCGCCCGCGCCGTCCCGGCCCTGCGGCCGCATTCTGTAAGGACCTGCGACGATGCGCGTGAAGGATGTGAAGAAGGTCGTGCTCGCCTATTCCGGCGGGCTGGACACCTCGGTCATTCTGAAGTGGCTGCAGACCACCTACCAGTGCGAGGTGGTGACCTTCACCGCCGATCTGGGCCAGGGCGAGGAGCTGGGCCCGGCCCGCGACAAGGCGCTGCTGCTGGGCATCAAGCCCGAGAACATCTTCATCGACGACCTGCGGGAGGAGTTCACGCGGGACTTCGTCTTCCCGATGTTCCGCGCCAATGCGCTTTACGAGGGCTGCTACCTGCTGGGCACCTCGATCGCGCGGCCGCTGATCGCCCAGCGCCAGATCGAGATCGCCGAGCAGGTCGGGGCCGACGCGGTCAGCCATGGCGCCACCGGCAAGGGCAACGACCAGGTCCGCTTCGAGATCGGCTACTATTCGCTGAAGCCGGATGTGAAGGTGATCGCGCCGTGGCGCGAATGGGACCTGACCAGCCGCACCCGGCTGCTGGAATTCGCCGAGGCGAACCAGATCCCCATTGCCCGCGACAAGCGCGGCGAGGCGCCGTTCTCGGTCGATGCCAACCTGCTGCACAGCTCCTCCGAGGGGAAGATCCTGGAGGAGCCCTGGGACGCGCCGGACGAGATCGTCTGGCAGCGCACGATCAGCCCGGAGAATGCCCCGGACAAGGTCACCGAGATCACCATCGAGTTCGAGCGCGGCGACGCGGTCGGCATCAATGGCGAGCGGCTGTCGCCGGCGACGCTGCTGACCAAGCTGAACGCCCTGGGGAAGGAGAACGGCATCGGCCGGCTCGACCTGGTGGAGAATCGCTTCGTCGGCATGAAGAGCCGCGGCTGCTACGAGACCCCGGGCGGCACCATCCTGCACACCGCGCACCGGGCGATCGAGAGCATCACCCTGGATCGCGAGGCCGCGCATCTGAAGGACAGCGTGATGCCGCGCTATGCCGAGATCATCTACAACGGCTTCTGGTTCAGCCCGGAGCGCCGGATGATCCAGTCGATGGTCGATGAGAGCCAGAAGAGCGTCACCGGCACCGTCCGGCTGAAGCTGTACAAGGGCAACACCATCGTCACCGGCCGGCAGTCGCCGAACAGCCTGTACTCGATGAAGCATGTGACCTTCGAGGACGACCAGGGCGCCTATGACCAGTTCGACGCGCAGGGCTTCATCAAGCTGAACGCGCTGCGGCTGCGGCTGGGCGCCATGGCCGGCCGCAAGGGCGGCTCGCTGTAATATCTTGCCTCAGGCGCCGGCGCCGCCATCCGGCGGCCTGGCGCCGTGGGATTTCTGGAAGGGCCGGGGGTGGCGACACCCCCGGCCCTTTCTGCGTCTGGGCAACCGATCGGGGAGGCCTGCGTTTGCTGGCCAGGGCCCGGCTTTCCGCCGGGCAGCAAGAAGCAGGAGGAGAAGGCCCATGGCCCGCATCCGCACGACCCTCGCCACCGCCGCCATCCTGGGGCTGGCCGCCGCCGGCGCCGCCCAGGCGCAAACCCCCTATCCCGCCGCCCCGGTGCCGCCGCCGGCCATGGCCCCGGCGCCGATGGCCGCCCCCATGGCGCCGCCGGTCGCCCCCGGCATGCCGCATCACCGGCCGATGCACGGCCAGGCGCCGATGCACCCGCCGGGCTCGACGCATACCTATGGCATGGGCGGCATGACGCCCGGCGCCGCGCCGGGCATGGCGCCGCCGCCGATGACGGCGACCGGCCGGCCGAATATGATGGCGGCGCCGGCGCAGCCTTTTTCCGGCCTGACGCTGCCGCCGCAGCAGCAGGTCGGCAACGGCGCCTATAATGGCGGCGGCGTGGTGCTGGAGTATCTGCCGGACGGGACGACCCGCGTCGTCCGCTGATTGGCAGGACATGAGAAAAGGGCCGGGGGAGCGATCCCCCGGCCCTTTTTCATGCGCGCGTCGCGGAGAGGTCAGGCGGCGCGGGCGGCGGCCGGATAGCCGATCAGCCGGTTCAGCTTCAGCCCATAGGCGCCATCGCCGAGCAGCGCCTGGACCGCCAGCGCCGCGATCCAGAAGACCGGGAATTCCCAGCCGCCGCCGGCATTGCTGAAGACCCAGCCATTGCCGGCATGCTGCAGCGCCGCGCCGATCAGGATCGGCACCGCCAGCAGCGACACCGCCCGGGTCCAGAGGCCGAGCAGCAGGGCGATACCGGCCAGGGTCTCGGCGATGGCGACCACGGCGCCGAGGATCGGCGGGTAGCCCAGGCTGCCGAAGAAGCCCATCGTGCCGGTCAGGCCGAAGGTCATGATCTTCATGTAGAGGCCATGGGCCAGGAACATCACGCCCAAGCTGAGGCGCAGCAGCAGGGCCGCCAGGGCGGCAGAACGGTCGTTGGTCATTGTCTTGCTCAATCTCGCTGAGGAAAGGGGCGCGGCGTCGAACGCCGCCGTTGCCGCAGACTAGCCAGGCGGAGCCTTCGCCTTCCAAATGGAAGAACGAAGGATCATCATCACCGGGATCAATGGCCGACCTTTCCACCCTCGACCTGAACCTGCTGCGCGTCTTCGACGCCGTCGCCCGCGAGCGCCATGTCACCCGCGCCGCGCAACGGCTGAACCTGTCGCAGCCCGCCGTCTCCAATGCCCTGGCCCGCCTGCGGGTCGCGCTGAAGGACGAGCTGTTCCTGCGCCGCCCCGGGGGCGTGGAGGCGACGGAGCTCGCGCTGTCCCTGACCCAGCCGGTGGCCGAGGTGCTGGACCGGCTGCGCGACGCGCTGGCCAGCCACGCGCCCTTCGACCCCGCCAGCTCCGACCGGGTCTTCCCGATCGGGCTGTCGGAATATGCCGAGGCCGTGCTGGCGCCGCCGCTGATGGCGCGGCTGGCCAAGGAGGCGCCGGGCTGCCTGGTCTCGATCAGCCATGCCGACCGGATCGGCGCGCTGGAAATGCTGGAGGCCGACCAGGCGCAGCTGGTGGTCGGCATGCTGGGTGAGCCGCCGGCGCTCTACACCCGCCTGCGCCTGCTGCCCGAGGCTTTTCTGCTCCTCATGCGGCCGGGGCATCCGCTGGCGGAGGGGGAGATCGACCTGCCCCGCTTCACCGCCTTCCCGCATCTGCTGCATTCGCCGAACGGGTCGCGCGACGGGGCGCTGGACGCGCCGCTGCGCGAGGCCGGCTTCCCGCGTCGGCTGGGGGCGGTTGTCGCGCATCTCTCGGCCGTGCCGGGCATCCTGAAGCGGACCGACATGGTGATGTCGCTCTCCGCCCGGCTGGCGCATCAGCTGGCCGAGGCGCATGGGCTGGTGGTGCGGCCCTGCCCGGTGGCGGTGCCGCATACCCGCCTGTCGCTGATCTTCCCGCGCCGCTTCGAGGCCGACCAGGGCCATGCCTGGCTGCGCCGGCTGCTGCTGTCGGTGGCGCGGGAGGCGACCTCGCTGGAGCAATGCGAATCGCTGAAGGGCCAGGGGATCGTGGCACCCGTCGATGACGACTGAAGTTTAGATAACGAACGTCATCATTGCTTTCGCCGCCGTTCGCCCGCTCAATGGGCGCGGCCGGCCGTGCCGCCGGCCTGGAACGAAAGGCCGCCCATGTCGAGCATCCCCTATCGCACGGCCCTGATCATCGGGGCGGGGCCAGGCATCAGCGCCTCGCTGACCCGGCAGCTCAGCGCGGCGGGGCTGGCCGTGGCGCTCGCCGCGCGCAACGTGGAGAAGCTGGCGCCGCTGACGGCGGAGACCGGCGCCACCGCCTTCGCCGCCGAGGCGGCCGACCCGGCCTCGGTCGCCGCGCTGTTCGCGGCGGTGACGGCGCGGATCGGGGCGCCGGAGGTGGTGGTCTACAATGCCAGCGCCCGGGCGCCGGGGCCGCTCGCCGAGATCGAGCCGGAGGCGCTGCGCCGCGCCGTGGAGATCACCGCCTTCGGTGGCTTCCTGGCGGTGCAGCAGGCGGCGCGCGGCATGGTGCCGCAGGGCCGGGGCGCCATCCTGCTGACCGGGGCCACGGCCAGCATCAAGGGCTTCGCGGGCTCCGCCGCCTTCGCCATGGGCAAGTTCGCGCTGCGCGGCCTGGCGCAGAGCGCGGCGCGGGAGCTGGGGCCGAAGGGCATCCATGTCGCCCATGTGGTGATCGATGGCGGGGTGCGCAGCGAGCGGCGGCCGGCCTCGCCCGACAGCCCGGACAGCCTGCTGGACCCCGATGCGGTCGCCGCCGCCTATGGCGACCTGCTGCGCCAGCCGCGCAGCGCCTGGTCCTTCGAGATCGACCTGCGCCCCTGGGTGGAGCGCTTCTGAGGACCGCGGCTCAGCCCCAGGGACCCCGCTGCTGCGGGCGCGGCGCCGGCTTCGCCCCCCAGGGCGCGGCGGCGGCGGCGGCGGTGGCGGCCGGGCGCCGCTGCGGCGCGCCGGGCATGGTGCCGGCCAGCTGCACCAGCGCCTGAACGCGGTTCTGGGTCTTGGGATGGGTGGAGAACAGCCCGTCCATCCGCAAGCCCGCCAGCGGGTTGACGATGAACATATGGGCGGTGGCCGGATTGGCCTCGGCGGCCTGGTTGATAAAGCCCTGGCGGCCCTGCTCCAGCCGGGTCAGGGCGCGGGCCAGGCCCAGCGGGTTGCCGCTGATCATGGCGCCGATGCGGTCGGCCTCGTATTCGCGGGACCGGCTGATCGCCATCTGCACGATGGCCGCGCCCAGCGGCGCCAGCAGCATGATCAGCAGCCCGACGATCGGGCCCGGGCCGCGGTTGTCGCGGTTGCCGCCGAACAGGAAGCCGAATTGCGCCAGCATGCCGATGGCGCCGGCGAGGCAGGCGGTCACCGTCATGATCAGCGTGTCGCGGTTGCGGATATGGGCGAGCTCATGGGCGATGACGCCCTCCACCTCCTCCGGCGGCATGCGGTTGAGCAGGCCGGTGTTGACCGCGACGGCGGCGTTCTCCGGGTTGCGGCCGGTGGCGAAGGCGTTGGGCTGGTCCTCGTGGATCAGGTACAGCGCCGGCATGGGCAGGTTGGCATTGGCCGCCAGCCGCTCGGTCATGCGGTAGAGGTCGGGGGCGTCCTGCGGCCCGATCGGCTGGGCGTTGTGCATGCGCAGCACCATGCGGTCGCTGTTCCACCAGGCGAAGAGGTTGGTGGCGCAGGCGATGACGAAGGCGAAGGCCATGCCGCCGCGGCCGCCCAGCGCGCCGCCGACGGCCACGAACAGGGCGGTCATCGCCGCGAGCAGGATAGACGTGCGCAGATAGCCGTTCATGACCTCTTCCCGTTTGGACCCGACTGACCCCAGATGGGGGGCATGCCAAGCCCTGAACAAGAGGCCGGGAAGCCGGCCAGCGAGAGCGTGACGCCGGAGACGGCGCCCGCGACCCCCACCCCCTCGA
>NZ_CACSJM010000185.1 GCF_902706185.1 Roseomonas sp. 18066 | reverse complement strand
CTGGCGCCCCCCCTCCCCGCGGCGTCGCAGGCCTCCACCCCGGCGGCGCCGGCGATGAACCCGCGCACCCGCCTGCTGCTGCACGGCCCGATCCTGCCCACCCTGTTGCGCCTGGCCTGGCCCAGCACCCTGGTGATGCTGGCCCAGGCCTCGGTCGGGCTGATCGAGACCTGGTGGGTCGCCCATCTGGGCAGCGACGCCCTGGCCGGCATGGCGCTCGTCTTCCCCGGCTTCATGATGATGCAGATGCTGTCCAACGGCGCGCTGGGCGGCGGCATTTCTTCGGCCATCGCCCGGGCGCTCGGCGCCGGACGACAGGACCAGGCCGATGCCCTGGTGCTGCATGCCATGGTGATCAACGGCCTGCTGGGCCTGGCCGCCAGCGCCCTGTTCCTGCTCGAGGGCGAGGCCATCTACCGCGCCCTCGGCGGCGAGGGCGCCGCCCTGCAACTGGCAATGGGCTATTCCGACGTCGTCTTCACCGGCTCGATCCTGGTCTGGCTGGGCAGCGCCCTGGCCAGCGTGCTGCGCGGCGGCGGCAACATGCTGCTGCCGGCGACGGCCATCATCGTCGGCGTCGTGGTGCTGATCCCGCTCTCGCCCGTGCTGATCTTCGGCTGGGGACCCATCCCCGCCATGGGCGTGGCCGGCGCCGGCTGGGCGGTGGTGGCGGGCTCTGCCCTGACGGCGGCGGTGCTGGCCTGGGCGGTGCTCTCCGGCCGCAGCCTGGCGCGGCTCCGCCCGGCCGCGCTGCGCTGGCCGCTGTTTGCCGATATCCTGAAGGTCGGGCTGGTCGCCTCCCTCAGCACCCTGCAGACCACCCTGACCGTCGCCATGACCACGGCGCTGGTCGCCCGCGCCGGCGGGGCCGATGCGGTCGCCGGCTACGGCACCGGGTCGCGCCTGGAATACCTGCTGGTGCCGCTGGTCTTCGGGCTCGGCGCGCCGCTGGTCGCCATGGTCGGCACCAATGTCGGCGCCGGCCAACGCGCCCGGGCGCTCCGCATCGCGCTCACCGGCGGCGCCGTGGCCTTCGTCGTCACCGAAAGCCTCGGCCTCGCCGCGGCCTTCTTCCCCGCCGCCTGGCTCGGCCTCTTCGGCGACGATCCCCGCATGCTGGCGGCCGGCACCGCCTACCTCCAGCATGTCGGCCCGGCCTATGGCTTCTTCGGCCTCGGCCTGTCGCTCTACTTCGCCTCGCAAGGCGCCGGAAAGCTGTTCTGGCCGCTGGCGGCAGGGCTGCTCCGCATGCTCATCGCGGTGATCGGCGGCTGGGCAGCCTTCGCCCTGACCGGGTCGCTGGACTGGGTCTTCATCGCGCTGGCCATCGGGCTGGTCGTCTACGGAACCCTGGTGGCGGGCAGCATCGCCTCAGGCGTGTGGTTCAAGGACAGCAAGTAAGAATCTGGGGGCATTGAATGCCCCCAGACCCCCACATCAATCAGCATAAAGCCCCGCCGCCTCGATGATCGGACGCCAGCGGGCCACCTCCTCCGCCAAAAACTTCCGGTGGAACTCAGGGCGCGCGCGGTCGGCCGAAGCAGGCTCGGTCAAAAGATCCGCAAATCTCTGCTTCAACCGCGCCTCGGACAAAGCGGCGCGCAACGCAGCAGAAAGACGCTGCTGCACCGGCTCCGGCGTCCCGGCCGGCGCATAGAGCCCGTGCCAGGTGCTCATCGCGATGCTCGGCTCCCCCGCCTCGGCGGTCGTCGGCAGCTCCAACCCGGAGACGCGGCCGGTGCTGGTCACCGCATAGGACTTGATCCGGTTCTCCCGGATGAAATTGGCGGTGTTGGTGGCCTGGTCGCAGAAGATGTCGATCCGCCCGCCCATAAGGTCGGTGATCGCCGGCGCGCTGCCGCGGAACACCACCGTCGTCACCGCCTTCCCCGCCGCATGCTGCAGCAGCATCCCGCACAGCTGGTTGGCGCCGCCCAAGCCAGCATGCGCCAGGTTCAGCTTGTCGCCCTGCTCGCGGATCGCCGCCATGAAGCCGGCCAGGTCGGTGGCCGGGAAATCCGGCCGCGCCACCAGCGTCATCGCCGCATCCGAGGCCAGGCCCAGCGGCGCAAAACTCTCCAGCACGCTGAAGGGCAGCTTGCGATACAGGGTGGCGGTGCTCGCCAGCCCGATATGGTGCATCAGCAGCGTGTAGCCATCCGGCCGCGCCTGGGCGACGCGCGCCGCGGCGATGGTGCCGCCGGCGCCGGTGACATTCTCCACCACCACCGGCTGGCCCAGCTCGCGCGACATGCCCTCGGCCACCAGCCGGCTGATCACGTCGGTCGGCCCGCCGGCGGCGAAGGGCACCGTGATGGTGATGGAGCGGTTGGGGAAATCCCCCGATTGGGCCAGCGCCGGCAAGGCGACACCGGAGGCAAGCGTGGCGGCCAGCAGGCCGCGACGGCGGATAAGCATGGACGGAACCCTCCTTGGTCGACGGCCGGTTTTCCGGCTCGCCTCTTTCCTCAGCAAAGCACGCCAGCGGCGGCGCGGGGCGAAAAAGCCCCGCGCCGCGCCGGTCACAGATTCTCGGCGCGGATCGCCTCGCAGACCGCATCCGTCACCTGCTGGGTGGTGGCGGAGCCGCCCAGGTCCGGCGTCACCAGCCCGCTGCCCGAGACCTTCTCCACCGCCCGCATCAGCCGCTTCGCCGCCTCGGCCTCGCCCAGATGCTCCAGCATCTGCGCCCCGCTCCAGAAGGTGGCGATCGGATTGGCGATGCCCTTGCCGGTGATGTCGAAGGCCGAGCCATGGATCGGCTCGAACATCGAGGGGAAGCGCCGCTCGGGGTCGATATTCCCCGTCGGCGCCACCCCCAGGCTGCCCGCCAGCGCCGCCGCCAGGTCGGACAGGATATCGGCATGCAGGTTGGTGGCGACGACGGTGTCGATGCTCTGCGGCTTCAGCACCATGCGCATGGTCATGGCGTCGACCAGCATCTTGTCCCAGGTGACGTCGGGGAATTCCTTCGACACCTCGGCGGCGATCTCGTCCCACATCACCATGCCGAAGCGCTGGGCATTCGACTTGGTCACCACCGTCAGCAGCTTGCGCGGCCGCGCCTGGGCCAGGCGGAAGGCATAGCGCATGATCCGGGTGACGCCGACGCGGGTGAAGATGGCGGTCTCGGTCGCCACCTCCTCCGGCAGGCCGCGATGCGCGCGGCCGCCATGGCCGGCATATTCGCCCTCGGAATTCTCCCTGACGATCACCCAGTCCAGGTCGCCCGGCCCGCAATCGCGCAAGGGCGGCGTCACGCCCGGCAGGATCCGGGTGGGGCGGACATTGGCGTATTGGTCGAAGCCCTGGCAGATCGGCAGCCGCAGGCCCCACAGCGTGACATGGTCCGGGACGTCCGGCGCGCCGACCGCGCCGAAATAGATGGCGTCGAAAGCCTTCAGCCGCTCCAGCCCGTCGGCCGGCATCAGCACCCCATGCTCCTTGTAGTAGTCCGAGCCCCAGGGAAAGGTCTCGACCGTCAGCTGAAACTCGCCGCTGCGGCGGGCCAGCGTTTCCAGCGCCTGCAGCCCGGCGCTGATGACCTCGGGGCCGATGCCGTCGGCGGGGATGGCGGCGATCGCATAGTTGCGCATGGGGCCAGGCGTCCTCTGATGTTTCCACCAGCCTAGCGCCCGTTCGCGGCCCTGGATGCGCGCATAGAATTATACAAGAATTGGCTATAATCCGGTCCAGGGAGGGTCCGCGCCATGGAGCTGCGCCAGCTCGGCTGTTTCCTGGCCGTCGCCGAGGAGCTGCATTTCGGCCGCGCCGCCGCCCGGCTGCACATGCTGCCCTCCGCCCTCGGCCGCCATGTGCGGCTGCTGGAGGAGGAGCTCGGCGCGCCGCTGTTCCGCCGCTCGACCCGGCAGGTGGCGCTGACCGCGGCCGGCGCCGCCCTCCTGCCCGATGCCCGCGCCCTGATCGACCGCGCGGCCGAGGCCGCCACGCGGGTCCGCGCCGCCGCCCGGGCCGAGACCCGGCTGCTGCGCATCGGCGCCATCGACGGCGCCGCCTCCGCCCTGCTGCCGCCGCTGCTCTATGCCTTCCACCAGGCGCATCCCCTGGTCGAGACGCGGCTGTGGGAGGAGAAATCGGCCCGCCTGCTGCCGATGCTGGCGGCCGGAAGGCTGGAGCTGATCTTCATCCGCCCGCCGCAGCCCAGCCCCGGCCTGGAATTCTTGCCGCTCAGGCAGGAGGTGCTGCTGGCCGCCCTGCCGCGTGGCCATGCTTTGGCCCGCCGCCGCCGCATCTCGCTGCGCGAACTGGCCGCCGAGCCGCTGATCCTGCCCCCCCGGCGCAGCCGGCCGCACAGCTTCGCCCTTGTCGCGCATGCCTTCGCCGCCGCGGGGCTCGCCTTGCCGCAGGGCGGGCAGGAGGCGGCGGAGAAGCAGACCATCGTCAACCTGGTGGCCGCCGGCCTCGGCGTGGCGCTGGTGCCGGACTGGGCGGCGCAGCTGCGCCGCCCCGGCGTGGTCTATCGCCCGATCGCCGACGCCGCCGTGCCGCGGCCCGAGGCCATGCTCGGCGCCGCCTGGATGCCGGAGCGCGAGCATGCCCCGCGCGACGCCTTCCTCGAGGTGCTGCGCGCCGGCCTCAAGGCGAGCCGATGAACAGCCGCCGCCCGGCATAGGACAGCCAGACCCGCTGCCCGCGCATCCAGTCATGGCCGAGCACCATCTCCTCCGAGCCGGCATCGCGCTCGACGACGACGGGGAAGTCGCGCAGCACGACACCGCCGAGGGCGAATTTGCGGATGATGTATTCCTGGCCGCGCACGGTCTCGGCCCTAGTGCCGGAAGCCCGCGTGGTGGCGCCGCGCACTGCGTGCTGCAGCAGGCCCAGCCGCTCGGCGGCGCGCTGGCTCAGCATGGTGCGGTTGTTGCCGCTCTGCAGCGCGGCGCGCACCGGCTGGCCGTTCAGCCGCACGCTCACCACCGGCACGTTGTGCTCGGCCAGCACCACCGGCAGGCTGGCCGCCGGCGTCCAGCCCGGGCCGCCGCCCTGGCAATTCTGCCGGCGGTGCAGCCCGACCCGGCGGCCGGGCAGGTCGAATTCCAGCTCCGTCTCGCGCAGCAGGTCGGAGGCCAGCATGACGTCGAAGGGTGCATCGCCCTCGCTGCGGAAATTGCGCACGGCCAGGCTGCGGTCGCTCCATTCCTGGCCGGCGGCGGCGACGCTGCGGGCCAGCAGGTTGCGCTGCGCCACGCCGCCACTGTCGCCGAAGCTGGATTGCCGCCGCGGATCGGCCGGCAGGCCCAGGCGGTTGGCGACCCCCGGCAGCAGCGCGGTGATGCCGAGCCCGGTGTTGACGTCGAAGCGCAACGGCTCGCCGTTGATGGACCCAGCCACCGCCAGGCCGCTGGCCCCCAGCAGCGGCACCAGCGCGGCATCGGTGAAGACGCATTCCGGCTGTGGCGCGCGGGCGGTGGCGGGCGGCGGGGCGGCACCGGCGCAACCGGCGAGCAGCGCGAGGGAGGCAAGCGAAGCCAGGCGAAGCATGGGCGATTCTGTCCAGGCGATGACCAAAGCTTCATACGCCATCGCAACGTCCGCGCCTACCGGGCGGCCTTTTCCAGCGCCTTCAGCACCAGCCGCAGCCCGCGATCGACGATCTTCTCCCGCCGCAGCACATAGCCGATCTGCCGCGACAGCGCCGGCTTCAGCGCCAAAGCGCGGGTGCCGGGCGGCGGCGGGCGCAGCGCCATCGCCGGCAGCAGCGCGGCGCCGAGCCCCGCGCCGACCAGCGGCTTGATCGCCTCGACGCTGCCCAGCGCCATGGCGGGGGCCGGCGCCAGCCCCGCCGCGCGGAACCAGGCGTCGCCGAGGGCGCGGGTATGGCTGCCGGCCTCGAAGGCGATCAGCGGCAGCGCGGCCAGCTCTGGCGGGGTGATGTGCTTGCGCCCCTTCGCCATCGCCTCCGGCAGCAGCGCCAGAAAGGAATCATCCAGCAGCGGCGTGACGGACAGGCCGCGGGCGGGCTCGGCCGGCAGGGTCAGCAGGCCGAGATCGAGCTCCCCGGCGATCAGCCGCGGCACCAGCCCCGCCGTGTTGCCGATGGTCACGGTGACCTGCAGGCCGGGCATCGCCTTGCGCGCCTCGGCCAGCACGGCGGGCAGGAAGAAAATGCAGGCGGTGGCGCCGGTGCCGATGCGGACCAGGGCGGTCTCGCCGTTGCGGTGCGGGGCGGTCGCGGCCAGGGCGTCCTCGGCGGCCGCCTGGGCGCGGCGGGCGGGCTCCAGCAGCGCCTGGCCGGCCGGCGTCGGCAGGGCCTGGCCGCCGGCGCGTTCCAGCAGGCGGACGCCGGTGATGCGCTCCAGCTCGCGCAGCTGCTGGCTGGCGGCCGGCTGGGTCAGGCCCAGCGCCCGCGCCGCCTCGGTGACGCTGCCCTGCTCGATGACGGACAGGAAGGTGCGGAGCTGTCGGAGGGTGGGTTCGCGCATAAGGGAAGTTTATTCCGATGCGCCGCATAAGAAAGTTTTTCTTCTGCGATAGGGCGCGCGGCGTCAGGCTGGGCGACACGAAGAAGCCTGTGGATGACGATGACGATGCTGGATGATCCTGCCCTGGACGGTATTTTTCTACGCCCGCTGGCGGACGGCAGGGAGATCGCGCCGCTGACCGCCCTGCTGCACCGCGCCTATGCCCGGCTGGCGACGATGGGGCTGCGCTTCATGGCCACCCACCAGGCGCCCGAGGTCACGGCGGAGCGGGTGGCGCAGGGCGAGTGCCTGCTGGCCTATGACGGGAATCGGCTGGTCGGCAGCATCCTCTACCGCCCCGCCGCGCGCACCGGCGGCAGCCCCTGGCTGGACCGCGCCGAGGTCGCCAGCCTGGCGCAGCTGGCCGTCGAGCCTGGGCTGCAATCCCGCGGCCTGGGCGCCCGGCTGATGCGCTGGGCCGAGGCGCGGGCGGCGGAGGATAACACGGAAGAAATCGCCCTCGACACCGCCGAGCCGGCGACCCACCTGGTCGCCTGGTATGCCAGCCGTGGCTACCGCGCCGTCGAGACGGCGCAGTGGTCGCACACCAACTACCGCAGCGTCATCATGAGCCGACGCGTGCGCTGATTCAGGCCGGGCGCCATTCCCGCACGAACCTCTGGACGTCGGGGCGCAGCGGCGCGGGCGAGACCGGCTCGACCGGGGTGCCGACGTAGAGGAAGCCCAGAAGGCGCTCGCCCGCCTCGAAGCCCAGCGCCGAAGAAACCGCCGGGTCATAGGCATTGGCACCGCTCAGCCAGACCGCGCCATAGCCGCTGGCATGGAAGGCGTTCAGCAGGTTCATGGCGCCGGCGCCGACGGTCAGGATCTGCTCGACCTCGGGGATCTTGTGCTCGGCCTGGATGGCGGCGCCGACGGCGATGATCAGCGGCGTGCGGTGGATGCGGGCGCGCTGCTTCTCCAGCAGGGCCTCGGCCACCTCCGGGTCGCGGGCGCGCATCGCCTCGGTGATGACCTGCAGGAAGGCCATCCGCGCCGCGCCGCGGATCAGCACATAGCGCCAGGGCCGCAGCTTGCCATGGTCCGGCGCCGACACCGCCGTGCGCAGGATCTTGTCCAGCGCCTCGCCCTCGGGGCCCGGCGATTGCAGCAGGCCGATCGAGCGGCGGGCGGTCAGGCTGTCCAGCACCGCGTCGGCCGCTGGGGCGGCATGGAGGGGGGCTTCGGTCGGCATCGGCATCTCCCGCTGCGGGCTCAATCGCGAATGACTTGCATTATCATAAAGCACGGCCCGCAAGGCAATGCATGCCCGCCATGCCGCCCCCCTGGCAAGGGACCCCTTCCTGGCGCCATGCTGGCTGCCAATGTAACAGCATCGTCCGCTGCCCCTGGAGACCCCCCGGCATGACCGCCGCCCCGATCACCCTGGTCTGTCCGCATTGCTCGGCGATCAACCGGCTGGCCGCCACGCGCCTGGCCGCCGGGCCGCGCTGCGGCGCCTGCCATGCCGCCGTCTTCGAGGGCCGGCCGCTGGCGCTGGACGAGGCCGGCTTCCGCCGCCACCTGGCGCATGACGGGGTGCCGCTGCTGGTCGATTTCTGGGCCGGCTGGTGCGGCCCCTGCCGCGCCATGGCGCCGCAATTCGAGGCCGCCGCGCGCAGCCTGGAACCCGATTTCCGCCTGGCCAAGGTCTCGACCGAGGAAGCCCCGGCGCTGGCGCAGTCGCTGAACATCACCGGCATCCCGGCCCTGCTGCTGTTCCGCGGCGGGCGCGAGGTGGCGCGCCAGGCCGGTGCGCTCGCCGCCGGGCAGATTGCCGCCTGGGCGCGGCAAAAGGCAGTCGCATGAGCGACGAT
The DNA here is from genome assembly GCF_902706185.1 of Roseomonas sp. 18066. GTDB lineage: Bacteria > Pseudomonadota > Alphaproteobacteria > Acetobacterales > Acetobacteraceae > Pseudoroseomonas. The sequence continues at coordinate 2,494 of NZ_CACSJM010000185.1, read as the reverse complement.
CCCTATGCCCGGCTGGGCGTGGCCCGCGACGCCTCGGCCGAGGACATCAAGCGCGCCTATCGCAAGCTGGCGCGCAAGCTGCACCCGGATGTGAACCCCGGCGACAAGACGGCGGAGGAGCGCTTCAAGCAGGCCTCCGGCGCGCATGACCTGCTGTCGGACCCGGAGAAGCGGGCGCGCTTCGACCGCGGCGAGATCGATGCCAGCGGCCAGGAGAAGCCCGGCCGCCGCTGGCGCGACCCCGGCGCGGGCGGCGGCCCTGCCGGCGAGGCGGGCTTCGCCGATTTCGCCGATGATGACGACGTGCTGTCCGAATTCTTCAGCCGGGGCGGCCGGCGCAGCGGCATGCGGGTGAAGGGCCATGACCTGGCCGGCACGCTGCGCATCGAGTTCCTCGAGGCGGTGAACGGCGCCACCCGCCGCCTCGGCCTGCCCGACGGCGCGGTCGATGTGGGGGTGCCGCCAGGATCGGCCGACGGCCAGGTGCTGCGGCTGCGCGGCAAGGGCGCGGCCGGCTGGGGCGGCGGCCCGCCGGGCGACCTGCTGGTGACGCTGTCCGTCGCGCCGCATGCCCGTTTCACCCGCGAGGGCGACGATATCCTGCTGGCGCTGCCGGTCTCGATCCCCGAGGCGGTGCTGGGCGGCAAGGTCGAGGTGCCGACGCCCGCCGGCGCGGTGATGCTGAGCGTGCCGCCGGGCAGCAATGCCGGCAGCCGGCTGCGCGTCCGCGGCCGCGGCGTGCCGCGCGCCGATGGCAGCCGTGGCGACCTGTACGCCACGCTGACCCTGGTGCTGCCGGACAAGCCCGACGCCGCTTTCGAGGAGTTTCTGCGCGGTTGGGCAGGGGCTGGCTACGACCCCCGCAAGAAGGGCTGAGCGGTCAGCCCCAGGCCGCCGGATGGCTGCCCAGCGGCACCGGCGGCGTGGCCCAGAAGGCGGGTGTCGCTGAGAGCCGCGCCGCATGCCGCGTCAGGCGCAGCGGGCCATGGGGGCTGTCGACAGCCTCCATCCGGTCCTGGACGTCGTCATAGCCCGGGTCGGGGGCGGCAAAGCCCTTCTCGATGCGTGGCAGGCTGCGCAGCCACAACCCGGTGCGGGCCAGGGACACGCGGACCCGCCAGGAACCGCCCTCGGTGATCCGCCGCAGCGCCGCGACCAGGATGCCGAAGGCCAGCAGCGAACCCCCGGCATGGTCGAGGGCCTGGGCCGGCAAGGGCCGTGGCGTGTCGCTGCCGGCGGCCTGGGCCTCGGCCAGGTTCAGGCCGGTCGCGGTCTGCACCAGGCTGTCGAAGCCGCGCCGCCCGGCCCAGGGCCCCTCGAAGCCATAGGCCGAGAGCGAGGCATGGATGATGCCGGGATGGCGGGCGGCCATCTCCTCGGCGCCGAGGCCGCGGTGCTCCAGCGTGCCGGGGCGGAAGGATTGAAGCAGGATATCCGCGTCGGCCGCGAGCTCGTGGAAGCGCGCCAGGCCAGCGGGGTCGCGCAGGTCGAGCGCGGCGCTGCGCTTGCCGCGACCGCTGTCGATGACCAGCGGCTGCACCTGCGGCAGATGCGGGGCGGAAAGATGCAGCACCTCGGCGCCATGCGCGGTCAGCAGCCGGCCGGCAACGGGGCCGGCGATGATCCGGGTCAGCTCCAGCGCGCGCAGGCCCGATAGCGGGCGGGGACCCTGCGGCAGGGGCTTGGGCGGCGCATCGCCGATGCGGGTGACGGCGACCAGCGGCTCGGCCGCCAGCGCCTTTCCGGCGGGCGAGGCGTCCCAGGTGTCGGTGTCGCGGAGTGCTGCGACGACCAGCCCGGCTTCGGCGGCTTGCTGCTCGAATTGCAGGGGGTCGCGGGTGGCCAGGGCGGCGGCGACCGCGGCCTTGTCATGCGGGACGTCCAGGAGCCGCAGAATGCCATCGCGGTGATGCGGAAAATTGGTGTGCAGCCGCACCCAGCCATCGCCGCAGCGATAGAGGCCGGCGATGGCGTCCCAGAGCTCCGGCGCCGGGCCGTCGCCCAGGCGCAGATAGCGTTCGGAGCGGAATTCGATGGCGGCGTCGCGGCGGTCGATGACGATGCTCTGCGCCGGGCCGCCGCGGGCCTGGTGGATTTCCGCGGCTGCCAGCGCGACGGCGCCGATGCTGGCGGCGGCCAGGCTGCCGATGGCGAAGGAAGACGGCAGCGCCGGATCCTGGCCTTCGAGGGCGATGCGGGCGAGCGCCTCGGCGGGCAGGCCCTGGCCGGTCCAGAGCGCTGAAAGGGCATCGATGGCCATCGGGCTATCCTATCCGCCGGTTATCCGGCCGACAGCATAGGACAGCGCCGACAACGCGAAACCCCGCTTCCGGTGAGGGAAGCGGGGTTTCGCGGGGTCGTCTGATTTGGGATGCGGGGACAGGATTTGAACCTGTGACCTTCAGGTTATGAGCCTGACGAGCTACCGGGCTGCTCCACCCCGCGGTGGTGAACTGCGTCGATGCAAGACAAGGGGTTGTGTCCGGCTTGGTGG
>NZ_CACSJM010000184.1 GCF_902706185.1 Roseomonas sp. 18066 | reverse complement strand
AGGAAGCGCCGGTCCGTGTAGTCTCTGTGCCATACAACCCGGAAAACGTCGGGGGGTTGCGGCGCTGGTTCGTTTTTTTCTTGCCTGCGGCTTTGGCGCCGCAATTAGCCGTGTGATCGTCGAAGCCGGGATGCGCTTCGGGGCCGATCGCGCGGACCGGCCCCGAGGCACGTCAATTCAAGTTCCGCAGCCTCAGGCCGCGGCGGCGCGGCCCTGCGGCAGGCCATTCGCGGCCAGCTTGGCGCGGGCCTCAAACTTCTCCTCGAAGACCCGCGGGATGTCGCCACGGTTCAGGCCGATATCGGCCAGCTCGCGGTCGCTCAGCATCGACAGCTCGTCATAGATGCGGCGGCGACGGGGGAATTCGATGACGGCACGGAAGGCGGTGGTCGCGGCCTTGCGGATCCACTGGCCGATCGCCTCATCCCGGACCTGCATCGCCTCGAGGGCGACGGTCTGCGCCGAGCTCATGGGAGCGGCGGCGGTGGAGATGGCGGAGTCGAACTCCGGCTTGGTGATACGGGCGTCCATTGTCTAGCGTTCCAACACTACGCGCCGGGGCGGTCCGTGGGACTGGCTCTTGCCGTCGACCACCCGCCCCTCTGCGGTGGCCATGGTGTAATCTGCGGGCGTATTGAACAGCAGCGCTCAGCTTGAAGCCTAGCCATGCGTTCGTCGCATCGGTACCTATGGAAACATGTTCTTAACGGGATGCTCATCCAAGTGACACACGCCGTTGCCCCGACCCCCACGCAACCCTCTGACCCGGACCGCTGGAACGGCCGGCTGCAGGCCCTGCGGCGGGAGCTGGCGCGGGACGGCGTGGACGGCTTCCTGGTGCCGCGCGGCGACGAGTATCTCGGTGAATATGTCCCCCCCAGCGGCGAAAGGCTGGCCTGGATCAGCGGCTTCACCGGCAGCGCGGGGCTGGCCATCGTCACCGCGACCCAGGCGGTGCTGTTCACCGACGGCCGCTACACCACCCAGGCGGCGGCACAGCTGGATGCCGGGCTGTGGCAGATCCGCCACCTGATCGAGGAGCCGCCGCAGGACTGGCTGGCCGAGCATGCCGCCGGGCTGCGCATCGGCTTCGACCCCTGGCTGCACCCGCAATCGGTGATCGACCGGCTGGGCGCGGGGGCGACGCTGGTGCCGCTGGTGGCCAATCCGCTGGACGCCGCCTGGAAAGACCGCCCGGCGCCGCCGCTGGCCGCCGCGGTGCCGCAGCCGGCCGAATTCGCCGGCCGCGACTCCGCCGGGAAGCGGGCCGATGCCGCGGCCGTGCTGCGCGCCGCCGGCGAGGCCGCGGCGGTGTTGGCCGACCCGCATTCCATCGCCTGGCTGCTGAACATCCGCGGCGGCGACCTGGAGCACACGCCGCTGGCGCTGGGCTTCGCCCTGCTGCGCGACGACGCCTCGGTCGAGCTGTTCATGGCGCCGGAGAAGCTGGACGAGGCGGTGCGCCGCCACCTGGGCAATGCGGTGGTCGCCCATCCGCCCTCGGCCCTGGCCGGGCAACTGGCAAAATTGGCGGGCAAGCGGGTGCGGATCGATCCGGACATTACCCCGGTCTGGTTCGCCGGCTCCCTGGTCGAGGCCGGCGCCCGGGTGCAGGCGGGCGAGGACCCCTGCCGCCTGCCGCGCGCCTGCAAGAACCCGGTGGAGCAGGCGGGGGCGCGGGCCGCGCATCGCCGCGACGCCCTGGCCCTGGCGCGCTTCCTGGCCTGGTTCGACGCCCAGGCGGTGGGCCAGACGGAAATGCGCGCCGCCGAGGCCCTGCTGGCCTTCCGCCGCGCCCTGCCGCTGTTCCGCGCCGAGAGCTTCCCCGCCATTTCCGGCGCCGGCGAGAATGGCGCCATCATCCATTACCGCGCGACCGAGGCCACCGACCGCGCGATCGGCGCCGACGAGGCCTATCTGATCGACAGCGGCGGCCAGTTCACCGACGGCACCACCGACGTCACCCGCACCCTGTGGACCGGCCCCGGCCCGGCGCCCTCGGCGCTGCGGCAGCGCTATACCCGGGTGCTGCAGGGACATATCTCGCTGGCAGTCCTGCGTTTCCCGCATGGCATCGCCGGCGCCCATATCGACGCCGTGGCCCGGGCGCCGCTCTGGCAGGCCGGACTCGACTATGACCATGGCACCGGCCACGGCATCGGCAGCTTCCTGTCGGTGCATGAAGGGCCGGTGAGCATCAGCCGGGCGGCCAAGCCGATCGCCATCCAGCCGGGCATGATCCTGTCGGACGAGCCGGGCTATTATCTCCCCGGCGCCTACGGCATCCGCATCGAGAATCTTCTCCTCGTCCAGGAAGCGGCCACCCAGCCTGACCAGAGAAAGAAATTCCTGGAATTCGAGACGCTGACGCTGGCGCCTTACGACCGCCGCCTGATCGCGCTGTCGCTGCTGTCCCCGGCCGAGCGCGGCTGGATCGACGCCTATCACGCCCGCGTCCTGGCCGAGGTCGGCCCGGGGCTGGAGCCCGAGGTCGCCGCCTGGCTGCGCGCCGCCTGCGCGCCGCTGGAGGGCTGATGCCGGGGGCAGCGCTGCAAGGCCAGCGGGTGCTGCTGGCCTATGGGCTGCTGGGCGAGGGCATGGCGCGGATCGGCCTGGACTACATGGCCGGGCAGCTGCGCTGGCTGCGGGCGATCGGCGCCGAGGCCAGCGTCGTCGCTTTGCCCACCACCGCCCGCATCGCCGACAATGCGGCGCTGATCGCCGCCGCGCTGCGGGCCGGGCCACCGGCGCTGCTGGTGGCGCACAGCAAGGGCGGGCTGGAATCGCTGGCCGCCCTGCTGGACCCGGCGGTGTCGCGGCACTGCCGCGGCTTCCTGGCGCTGCAATCGCCCTTCTACGGCTCGCCGGTGGCGGATGCGGTGCTGGCGCGGCCCTGGCTGCATCGCGGCCTGGCGACGCTGGTGCAGATGGCGGGCCTGGGCGCCGGGGAGGGGCTGGAGGACCTGTCCACCGCCGCCCGGCACCGCTGGATGCAGGAGCATGCCGGCGCCATCGCGGCCCTCGCCGCGCGGCTGCCGCTGTTGACCATCGGCTCGGCCGTCGGCGAGGAGGCGGTGGGCCCCGACCGCCGCTACCTGGCGCTGGCCCGCTGGATGGAGGCCGAGGGCCAGGGGCCGAATGACGGGCTGGTCTCGGTGGCCTCGGCGCTGCTGCCGGGGGCGGCGCATCGGGTGCTGCGGGCCGGGCATCGCGGCCTGGTCTCGGCCGGGCGCGGGCGCGACCCGGTCGGGGTGCTGGAGGCCGGGCTGGCCGCGCTGCTCAGCCCGGATCCTCGGCCTGATCCTCGCCCTGATCCTCGGGCGCCGCGGCTTCCGGCATAGGCGGCAGCCCGGCCATCGCGCGCCAGGCGGCTTCGGTCAGCGTCGTCACGCCGAGCTCGGCGGCCTTCTTCGCCTTCGACCCGGCATCGGCGCCGACGATGACGAAGTCGGTCTTCTTCGAGACGCTCTTGGTCACCTTGGCGCCCAGGCGCTCGGCCACCGCCTCGGCCTCGTCGCGCGAGGTCGCGGCCAGGGTGCCGGTGAAGACCAGCACCTTGCCGGCGAAAGGGCTGTCGCTGGCGGAAAAGTCCTCGGCGTCGTCCGGCGTCACCTGCTGGGCCAGGTCGTCCAGCGCCTCGCGATTGTGCTTTTCGGCGAAGAAATCGGCGAGCTCGGTGGCGATGGCCGGGCCGATGCCCTGGATCGAGCCCAGCTCCTCCCGCGCCTCGGAGCCGATGGTGGTCGCCGCCAGCATCTTCTCCCGCCACTGCGCCAGCGAATGGTAGTGGCGCGCCAGCAGCTTGGCGTTCTGCTCGCCGATGCGGCGGATGCCCAGCGCGAAGATGAAGCGCTCCAGCGGCACCTTCCTGCGGGTGTCGATGGCGGCAAGAAGGTTGGTCACCTTCTTGCTGGCCGCGCCCTTGGCGGACTTGCCCCAGCCTTCCCAGCCCCGCATCTGCTCGGCGTGCTGACCGAGCTTGAAGATGTCGGCAGGGCTTTTCACGAGTCCTTCCTCGTGGAGCTTAATGATGTTCTCCTCGCCGAGGCCTTCGATATCCATGGCGTTGCGGCTGACGAAGTGGCGCAGCCGCTCGACCGTCTGCGCCGGGCAGATGAGGCCGCCGGAGCAGCGGCGCACCACCTCGCCCTCCGGCCGCACGGCATGGCTGCCGCAGACCGGGCAATGGGTCAGCGGCAGCCAGGGCTCGGCCCCGGCCGGGCGCTTCTCCAGCACCACGCTGACGATCTGCGGGATGACGTCGCCGGCGCGCTGCAGCACGACGGTGTCGCCGATGCGCACATCCTTGCGGGCGATCTCATCCTCGTTGTGCAGCGTCGCATGCTGCACCATGACGCCGCCGACATTGACCGGCTGCATCACCGCGCGCGGCGTCAGCGCGCCGGTGCGGCCGACCTGGATCTGGATTTCCAGCAGGGTGGTGGTGGCCTGCTCGGCGGGGAACTTCCAGGCGATGGCCCAGCGCGGCGCGCGGCCGACGAAGCCGAGCCGGCTCTGCCAGTCCAGCCGGTCCAGCTTGTAGACCACGCCGTCGATGTCATAGGGCAGCCCGGCCCGTTTTTCTCCGAGCTCCGCCTGGAAGGCTTCGGCGGCCGTCTCGTCATCCAGCAGGCGCGACAGCGGATTGACGGAGAAGCCCCAGGCCTCGAGCTGCTTCAGGTAGCCGGAATGCGTCTCGGCGACCGGCGCGCTGGATTCGCCCTGGGCATAGACGAAAAGCTGCAGCGGGCGGCTGCGGGTGATCTCGGCGTTCAGCTGCCGCAGCGAGCCGGCGGCGGCATTGCGCGGATTGACCGGGATGCGGATCGCCTCGCCGACCTTCTCGCCGCGCTCGCGGCGCTGCTCGCGCTCCTCGTGCAGCCGGGTCTGCTCGGCATGAAATGACAGAAAGTCGGCCTTCGACATGAAGACCTCGCCGCGGATTTCGATGCGGTCGGGGACATCGCCGCTCAGCTTCCGCGGCAGGATCTTTGGGGAGAAGGTCTCGAGATTCTTGGTGATGTCCTCGCCCACCGTGCCGTCGCCGCGGGTGGCGCCGCGGGTGAAGACGCCCTTCTCATAGAGCAGGTTCACCGACAGCCCGTCGATCTTCGGCTCGGCGGCGAAGGCCAGGATTTCCTCGGCCGGCAGCTTGAGGAATCGCCGGATGCTCTTGGCGAATTCCAGGAAATCGTCAGCGGAGAAGGCATTGTCCAGGCTCAGCATCGGCGTGCCGTGGCGGGCCTTGGCGAAGCCGGCGGCGGGCTCGGCGCCGGGGGTGGCCTCGCTCGGGCTGTCGCTGCGCTTCAGCGCCGGGAATCGCGCCTCGATCGCCGCGTTGCGCCGGCGCAGCGCGTCGTAATCCGCATCCGTCATCACCGGCGCGTCCTGCTGGTGATAGGCGATGTCGGCGGTGGCGATCAGCTCGGCCAGGCGCGCCAGCTCGGCGGCCGCCTCCGATTCGGTGATCTGCTCGACGGGCAGGCTTTCGGTAGGGCGCGCGGCGGTCATGCTGCCTCCCCTAACGCAGCGGCCGGCCGGCTGGAAGCAGCAGGCGGGCGCGGGCAAGAATTGCATAAAATGGCGCTGGTCAGGGGCGGAATGTTGTGCTTCCTGCGCCTTCAACGCAAGATCTCAACACGGAAACTGCCATGCGCCGTCGCGCCCTGTTTCGCCAAGCCGGTTTCGCCGGCGCTGCCACCGCGGCCTCGGCCACGCTGGCCATGCCCGCCATCGCCCAGTCCAGCCCGGCGCTGCGCTGGCGCATGACGTCGTCCTATCCGAAGTCGCTGGAGACCATCTACGGCACCGGCGAGGTCTTCGCCCGCATCGTCGCCGAGCTGACCGACAACCAGTTCCAGATCCGCGTCTTCGGCGCCGGCGAGATCACGCCGCCGCTGCAGGCGCTGGACGCGGTGCAGGCCGGCACCATCGAATGCGCCCATACCACCAGCTTCTTCTACACGGGGAAGAACGAGGCCTTCGCCATCGCGACCGGCCTGCCCTTCGGGCTGAACACGCGGCAGCAGGAAGCCTGGCTGTACCAGGGCGGCGGCGTCGAGCTGCTGAACGCCTTCTTCGCCAAGTACAACGTCTTCGGCCTGCCGCTGGGCTCCACCGGCGCGCAGATGGGCGGCTGGTTCCGGAAAGAGGTGCCGACGGCGGCCGACCTCAAGGGGCTGAAGATGCGCATCGGCGGCCTCGCTGGCCAGGTGCTGGAGCGCCAGGGTGGCGTGCCGCAGCAGCTGGCGGGCGGTGACATCTACCCGGCGCTGGAGCGCGGCACGATCGACGCCGTCGAATGGCTGGGCCCGGTGGATGACGAGAAGCTCGGCTTCGTCCGCGTCGCCCCCTTCTACTACTACCCCGCCTGGTGGGAGGGCGCGGCGAACACCCAGTTCTTCTGCAACCTCGAGCAGTACAACAACCTACCGAAGCACTATCAGGCGGTGATCCGCTCGGCCTGCTCGGAAGCGACCAAGTGGATGGTGGCGCGCTACGACACCAACCACCCGGCGGCGCTGCGCCGGCTGGTGGCGCAGGGCGCCAAGCTGCGCGGCTTCTCGCGCGACATGCTCGACAGCTGCGCCCGCACCTGGGAGACGCTGGAGGCGGAAATCGTCGCCCGCAACCCGGACTTCGCGGCGATCCATGCCAGCTGGTCGAAGGGCCGCGACGACATGCGGCTGTGGCACCGCATTTCCGAGCTGACCTTCGACAACTACGCCGCGCAGCTCTCGGCGCGTCGCTGAACCCGGTCGGGGAGGGCGACCTCCCCGATCCGCTGCTGCTTCACCGCAGCAGCGAATCCGCGGCCGCGCGCGCCGCCTCGGTCACCGTCTCGCCGGCCAGCATGCGGGCCAGCTCCTCGCGGCGGGCGGCGGGGTCCAGCGCCTCGACCCGGGTCTCGGCGCGGTCGCCGCGGACGCCCTTGGCCACCCGCCAGTGCTGCGCGCCGCGGGCGGCGACCTGCGGGGAATGGGTGACCACCAGCACCTGCAGCCGCTCGGCGACGCGGGCCAGGCGCTCGCCCACCGCGGCGGCGGTGGCGCCGCCGATGCCGCTGTCGACCTCGTCGAAGACCAGGGTGGGCACCGGCGAGCCGCGGGCGAGGACCACCTTCAGCGCCAGCATCAGCCGCGACAGCTCGCCGCCCGAGGCGATCTTTTCCAGCTGGCCGGGCTTCTGCCCCGGATTGGTCGAGACCAGGAAGATGACACGGTCCTGGCCATCGGCGGTCCAGCTCCGCTCGTCGCGCGGCTCGAGCGCGATATGCAGCCGGGCGCGGTCCAGCTTCAGCGGCGCCAGCTCGGCGGCGACCGCCTTCTCCAGCTTGCGCGCGGCCGTGGTGCGGGCCTCGGTCAGCGACGAGGCCTCGTGGACATAGGCGGCGCGGGCGGCGGTGGCGGCGGCTTCGAGCGCGGCGGCGCGCTCGGCGCCGGCGTCCAGCGCCGCCAGCCGCGTCGCCAGGTCGCGCAGCAGGGTCGGCAGCTCGACCACCGCCACGGCATGCTTGCGCGAGGCGGCGCGCAGCGCGAAGAGCCGCTCCTCCACCACCTCCAGCCGGCGCGGATCGGGGCCGAGCTCGCTGGTCAGCCGCTCCAGCAGGCCCTCCGCCTCGGCCAGGGCGTCCTGCGCCTGTCCGATGGCGGCCAGGATCGGGGTGGCTTCCTCGTTGGGGGCGGGCAGGCGTTCCAGGGCGCGGGCGGCGGCGCGCAGGGCGGCGGCGGGGCCGGTGCTGCCGCGGCGGTCGCGCGGCTGCAGCTCGGACAGGGCCGAGGCCACCGCCTCGGCGCGGCGCTCGCCCTGCTGCATGGTCTGGCGCTCGGCGGCCAGGGCATCTTCCTCGCCCTCGACAGGGGCCAGGAGAGACAGTTCGTCGACGGCGTGGCGCAGCCATTCCTCGTCGCGCTGGGCCTGGGCGATGGCCTCCTGGGCGTCGCGCAGGGCACGGTCGGCGGCGCGCCAGCCGCGGAATTTCTCCGCCACTTTGCCGCGGCGGGCTTCGAGGCCGCCGAAAGCGTCCAGCAGGCTGGCATGGGTCGAAGGGTCGGCCAGGCCGACCTGGTCGTGCTGGCCCTGCACCTCGACCAGCAGCGCGCCCAGGCGCTTCAGCAGGGTGACGCCGACCGGCTCGTCATTGGCGAAGGCGCGCGACCGGCCATCGGCCTGCACCACGCGGCGCAGCACCAGCTCGTCCTCGGCGCCGATGCCCTGCTCGGTCAGCAGCAGCCGGGCCGGGTGGTCGGGCGGCAGGTGGAAGCAGGCGGCGACCGAGGCCTGGGCCTGGCCGTTGCGGACCATGCCGGCCTCGGCGCGCTGGCCGAGGGCGAGGCCCAGGCTGTCGAGCAGGATCGACTTGCCGGCGCCGGTCTCGCCCGTCAGCACGGTGAGGCCGGCTTCCAGCACCAGGTCCAGCCGCTCGATCAGGACGACGTCGCGAATGGCGAGCGAGGTCAGCATGGCGGCTGGATGTCAGGTCCGGCCGCGGCTCAGAACACCGAGTTCCAGGCGCGCGACAGGAAGCCCGGGCGCTCGGAGGCGGGGACCGGCACGCCGCCCTCGACCAGCAGCGCGTAGGAATCCTGGTACCAGCTGCTGCCCGGGTAGTTGTGGCCGAGCACGCTGGCGGAGCGCTTGGCTTCCTCGGTCAGGCCGAGCGCCAGGTAGATCTCGGTCAGGCGGTGCAGCGCCTCGGGCGTGTGGTTGGTGGTCTGGTAGTCGTCGACGACGCGGCGGAAGCGGCCGATGGCGGCGGAATACAGGCCGCGGGCCTGGTAGAAGCGGCCGATATTCATCTCGCGCCCGGCCAGGTGGTCGCGGGCCAGGTCCATCTTCAGGCGGGCGTCGCGGGCATAGGCGCTGTCGGGGAAGCGGTTGACCACGTCCTGCAGCTGGGCGAGCGCCGTCTCGGTGCCGCGCTGGTCGCGCTCGGCATCGACGATCTGCTCGTAGTAGCTGAGCGCGCGGAGGTAGTAGGCATAGGCGATGTCGCGATGCGCGGGGTGCAGCTGGATGAAGCGGTCCAGCCCACCGATGGCCTCGGTGTAGCGGTTGCGCATGTAGTCGGAATAGGCCGACATCAGCTTCGCGCTGGTCGCCCAGGTGGAGTAGGGATGCTCCCGCTCCACGCTGTCGAACATCTCGCCAGCCTGCTGGTAGCGTTCCTGTCGCAGGGCATCGATGCCCGCGGCATAGATCGCCTCCGGCGACTGATTGGCCATGGCGGCCGAGCTGGGACGCAGCGAAGCGTCCTTGCCGTCCCATGCGCTGCAGGCGCCCGCGAGCAGCGGTGCGGCGAGCAGCAGGGAAAGGCGGAGGGTCCGGTTCAGACGGGTGCGCATTGCGCTGGCTCTATACCACGGGGCGGGGGCAGGGCGGCAAGGGGGCGGCCTCACCTTAGCGTTCACCACGCGAATCTTGCTGTCTTTCAACCTGGGCCCGGCTGGGGCTGCCACCCCCGCCGGAAAGACCGGCTCCATGAAAAGACCGGCCCCTGGAGGGGCCGGTCCGGAAGGCTCGTGCGGGCGGCGGGGCGCTGCGGCTCAGGCGGCGACCGGCTCGGCCTGGCGGCGGGTGGCGGTGGCGCGGCTGGTGAAGGGCACCAGCGCCTCGTCCTGCCAGCGCCAGGCATCGGCATCGGCGAAGAGGGCGCGCAGCAGCCGGTTGTTCAGCGCATGGCCGGAGCGGCTGCCGCTGAAGCGGGCGGAGAGCGGCGCGCCGGCCAGGGCCAGGTCGCCGACCACGTCCAGCAGCTTGTGGCGGACGCATTCGTCGGTGTGGCGCAACCCGCCCGGGTTCAGCACCAGCGGGCCGTCGACCACCACGGCATTGTCCAGGCTGCCGCCCTGGGCCAGGCCGGCGGCGCGCAGGCGGGCCACGTCCTCGGCCAGGGTGAAGGTGCGGGCATCGGCCAGGGTGTCGCGGAAGGACGCCTCGGTGACGCGCAGGCTGAGCTGCTGGCGGCCGATGGCGCTGGAGGGGAAGTCGATTTCCAGCGAGGCCTCGAAGCCCGGGGTGGCGGTGGGGTCGAGCTGCGCCCAGGCCGCGCCCGGGGCGTCGCTTTCCTGCACGCGCACGGTCTTCAGCACCTCGATGCTGCGGCGGGGCATGGCGGTGGTGGTCACGCCGGCGCAGTCGATCAGGAACAGGAAGGGGGCGGCGGAGCCGTCCAGGATCGGCACCTCCGGCCCGTCGACCTCGATCACCGCGTCATCGATGCCGCAGGCGGCCAGCGCCGCCATGACATGCTCGATGGTGCCGAGGCGGGCCTGCGGGTTGCCGGGCAGGGCGATGGCGGTGCAGAGGCGGGTGTCGAAGACCAGGTCGAAGCGCGCCGGGATCTCGAGGCCGAGGTCGCTGCGGCGGAACACCAGGCCGTCGCCGGCCGGGGCGGGGTGGAGGGTGAGGCTGGCGCGGCGGCCCGAATGCAGGCCGATGCCGACGCAGCTGATCGGCGCCTTGAGCGTCCTGCGCCGTTCCATGCCTGCCGCCAGAAAACCGTCCATCATTGCCCCGATACGATTGCAGCGGAAACGCGCCATGGGGCGGGAAGGCTGCCCCGGACTGTTCCGGCAGTGTCTAGATGACACCGGGTTCGGGCCCAGGCGAGTCAACGCTTATTTCCGTTTATTTCCTTCGAAGTTTTTGCTTCAGGCATTTGATTAAAAACAGTTTTTGCAGAGCACAAAAACGCTTTTGCGAAGCGTTGCGGCAGGCTTTGTGACAGGGGGGGTGAAGCATCCGTGTTGCCGGCCGCCCATGAAAAAACCCCGGGCCTTGCGACCCGGGGTGCTTTTTCAGCGGCGCCGCGACGCTGTCGCGGCGCGAGGATCGGCCAGGATCAGTTGCTCTGGCGGCGCAGGAAGGTCGGGATGTCCAGGCCCATCTCCTCGGCCGGCGGGGCGGCCGAGGAGATGGGCCTGGAC
>NZ_CACSJM010000183.1 GCF_902706185.1 Roseomonas sp. 18066 | reverse complement strand
CCCCAAGAGACACCGCCCCCGGAGATGCCCCCTGCTCCACCACCACCTTGCCAGCCGCCGTCCTGCATGCCTTGCATCCTGCCGGCGGGCCGGGCGGCGGCTCCGCGGGGCTTGCATCCCGCGGCCGCGCCGGCCCTCGCCCCTTCTCTGGAACGCCGATCGCTTGATAAGCCCGGGGGCCGGTGCCAGGACGGCCCGGCCACGCGGGCCCTCGGCGGCAGCCTCGCCGTGCTGGGCTAAGATAGGCTTAAACAGGCGCGCGCCGCCGCGAGCGGCAGCCATGCTCGCGCCCCAATTCCGGGGAAAAAGAAATTCATCGAAGCCGGCGTGGGGTGCGGGGAATGCCAGCGTATCAGGGGGGACAAGAGCCCCATCCATGCCCCTCCCCCTCCTGCCGGGCCTCGCCTGGCGTCCCTTCCTGCCATGGCCAGGCCTTCTGCGCCTGAACCCGGCCCCGCCCGAGGCGCGGCTGGCGCGCGACCATGCCGCGGCGGCCGACGAGGCGCTGATCGCCTGGAGCGCCGGCGGCGACCGCCTGGCCTTCAACGCGCTGGCGGCGCGGCACCTGCCGCGGCTGCATGCGCTGGCCTTCCGCATCACCGGCAGCGCCGCCGAGGCCGAGGAGGTGGCGCAGGACGCGCTGCTGCGCGCCTGGCAGCATGCCGCGCGCTTCGACCCCGACCGCGCCCGCTTCGGCACCTGGCTGTACCGGATCGCCGCCAACCTGGCGATCGACCGGGCCCGCCGCCGCCCGGCCGCGCCGATGCTTTCCACGGATGCCCTGGCCGGGACGCTCGCCGACCCCGCCGCCACGCCCGAGGAAGCCCTGGCGCTGCGGCAGCAGGAGGCCGCGCTGCGGGAGGCGCTCGCCGCCCTGCCCGAGCGGCAGCGGGCGGCTCTGGCGCTGGCGCATGACCAGGGGCTGAGCGGCGCCGAGGCGGCCGCCATCCTGGAGACCTCGGAACGTGCCGTCGAAGGGCTGCTGCACCGCGCCCGCCGCTTCCTGGCGGCGCGGCTGGCGGGGCTGGGGTGAGGAGCGCCATGATGCAGATCTCTGCCTTCGCCGATCTCCTGGCGCAGCACGGCCCGCTGCCGGCGCGCTGGCCCGCCGAGGCCCGGGCCGGGGCGCTGGCGCTGCTGGCCCACGACCCCGCCGCCCGCGACCTGCAGCTTGCGGCCGCGCTCGCCGCCAGCCTGCCCCCCGCCAGCCCCGAGGCGCTGGCCCGCATGCGCGCCAATGTCGCCGACAGGATCGCCAGAATGCCGCTGCCGGCGCGGCAGCCCTGGGCGGCGCGCTGGCTGCGGCCGCTGCTGCCGGCCGGCTTCGGCGCCGCCGCCGCGCTGCTGGCCTGCGCCATCTGGCTGCAGTTTCCGGCGGCAAACCCCTGGGGTGGCACACCCTGGAACGCGGCCGATCAAAGTGAATTGCTGGCGCCCCGCCTGGTGGTGGCGCTGGCGCTCGGGGATTCCGAATGACACGCTTCTCCCGCGCCACCTGGCTGAGCACCGCGCTCGGCGCCTCGGTCGCGCTGAACCTGGTGCTCGGCGGGCTGCTGGTCTTCGCGCCGAAGCCGCAGGGCCGCCGCCCCGACCTGGCCACCGTCCACCAGCAGATGGAAAAGCTGGTGCCCGAGGCCGACCGCGCCCGCTTCACCGCCCTCCTCGATGCCGGGCGCCCCGGCGTGCTGGCGCAGCTCGACCGCCAGCGCGCCGCCCGCGCCACGGCCGAGGAGGCGCTGGGCCAGGAACCCTTCGACCCCGCCAGCCTGCGTGCCGCCATGGCCCGTGCCCGCAACGAATACCAGCAGTTCAGCATCGCGCTGGAGGACAATCTGATCGACGCGGTCTCCACCCTGTCTCCCGAAGGCCGCCGTCGCCTGGCCGAGGATTCCCGCCGCCGCCGCGAGGCCGCCCGCCGCGCCCGGGGCGACAACTGAGCATGACCCTCCCGATGACGCGCCAGATGCCTGCCGCTTCGGCCCGCGCCATTCTCCTGCTTGTCCCCCTGGCGCTCGCCGCCTGCGCCACGGCATCGAACGCCCGGCCCCCCGGCCTGCCGATCGCCGAGCAGTTCCGCCATGCCGGCCAGGCCCCGCCGCAATGGCCCGACGCGCAATGGTGGCAGGGCTTCGGCAGCGGCGAGCTCGACCGGCTGATGGCCGCCGCCACCGCCGGCAACCTGGACCTGGCCGCCGCCCAGGCACGCATCCGCCAGGCCGACGCCTCGCTGCGCATCGCCGGCGCCTCCCTGCTGCCCGAGGTCTCGGCCGGCGGCAGCGGTGGCCGCTCGGCCAATGGCGGGCGGACGCGCAACAGCTATGGCGCCTCGCTCTCGGCCAGCTATGAGCTCGACCTCTGGGGCGGCAACGCCGCCAGCCGCCGCGCCGCCGAGCGGGCGCTGGACGCCTATCGCTTCGACGCCGCGGCGACCGGGATCACCACCCTGGCGTCGCTGGCCAACACCTATTTCTCCCTGTTGGCCGATCGCGAGCAGCTGCGCGTCCAGACCGAGAACCTCGAGGCCGCGCGAAGAATCCTCAACGTCATCCGCCAGCAGGTCGCCGCCGGCACCGCGACCGGGCTGGACCTGGCGCAGCAGGAGACGGTGGTGGCCCAGCAGGAAGCGGCGCTGCCCTCGCTGCGCCAGGCGATCGACCAGGGCGTCACCGCCATCGCCCTGCTGCTGGGCCAGACGCCGCAGACGGTGGCCGTGGCCGGCGACGGGCTGGCGGGCCTGGCCATCCCGGTCGCCAGCCCCGGCCAGCCGGCCGAACTGCTGGCGCGCCGCCCCGATGTGCGCGCGGCGGAGGCTGACCTCGCCGCCGCCCAGGCCGATATCGACGTGGCGCGGGCCGCGCTGCTGCCCAGCCTGACGCTGTCGGCCGAGGCCGGTATTTCCGGCGCCGTGCTGGGCACGCTGCTGCGCCCCGAGCAGCAGGTCTGGTCGCTGCTGGCCAGCGTCACGCAATCCGTCTTCGATGGCGGCCGCCGCCGCGGCCAGGTGGCGCTGAACGAGGCGCGCGCGGAGGAGCTGCTGATCGCCTACCGCGCCGCCATCCTGACCGCGCTGGGCGATGTCGAGGACGCGCTGGTCGCGCTGCGCGAGACGACGCAGCAGGAGCGGCTGCGCGGCGAGGCGGCCAACCGGGCGGCGCGGGCCGCCGAGATCGCCGAGGCGCAGCTCCGCCTCGGCACCATCAACCTGATCACCCTGCTGAACACGCAGCAGACGCTGTTCTCGGCGCGCAACGCCCTGGTGGAGGCGCGGCTGGCACGGCTGCAGGCCGCCACGGGCCTGTTCCGCGCCCTGGGCGGCGGCTGGCGCTGATACCGGATCGCTGCCGACCATGGCCCTTCCCCGCACGCTCCTCGTCCTCACCGGCCTCGCGATCCTGGGCGGTGGCGGCTATTATTATTGGAAGACCCGCATGGCGCCGGCCGCCGAGGGCCAGGCGACGCCGGCCGGCCCGGGCGCTAGCCCTGGCGCCAGCCCTGGCGCCGGCCGCCGCGGCCCCGGCGGCCCGGGTGGTGGCGCCGGCATGGCGGTGCCGGTGACCCTGGGCACCGCCGCGCGGAAGGACCTGGTGCTGACGCTGGACGCGCTCGGCACCGTGCAGGCGATGAACACGGTGACCGTCCGCTCCAAGGTCTCCGGCCAGCTGATGGAAATCCTGTTCCGCGAGGGGCAGGAGGTCGAGAAGGGCGCCATCCTGGCCCGCATCGACGACCGCACCTATGCCGCGGCGCTGGCCCAGGCGGTGGCCCAGAAGGCCTACAACGCCGCCCAGCTGTCGAACGCCAAGCTCGACCAGCAGCGCTACGAGGGGCTGCTGCGCGCCAATGGCGTGACCCGCCAGCAGGTCGACACCCAGCGCGCCCAGGTGATGATGTACGAGGCCCAGGTCCAGCAGGACCAGGCCGCCATCGACAATGCCCGCGCCCAGCTGGACGACACCGTCATCCGCGCGCCCTTCGCCGGCCGCGTCGGCATCCGCGCCGTCGATATCGGCAACCTGGTGGCCAGCGGCGACACCAACGGCATTGTCACCGTGGCGCAGTTCGCGCCGATCGCGGTGAACTTCACCCTGCCGCAGCAGGAGCTGCCGCGGCTGCTGCGCGCCATGGCGGTGGGCCAGGTGCCGGTCGAGACGGTGCCGACGCCCTCCAGCACCCCCGGCCTGCCCGGCGAGGCGCCGGATCGCGGCGCGGTGCTGACCGTCGGCAACCTGGTCGACGCCACCACCGGCAGCATCGCGGTCAAGGCGAGCTTCCCGAATGAGCGGCGGCAGCTCTGGCCCGGCGCCTTCGTCACGCTGCGCCTGCCGGTGCAGACCATTCGCGACGCGCTGGTGGTGCCGCTGGTCGCCATCCAGCAGGGCCCGGCCGGCAGCTTTGTTTTTGTTGCCAAGGACGATTCGACGATCGAGCAGCGCAACGTGACGCTGGGGGCCACCACCCGCAGCGAGGCGACGATCCAGACGGGCCTGCAGCCGGGCGAGCGCGTCGTCACCTCCGGCGCGCAGCGGCTGAACAATGGCAGCCGCATCGCCGAGGTGCGTCCCGGTGGTGCTGCCGGCGGCGTCGCCGCCCCGGGCGAGGGCGCGCAGCCCGGCGCCGGCAATCCGCAGAACCCGGCCCCGGCCAGCGGCGAGCGCCCGGCTCGCCGCCGCGAGAGCCGCTGAGGAGACAGCGCCGTGAACCTCTCCGCCCCCTTCATCGCGCGGCCGGTGGCGACCACCCTGCTGGCCGTCGCCATGCTGCTCTGGGGCGCCTTCGGCTATCTGCGCCTGCCGGTCTCCGCTTTGCCCCAGGTCGACTTCCCGACCATCGAGGTGGTGACGCAGCTGCCCGGCGCCTCGCCGGAGACGGTGGCGGTGCTGGTCACCGCCTCGCTGGAGCGGCAATTCGCGCAGATTTCCGGCCTGACCACGATGAGCTCGGTCAGCGGCCCGGGCGTGTCGCGCGTCACCCTGCAGTTCGACCTGGAAAAGAGCCTCGACGCGGCCTCGCAGGATGTGCAGGCGGCGCTCGACGCGGCGCGCGGCACGCTGCCCAGCACCCTGCCCTATCCGCCGGTCTATTCGAAGGTGAACCCGGCCGACCCCGCCATCATCACCTTCGCGCTGACCTCGACCAGCCTGCCGATCACCCGGCTCAGCGATGTCGCCGACACGCTGCTGGCGCAGCGCCTGGCCCAGGCCAGCGGCGTCGGCCGCGTCACCGTCCAGGGCAACATGCGCCCGGCGGTGCGGCTGAAGCTGGATGCCGCGCGGCTCGCGGCCTACGGCATCGGGCTGGAGACGGTGCGCACCGCCATCGTCGCCGCCAACCAGAATTCGCCGAAAGGTTCGCTGGACGGGCCGCTGCAGGCCTCGACCATCGAGGCCAATGACCAGATCACCGCGCCGGCCGCCTTCGGCGACATTATTTTGGCGTGGCGCAACGACGCGCCGGTGCGGCTGCGGGACGTGGGCGAGGCCACCGACGGATTGGAAAATAACCGCAACGGCGCCTGGTTCAACGGCCGCCCCGCGGTGCTGATCGACGTGCAGCGCCAGCCCGGCGCCAATATCGTCGAGACGGTGGAGCGTATCCGCGCTTTGCTGCCGACGCTGCAGGCCGGGCTGCCGCCGGGCGCCGAGCTCGCCGTGGTCAGCGACCGCACCGAGACCATCCGCGCCAGCGTCCATGAGGTGCAGTTCACCCTGGTGCTGTCGGTCGCCCTCGTCGTCGCCGTCATCTACCTGTTCCTCGGCAGCGGGCGGGCCACCCTGGTGCCGGCCGTGTCGCTGCCGCTGTCGATCATCGGCACCTTCGGCGTCATGTCGCTGATTGGCTATTCGCTCGACAACCTGTCGCTGATGGCGCTGGTGGTGGCGACCGGCTTCGTCGTCGACGACGCCATCGTCATGATCGAGAACATCGTCCGGCTGATCGAGGCCGGCAAGAAACCGCTCGACGCCGCCTTCGAGGGCGCCAAGCAGATCGCCTTCACCATCGTCTCGCTCAGCCTGTCGCTGATCGCCGTCTTCATCCCGCTGCTCTTCATGGAAGGCGTGGTCGGGCGGCTGTTCCGCGAGTTCGCCGAGACGCTGACGGCGGCGGTGCTGGTCTCGCTGGTGGTCTCGCTGACGCTGACGCCGATGATGTGCGCGCTGCTGCTGCGGCCGCAGCATGAGCAGAAGCCGAACGCCATGATCCGCTGGACCGAGGCCGGCTTCGAGCGGATGCGCCTGGGCTACGGCCGCACGCTGCGCTGGACGCTGCACCACCAGGCGCTGACGCTGCTGGTCGCGACGCTGTCCGTCGCCGCCACCGCCTGGCTCTATGTCGTCATGCCCAAGGGCTTCCTGCCGGTGCAGGATACCGGGCTGATCCGCATCACGGCAGAGGCGCCGCAGGACGCCTCCTTCGCCCGCGTCTCGGCGCTGCTGGGCGAGGCCGCCACCGTGCTGCGGCAGGACCCGGCCGTCGCCTCGGTCACCGCGGTCGCCGGCGCCGGCTCGGTCAACACCACGCAGAACACCGGCCGCATCATGGCGGTGCTGAAGCCGCGCGCCGAGCGCGACGAGGCCCAGGCGGTGATCGACCGGCTGCAGCCGAAGCTGGACGGTATCCCCGGCCTGGCCACTTGGCCGCAGGCGGTGCAGGACATCCAGATCAGCGCCCGCGTCGCCACCACCCAGTACCAGTACACGCTGTTCGACGCCGATGCGGCGACGCTCTCGGCCTGGGCGCCGCGCATGATGCAGCGGCTGCAGGCCATGCCAGGCCTGCGCGACGTCGCCAGCGACCAGCGCGAGGACGGGCTGCAGCTGCAGGTCACCGTCGACCGCGACGCGGCGGCGCGCCTCGGCGTCACGCTGCAGTCGATCGACAATGCTTTGTACAATGCCTTCGGGCAGCGGCAGATTTCCACCATCTACGGCCAGAGCAACCAGTACCGGGTGGTGCTGGAGCTGGCCGGGGCGACCGCGCCGGACCCGGCGCTGCTGTCGAACCTGCGCGTCACCGGGCGCGACAGCATCGAGGTGCCGCTCGGCGCCGTGGCCAGCGTCGCCCGCGGCCGCGGCCCGCTGCTGGTGACGCGGGAGAACCAGTTCCCGGCGGTGACCTTCAGCTTCAACCTGACGCCCGAGCTGTCGCTGGGCGAGGCGGTGGCCGCCATCCGCGCCGCCGAGCAGCAGATCGGCCTGCCCGAGACCATCACCGGCCGCTTCGCCGGCGACGCCGCCGAGTTCAACAGCGCGCTGGAGGGCCAGCCCTGGCTGATCCTGGCCGCGGTGGTGGTGATCTACATCGTGCTGGGCGTGCTCTATGAGAGCCTGTTCCACCCGATCACCATCCTCTCCACCCTGCCCTCGGCCGGCATCGGCGCGCTGCTGGCGCTGCGGCTCTGGGGGCTGGACCTGTCGGTGGTCGGGCTGATCGGCATCATCCTGCTGATGGGCATCGTCAAGAAGAACGCCATCATGATGATCGACTTCGCCCTCGAGGCGCAGCGCGACCATGGCCACAGCGCCTATGACGCCATCGTCGAGGCCTGCCTGATGCGCTTCCGCCCGATCATGATGACGACGGCCGCGGCACTCCTCGGCGCCCTGCCGCTGGTGCTGCAGACGGGGACCGGGTCGGAGCTGCGGCTGCCGCTCGGCGTCTCCATCGTCGGCGGCCTGTTGCTCAGCCAGCTGGTCACCCTCTACACCACCCCCGCCATCTACCTGGCATTGGAAAAAATCCGCGAGGCGATCGCGCGGCGCTGGCAGGCGCATCCCGCCCCCGGCCCGGCGGAGTAGGCGCGCGTGTTCAACATCTCCGCCCCCTTCGTGCGGCGGCCGATCGCGACGCTGCTGCTGTCGCTCGGCCTGCTGCTGGCCGGCCTGGTGGCGCTGAAGCAGCTGCCGGTCTCGGCCATGCCGCGGGTCGACCTGCCGACGCTCTTCGTCAGCGTCAGCCAGCCCGGCGCCAATCCGGAGACCATGGCGGCGACCGTCATCGCGCCGCTGGAGCGGCACATCGGCGGCATCGCCGGCATCACCGAGATGACCTCGAGCGCCTCCACCGGCAGCGGCAACATCATCATCCAGTTCGACCTGTCGCGCACCCAGGCGAGTGCGGCGCGCGACGTGCAGGCGGCGGTGAACGCGGCCAGGGAGGACCTGCCCTCCGGCCTGCCCAACCCGCCCAGCGTGCGCAAGGTCAACCCGGCCGACGCGCCGGTGCTGATCCTGGCGATGACCTCGGACACGCTGACCCGCGCGGCACTGTACGATGCCGCCGACAGCATCGTGGCGCAGCGCCTGGCGCAGATCCCGGGCGTCGCCCAGGTGCAGGTGGCGGGCGCCGCCAAGCCCGCCGTGCGCATCGCCGTCGACCCCAATGCGGCGGCCGCCGCCGGCCTGTCGCTGGACGACATCCGCACCGCCGTGCAGGCGGCCAATGTCACCCAGCCGGTCGGGCTGATCGATGGCGACGAGCAGGCGGCCAGCATCCGCGTCAACGACCGCCTGAGCCGCGCCCCGCAATACGAGACGTTGTCGGTGCAGGCGCAGGATGGCGCGCTGCTGCGGCTGTCGCGCGTCGCCCGCGTCACGGAGGGCGCTGCCTCCAGCCGGCAGATCGCCTGGTTCGACCAGCGGCCGGCGATCCTGATGATGGTCTTCAAGCAGGCCGACGCCAATGTCCTGGACGTGGTGCAGGACGTGCAGGCCATGCTGCCGAAGCTGCAATCCTGGGTCCCCGGCGGCACCCGGATCGAGGTGATGAGCGACCGGTCGGGCACCATCCGCGCCAGCGTCGAGGAGGTCGAGCTCACCCTGCTGATCACCATCGCGCTGGTGGTCGCCGTCGTCGCCGTCTTCCTGCGCCGCCTGGGCCCGGTGCTGGCGGCCAGCGTCACCGTGCCGCTGTCGCTGTTCGGCACGCTCTTCGTCATCTGGCAGATGGGCTATTCGCTCAACAATTTCTCGCTGATGGCGCTGACGATTTCCGTCGGCTTCGTCGTCGACGACGCCATCGTCATGCTGGAGAACATGGCGCGGATGCGCGCCCGCGGCATGGCGCCGATGGAAGCGGCGCTGGAGGGCGCGCGGCAGATCGGCTTCACCATCGTCTCGATCACCGTCTCGCTGATCGCGGTCTTCGTGCCGCTGCTGGCGATGGGGGGCGTGGTCGGCCGGCTGTTCCGCGAATTCTCGGCCACCCTTGCGATCGCAGTGGCCATCTCGGCGGTGCTGTCGCTGACGCTGACGCCGATGCTGGCCGCCCGCCTCGACCGCGGCGAGGCCGAGCGCCCGCCCGGCTGGTTCGGCCGCACCTTCGAGCGCGGCATGGATGCCGTGGTCGCCGGCTATATGCGCAGCCTGAAGGTCGTGCTGCGCTGGCGGAAGACCATGCTGCTGTTCTGCCTGGGCCTCGTGGGCCTCACCGTCTGGCTCTACATGGTGGTGCCCAAGGGCTTCTTCCCCGAGCAGGATACCGGCCTGCTGGCGGGCAGCGTGCGCGCCGCGCCCGACACCTCCTTCGCCAAGATGAGCGGCATGATGGAGCAGGTGACGGCGGTGCTGCTGCGCGACCCGGCCATCGCCAGCATCGGCGGCCAGATCGGCGGCGGCTTCGGCGGCGCCGGCAGCAATTCCGGCCAGTTCTACATCACGCTGAAGCCGGTGGAGGAGCGCGGCGCCAGCGCCACCCAGGTGATCGACCGGCTGCGCGCGCCGCTGGGGCGGATCCCCGGCGCCTCGGTCTTCCTGCGCTCGCAGCAGGACCTGTTCATCGGCGGCCGGCCGGGGGATTCGCAATATTCCTTCGTGCTGCTCGGCAGCGACCTCGACGCGCTGCGCGACGCGGCCAACCAGATGGTCGAGGCGCTGCGCGCCACGCCCGGCTTCTTCGACGTCTCCTCCGACCAGGAGCGCGGCGGGCTGGTCAACAAGCTGATCATCGATCGCGACGCCGCGGCCCGCCTCGGCGTCTCGATGACGGCGCTGGGGGCGGCGCTGAACAACGCCTTCTCGCAGCGCCAGGTCTCGACGATCTACGCCACCCGCAACCAGTACAACGTCATCCTGGAGATCGACCCGGCGATGACCCAGGATGCGACGCAGCTGGCGCGCATCTTCGTCCCCGGCCGCGACGGGGCGCAGGTGCCGCTGACCGCGGTGACCCGGCTGACCCGCGACATGGCGCCGCTGCGGGTGACGCATCGCAGCCAGTTCCCGGCGGCCTCGATCAGCTTCAACCTGCCGGGCAATGTCTCGCTGGGCGAGGCGCAGGCGAAGCTGCGCGAGGTGGAGGCGACGCTCGACCTGCCCTCCGGCATCCGCTCGGAATATGGCGGCAATGCCGCGGCCTTCCAGGCCTTCTCGCGCGACCAGCCGCTGCTGATCCTGGCCGCCATCCTGTCGATCTACATCGTCCTCGGCGTGCTCTACGAGAGCTACATCCACCCGCTGACCATCCTGTCGACCCTGCCCACGGCGGGCATCGGCGCGCTGCTGGCGATGCTGGCGACGGGGACGCCCTTCACCGTGATCGCGCTGATCGGCGTCATCCTGCTGATGGGCATCGTCAAGAAGAACGCCATCATGATGGTGGACTTCGCGCTCGAGCATGCGCGGGAGGAAGGGGCGGATGCCGAGGCCTCGATCCTGGCCGCCTGCCGCGACCGCTTCCGGCCGATCCTGATGACGACGCTGGCGGCGCTGTTCGGCGCGGTGCCGCTGGCCTTCGGCACCGGCACCGGGGCCGAGATGCGCCAGCCGCTGGGCATCGCCATCATCGGCGGCATGATCGTGTCGCAGCTGCTGACCCTCTACACCACGCCGGTGATCTACCTGGCGCTGGAGCGGTTGCGGCAGGCCCGGCTGCGGCGGCGCGCCGCGGCCTGAGGCGGGCGGCACGGCGGCGGGCGGATTTTCCTTGTTCCTGATCTGTTCTTTTCCTATCCTCCGGGGAACAGGCGGCTCCACCCCCTCCCCCCGGGAGCCGCCACCCGGAGCCAGGCCATGTCC
>NZ_CACSJM010000182.1 GCF_902706185.1 Roseomonas sp. 18066 | reverse complement strand
AGACAG
Organism: Roseomonas sp. 18066; assembly: GCF_902706185.1. Taxonomy (GTDB): domain Bacteria; phylum Pseudomonadota; class Alphaproteobacteria; order Acetobacterales; family Acetobacteraceae; genus Pseudoroseomonas. The sequence continues at coordinate 11,158 of NZ_CACSJM010000182.1, read as the reverse complement.
GCGAAGACGCCATACCCGGTGCCGAGGCGGCGCTCGGTGTCCAGCACCACCCGCAGCGGGCTGGGGCCGGGGCAGTTGCGCGTGGTCAGGCGGGGGTCGTCATGCTTCACCGTGCCGGCGCCGACGACGACGGCGTCGCAGAGGGCGCGCAGGCGGTGGGTGTGCAGCAGGTCGCCCTCGCCGCCGATCCATTGGCTGGAGCCGGAGGCGGTGGCGATGCGCCCGTCCAGCGTCTGCGCCAGCCGCCCCAGCACCAGGCAGCCATCGGGGGCCGCGGGCGGCGCCAGGATGGGGGCGAAGAGGGCTGTCAGCGGGTCGGCCGGCAGGGGTGCCGCGCCCCCCTGGTCGCGGTGCCGCAGCAGGGCCGACCAGATCGGGTCGGCGGCGAGGTCCGCCCGGGGGGGGGCGAGGGGCGGTTCGGTGTCGGCCATCGCCCCCCTCTATGCCCGAGGCCGGGCATGGTTGCCAGCTTAGGCGGGGACGATCCCGCGGCGGGCATCGGCGCGGCGCAGCCAGGCGGTCAGCGGCAGGGCCAGGGCCACCATCCAGAACTTGCCCATGACCTGGCCGGAGAGGTAGCCGAGGTCGCCAAAGGCGATCCACAGGAAGAAGACGCTGTCGACCACCAGCCCGACCAGGCCGGAGGCGGCGACGGCCAGCACCAGGTTGCGCTTCTGCAGCGGCGTGTAGACGGCCAGATCCGCGGTCTCGCTGAGCAGGAAGGCGGCCGCCGAGGCCACGACCAGCGCCGGGGGCGCGAGGAAGGCCGACAGAACAGTGCCGGCGACGATGGCCATCCAGGCGAAGCGCAGGCCCAGGCGGCGCTGCACCAGGTCGCGCAGGACCAGGGCCAGGCCGATCATCAGCACGCCGGAGGGGGCCATGACGCCAGGGGCCACCGGGATCAGGCAGGGGCCGTTCGGCACGCAGACGGTGCCGGCATTGCCGATGAGCCAGTTGGCGATGGGAATGGTCAGGCCGAAGCCTGTCAGCGCCAGGAAGCCTTCCAGGCGGCGGGGGTCAGTCATCTGCGAGTTTTCCATTGCTGGGCGGGTGCATCCGCGCGTGAGCGCGGGTCTCGTACTCCGCCCAGCCCCTGGCGCGCAACTCGCAAGCGGGGCAGGTGCCGCAGCCATGGCCCCAGGGGTGCAGCGCGCCGCGCTCGCCCCGGTAGCAGGTGTGGGTTTTTTCCACGATGTCGCAGACCAGTTTCCGCCCGCCGAGCTCTTCCGCCATCTCCCAGGTCTGCGCCTTGTCCAGCCACATCAGGGGGGTGTGCAGGACGAAGCGCTGGGCCATGCCGAGATTGAGCGCCACCTGCAGCGCCTTGATGGTGTCGTCGCGGCAGTCGGGATAGCCAGAGTAATCCGTCTCGCACATGCCGCCGACGACGTGGCGCAGGCCGCGGCGATAGGCCAGCGCCGCGGCGAAGGTCAGGAAGACGATGTTGCGGCCGGGGACGAAGGTGTTGGGCAAGCCGTCCTCGCGCATGGCGATCTCGGTCTCCCGCGTCAGCGCGGTGTCGGAGATTTCTTTCAGCGCATCGAGGGCGAGGGTGTGGTCGGGGCCGAGTTTTTGGTGCCAGTCGTCGGGCAGGGCTTTCCGGAAGGTGTCGCGGCATTCCAGCTCGATGCGGTGGCGTTGGCCGTAATCGAAGCCGAGGGTTTCGACGTGATCGAAGCGGGAGAGGGCCCAGGCCAGGCAGGTGGCGGAGTCTTGTCCGCCGCTGAACAGGACGAGGGCGCTCTCGGTCATGGTGGTATGCTTTCTGAAGGCGGGGTCCGGGGGGATACTATCCCCCCGGCCTTTCTCTGTCAGTTGGCCCCCTTCAGGAAGCGGTCGGCGGCTTCGACGAGCACCTGCGCGCCCAGAGCGAGATCGGCCTCCTTGGTATCCTCCGACCAATGATGGCTGATGCCCCCGATCGAGGGGACGAAGACCATCGAGGCCGGCATTGTCTTGGCGACGTATTGCGCGTCGTGGCCGGCGCCGCTGGGCATGACCTGGCTGCAGCCGGGGTCGAAGCTGTCGGCGGCCGCCGTCAGCGCCCGCATCATGGCCGGGTCGCAGATGGCCGGCGTCGCCTTGCTGACGGCCAGCAGCTGGATGCTGCAGCGGTCGCGGCGGTTGGCTTCCTGCACCAGGGCGCGGAGGGTGGCCTCCATCGCCTGCAGCTTCTCCATCGAGACGTCGCGGAACTGGAACAGGACATCGGCGCGGCCGGGGATGATGCTGGGGGCGCCGGGCTCGAGGGTGATGCGGCCGGTGGTCCAGGTGCTGCGCGGGCCGCAGATGCGGGGGAACTCGGCGTCGATGGCGGCGAGCAGGCGGATGGCGGCCAGGCCCGCGTCGCGGCGCTCGGCCATGGTGGTGCCGCCGGCATGGTCCTGCTGGCCGTCGATCACCAGGCGCCACTGCCAGATGGCGACGATGCCGCTGACCACGCCGATGCGAAGATTGGCCTGCTCGAGCTGGGTGCCCTGCTCGATATGCATCTCGAAGAAGCCCTTGTAGCGGCTGGGGTCGATCTGCATGCGCGGCAGGCCTTCCAGCCCGGCCGCCTTGAGGGCGTCACGCAGCGGCGTGCCGTCGGTGCGGTTGCGGCTGCGGTCGATCTCTTCCTCGGTCAGCTCGCCGATGATCGACTTGCTGCCGAGGAAGCCGCCCTCGAAATGGCCTTCCTCGTCGGCGAAGGCGCAGACATCGACGGGCAGGCCGGCGCGGGCCAGGGCGAGGGCCGCGACGACGCCGAGCGCGCCATCCAGCCAGCCGGCCTCGTTCTGGCTTTCGATATGGCTGCCCGACAGCAAATGCGGGCCCGGGCCCTTGTGGCGGCCGAAGACATTGCCGATGCCGTCGATCGAGGCCTCGAGCCCGACCTCCTCCATCTTCGCCATCAGCCAGCGGCGGGATTCCATGTCCTGCGGCGAATAGGTCGGACGGTGGACGCCGGTCTTGAAGCGGCCGATCTGGCGCAGCTCCTGCAGGTCCTGGAGGAAACGGGCGGTGTCGGCCTGGGGCATTGGGGCATCCATGCTGCGTTGCCCGGGCATGGTGCGGCGCGAAATCAGAAGCATCAAGGCGGCAGCGGGGGATTTCCGGTCCCCGCGCCGCCGCCGGTATCGCTCAGCGGGATTCGAGCGTCAGGCCGCCGTCGACCACCACGGTCTGGCCCGTGACCATTCCCGCGCCGGCCAGGAGGAAAAGAATAACGTCGGCGAGGTCGTCGGGCTGGCAGCGGCGCTTCAGCAGCGCCTTGGCGGCGGAGGCGGCGCGGCGCTCCTCGGTCCATTCGACCATCCAGGAGCTGTCGACGGCGCCGGGGGCCACCGCATTGACCCGCACCTCGGGCGACAGGCCACGCGCCAGGTTCTTGGTCAGGCTGACCACCCCGGCCTTGGTGGCGCCATAGGCCATCGAGCTGCCGGGGCTGTCGAGGCCGGCGATGGAGGCGACATTGACCACGGCGCCGCGCGCTTCCTTCAAGGCGGGGGCCGCCGCCTTGGCGCAGCGGAAGACGCCCAGCAGGTTGACCTGCAGCACGGTCGCCCAGAGCTCCTCCGTCAGCCGGTCGAGGGCGCTGGGCGGGATCAGGCTGCTGGTGCCCGGCGTGCCGGCATTGTTGACCAGGTAGTCCAGGCCGCCCAGCGCGGCGATGGCGGCTTCCACCATGCGCGGGCCGTCGGTGGCGTCGCCGACATTGCCGGGGGCGGCGATGACGTCATGGCCGGCGGCCTGCAGCTCGGCCAGCACGGCCGCCGCGCGGGCGTCGTCGGCCAGGTGGTTGACGGCGACGCGGCAGCCGGCGCTGGCCAGCTGCCTGACGGTCGCCAGGCCGATGCCGGACGCGCCGCCGGTGACCAGGGCGCGCTTGCCGGTGAGCTCGTAGCGGATCATGCCTTTTCGTTCTCCTTGGCCGCCATGGGGGCCGTCATGAGGCCCGCCATGGGGCCGATCTCGCGCACCGCTTTCTTCAGCGCCAGCAGGCGGCGGTCGCGCTCGGCCAGCAGGGCAGCGGGGTCCTCGCCGCCCCAGTCATAGAGGCCGCGGCCGGTCATCACCCCGGCATGGCCCTGGGCCAGCGCCGCATCCAGCGCGTCGCTATGCCCGCGCAAGGGCGGCGGCGCGTACATCTTGTTGGCCAGGGCATGGGCCGAGAGCTGCAGCCCGGTGAAGTCGCCCTTGGCCATCTGGCCAAGCAGCAGCAGCCGCAGGCCGAGGCCGTGGATGATGGCCTCGTCGATTTCCTGCGGGCTGGCATAGCCTTCGTCGAGCAGGCGGTAGCATTCCAGGCTGAGCGCCGATTGCAGCCGGTTGGCGATATAGCCGGGCAGGAAGCGGCGCATCACCAGCGGCACCTTGCCCATCGCCCGCAGCATTGTCGCCACCTCGTCCACCAGCTCCGGCGGGCATTCCGGGCTGCCGACCAGGTCGACCAGGTCCACCAGATAGGGCGGGGTGTACCAATGCATGATGATCGCCCGCGGCAGCCGCGCGGCCGGCATCAGCGGGAAGACATCCAGGTAAGACGTATTGCTGGCGAGGATGGCGCCGGGCGGCATCGCCGCGTCGAGCGCCTCGAAGACAGCGCGCTTCGCCTCGGGCTTCTCGATGATGGCCTCGATCACCAGCTCGGCCTCGGCCACCGCCTCGGCCAGCGTCGGCGCCAGGGTGACGCGCTCGCGCAGCCCCTCGGCCGAGAGCACGCCCGCCTCGTCGGCGGCGGCGAGCGTCTGCCGCGCCTTCTCCATCAGCGCCGGGGCGCGGGCCAGCGTCTCGGCATTGGTGTCGGTCAGGCGGATGCGATGGCCGCCGATGGCGAAGACCAGGGCCAGCGCATGGCCCATCAGCCCGGCGCCGATGATGGCGATCCTCATGCAACGGTCTCCGGCGCCCAGGGCTCCGGCGCGCGATGGTCGATGCCGGTCATCACCTCGACCACCACGGTCTCGTCGGATTCCATGGCCTCGCGCAGGGCGGCGGCAATGTCCTCGGGCTTGTCGACGCGGATGCCGCGCAGGCCGAAGCCGGCGGCGATGGCGCAGAAATCGGTGTGCTCGCCGAAGCGCAGCAGGGTGCCGGCCAGCTCCGGCTTGTTGCCGGCGGCGCGCAGCAGGTTGGGCCAGCCCTGGCCGAAGCCCTGGTTGTTGTTGATCACCAGGGTGATGGCGATGCCGCGGCGCTTCGCCGTCTCCAGCTCGGTCAGGTGGTAGTAGAGCGCGCCGTCGCCGCTGTAGCAGACCACCTTCCGGTCGCCCGCCGCGCATTTGGCGCCAAGCGCCGCCGGGAAGGCCCAGCCCAGCGACCCCGCCGCGCGGAGGTAGCGCTGCCCGGTGCCGTTGAATTCTATCAATGTCCCGGTCCAGATCCCCGAATAGCCGGTGTCGGCGACGAGCACGCCGTCTTCGGGGAGCGCCGCCGAGATTTCCGCGCAGAGGCGGGCGGGGTCGATCGGGGCCTCATCGCTGGCGAGGCGCGGCGCGATGGCGGCGCGCCAGCCGGCGATCTGCTGCGCCGCCCATTCGGCATAGGCAGGGTCGCGCGGCGCGGTGCCGAGCAGCGGCAGCAGCGCCTCCAGCGCCGTGCGCGGATCGGCCTGCAGCGACAGCGCGGCCGGGCAGCGGTCGAGCTCCAGCGGGTCGGCGTCGATCTGCAGCAGGGTGGTGGCCGGGCCCGGGATGCGCCAGGCATGGGTCACCTGGTCGCCCATGTCGCAGCCGACCAGCAGCACCACCTCGGCGTCATGCAGGATGCGGTTGGCGGGCGGGGCCGAATAGCTGCCGACGACGCCGATGTTCAGCGGATGCCGGCTGGGCAGCAGGTCGCGGGCGCCGAGCGAGGTCGCGATGGGGGCCTGCAGCCGCTCGGCCACCGCCAGCAGTGCCTCGCCACAGGAAGAAAGGGCGGCGCCATCGCCGGCCAGGATGGCGAGCTTGCCGGCGCCGGAAAGCCGCTCGGCCAGCGCCGCCAGCACCGCGGCATCGGCGGCCGGGCGGTGGCGCGGGGCGTTCCATTCAGAAAAATCGCCGGGCTCGGCATGGCCGGTGTCGCCCTGCTCGACGACCTCGCCCATCAGCCCGTTCAGGTCCAGATGCACCGGGCGCGGCGGCGCCACGGTCGCCGCCGACCAGGCCTGGCGGAACAGCCGCGGCAGGTCGGCGGCGGCCTCGACCGTCATCGAGGCGCGGGTGACCGGGGCGAAAAGCGGCCCGTGCGGCACTTCCTGATAGGCGTTGCGGTGCTGGGCCGACGGTTGCTTGCGGCCCGACAGCGCGATCATCGGCGCCCGGCCCAGCCAGGCATCCTGCAGGGCGGCGGCCAGGTTGGCGGCGCCCACCGACTGGGCGGCGACCACGCCGGGCCGGCCCGAGAGGCGGGCATAGCCATCGGCCATATAGGCCGCGCCCTTTTCCGAATGCGCCAGCACCGGCTGGACGCCCTGGGCCTGCAGATGCATCAGCGTCGGCCGCAGCACGGCGTCGATGAAGAAGACATGGCTCTGGCCAGACCGCGCCAGGCTGCGCGCCAACCATTCCGCCCCGTTCAGGCTCATTCCTGGACCCCATTCCCTCGTTTTGCGGCGAGCCTGCCCCCGTTGACCGCCGAGGACAAGGCACCCCCTGGCGTCGCGGCAGCCCTGCTTTGCTTGCCTTTGCGCGGCCCCTCCGCTACCGCCCGGCAGCAACGCCATGACCCAAGACGCCCCTGTCCCGACCCCCCCGCTGCCCGAGCTGCGCGCGGGTGATTTCGACTTCGACCTGCCCGAGGCCCTGGTCGCCCAGGCGCCGGCCCGGCCGCGCGACTCTGCCCGGATGCTGGTGGTGGGCGCCGACCGCCCGGTCGATGCGGGCGTCGCGTCGCTGCCGGACTGGCTGCGGCCGGGCGACCTGATGGTGGTGAACGACACCCGGGTCATTCCGGCGCGGCTGCGCGCCCGCCGCGGCCTGGCCCAGGTCGAGATCATGCTGAACCGGGCCGAGAGCGGCGGCCTCTGGCACGCGCTGGTGCGCAACGCCAAGAAGCTCCGCCCGGGCGACCTGCTGGACATCGAGGGCGCCCCCGAGCTGCGCCCGCGCGTGGTCGAGCGGCAGGAGGGCGGCGCCGTTCTGCTCGATTTCGGCCCCGACCAGGCGCTGCTGGCCGCCGTGCTGGAACGCGCCGGCGAGATTCCGCTGCCGCCCTATATCGCGCGGCCCGACGGCCCGACGGCGCAGGACCTCGACGACTACCAGCCGATCTTCGCCCGCCAGCCCGGGGCGGTGGCCGCGCCCACCGCCAGCCTGCATTTCACCCCGGCCCTGCTGCAGGCGCTAGAGGCCCGCGGCGTCGGGCAGGTGGCGCTGACGCTGCATGTCGGCGCCGGCACTTTTCTGCCGATCCGCGGCGACAACCCCCGCGAGCACAAGCTGCATGCCGAATGGGGCGAGATTTCTGCGGAAGCGGCCGCGACGATCAACGCGACGCGGGCCAGGGGCGGGCGGATCGTCGCCATCGGCACCACCGCGCTGCGGCTGCTGGAAAGCTCGGTCGATGCGCAGGGCGTGGTCCACCCCTTCCGCGGACTGACGGAAATCTTCCTGCTGCCGGGGCATGTGTTCCATTCGGCCGATATGCTGCTGACCAATTTCCACCTGCCCAAGTCCAGCCTGTTTATGCTGGTCTCGGCCTTCGCCGGGCAGGCGCGGATGCGCGACGCCTATGCCCATGCGGTGGCGCAGGGCTACCGTTTCTACTCGTATGGCGACGCCTCGCTGCTGACCCGGGAGATTTCCACGCCATGACCCTCTCCTGGAGCTGCCAGTGCCAGGACGGCCGCGCCCGCGCCGGCACGCTGCACACCGCGCATGGCGAGGTGCAGACCCCGGTCTTCATGCCGGTCGGCACCGCCGGCACGGTGAAGGGGATGACCGCCGATGCGGTGCGCTCGACCGGCGCCAGCATCGTGCTGGGCAACACCTATCACCTGATGCTGCGGCCCGGGGCGGAGCGGGTCGGGCGGCTGGGCGGGCTGCACAAGATGATGGACTGGCACGGGCCGATCCTGACGGATTCGGGCGGCTTCCAGGTCATGTCGCTGTCGCAGCTGCGCAAGCTGGACAAGGACGGCGTCACCTTCCAGAGCCATATCAATGGCGAGCGGTTCCGCGTGACGCCGGAGCGCTCGATCGAGATCCAGCACCTGCTGGATGCCGACATCACCATGTGCTTCGACGAATGCACGCCCTTCCCGGCGACGCATGAGGTCGCGGCCAAGAGCATGCGGCTGTCGATGGACTGGGCCGCCCGGTCGCGCGCCGCCTTCGTCGAGCGCCCGGGCTACGGGCTGTTCGGCATCCAGCAGGGCAGCGTCTTCGAGGATCTGCGCGCCGAGAGCGCCCGAGCGCTGCGCGAGATCGGCTTCGAGGGCTATGCGCTGGGGGGCCTGGCCGTCGGCGAAGGTCAGGCGGAGATGTTCCGCGTGCTCGACTTCGCCGTGCCGATGCTGCCGGAGGAGAAGCCGCGCTACCTGATGGGCGTCGGCACGCCGTCCGACCTGATCGGCGCGGTGTCGCGCGGCGTCGACATGTTCGACTGCGTCATCCCGACGCGCTCGGGGCGGACGGGGCGGGCCTATACCAGCCGCGGCGTCATCAATATCCGCAACGCTCGCCATGCCGAGAGCCTGGCGCCGCTCGACCCCGAATGCGACTGCCCGGCCTGCACGAAGCATTCGATCGGCTATCTGCACCACCTGTTCAAGGCGGGCGAGATGCTCGGGCCGATCCTGCTGACCTGGCACAATATCCGCTACTACCAGGTGCTGATGGCGCGGCTGCGCCAGGCGATCCTGGACAACCGCTTCGCTGAAGTGGCCGAGGCGGAAGCCATCCAGGCCGGCTGGGCCAAGACGGAGGAGATCCCCGCATGACCACCCATGATGTCTCCGGCCTGACCATGCTGGGCCGCCAGGTGGCCGCGCCCGCCAGCCCGGAGGAGGCGGTGCTGGAGCGCGTGCCCAACCCGCATCCCGGCACGCGCTACTGCGTCCGCTTCGTGGCGCCCGAGTTTACGTCGCTGTGCCCGCTGACCGGGCAGCCCGACTTCGCGCATCTGGTGATCGACTACGTCCCGGGCGACTGGCTGGTCGAGAGCAAGAGCCTCAAGCTCTTTTTGACGTCCTTCCGCAACCACGGGGCTTTCCACGAGGCCTGCACGGTGGGGATCGGGCTGAAGCTCGTGGAGCTGCTGGACCCCGCCTGGCTGCGGATCGGCGGCTATTGGTATCCGCGCGGCGGCATTCCGATCGACGTCTTCTGGCAGACGGGCACGGCGCCGGACGGGGTGTGGATCCCGGCCCAGGACGTGCCGCCCTATCGTGGCCGGGGGTGAGACCCCTCCGCGCCTGACGCGGCCGCCGCTGACGCCCGAGGGCATGGCGGCGGCGATCCGCGACCAGGCGCTGGCGCTGGGCTTCGATGCGGTGGGCTTCGCGCCCGCGCATCTGGGGCCCGAGGTGCGTGCCCGGCTGGATGATTTCCTGTCCGCCGGGATGCAGGGCGAGATGGGCTGGCTGGCGGATCGCGTCGAGCAGCGCGCGCAGCCGCGGTCGCTCTGGCCCGAGGCGGTGTCCGTCGTCGCGCTGGGGATGAATTACGGGCCGGAGCTCGACCCGCTTTCCATCCTGGAGCAGCGCGACCGGGCGGCGATCAGCGTCTATGCGCGCAACCGGGACTACCACGATATCGTCAAGAAGAAGCTGAAGGCGCTGGCGCGCTGGATGGCGGAAAGCTGGCGCGCCAGCGACGTGAAGGTCTTTGTCGACACGGCGCCGGTTTCCGAGAAGCCATTGGGCCAGGCGGCCGGCCTCGGCTGGCAAGGGAAGCACAGCAACCTCGTCTCCCGCGAATTCGGGTCCTGGCTGTTCCTGGGCGAGGTTTTCACCACGCTCGACCTGACGCCTTCGGGCGCCGAGCTCGATCACTGCGGGCGGTGCAGCCGGTGCCTGTCGGCCTGTCCGACGCAGGCTTTCGTCGGGCCCTACAGGCTGGATGCGCGGCGCTGCATTTCCTACCTGACCATCGAGCATAAGGGCCCGATCCCGGAGGAATTCCGGGTGGCGATGGGCAACCGCATCTATGGCTGCGACGATTGCCTGGCGGTGTGTCCCTGGAACAAGTTCGCCTCCGCGACCGCCGAGCCGGGCCTCGTCGCGCGCGAGGATCTGACCGCGCCGCTTTTGGCCGAGCTGGCGGTGCTGGACGATGCGGCGTTCCGGGCGATGTTCAGCGGGTCGCCGATCAAGCGGATCGGGCGGGATCGCTTCGTGCGCAACGTGCTGAACGCGATCGGCAATTCGGCCGATGCGTCGCTGCTGCCCGTGGCGTCGGCGCTGGTGGATGATGGGGCCGAGGTGGTCGCCGATGCCGCCCGCTGGGCCGTCTCGCGCCTCTCCGCTTACTGACTTTCCCGGCTCACCTGCCGCGCGATCCCGCCGGCCAGGACCTCGGCCATGCATTGGTAGCCCAGGTCGTTCATGTGGAACCCGTCTTCCGACAGCATGAGCACCGGCGCCGGCAGCGACTGCCAGTACCGCATGATGGCGTAGCGCCGCATCATGGGCACGCGCTTCTCCACCGCCACGCGCTCGATGCTCTGCACGAAGGTCATGTAGAGCTCTTCCTTCGGCGTGCGCGGGAAGTATTGGGGGTTGATCAGCACCAGGTCGCGGCCCTGCTCCAGCACGAAGTCGATGCCTTCGCGCAGGATGCCGGAGAAGGCCTGGGCGGTGATGCCCTGCAGCGCGTCGTTGGTGCCGATCTGCCACAGCACCACGTCGGGCGCCCAGTCCACCACCGCGCGCTTCATGCGGGCGAGGGTGGTGGAGGCGACCTCGCCGCCGATGCCGTCGTTGCGGACGGTGATGTCGGCGCCGGGCAGCAGCCGCTTCAGCGCCGCGGCCAGGCGGGGCGGATAGGCATGCGCCGGCACCGTCGCGCCGATGCCGGCGGTGGAGGAGGAGCCGATGGCCAGGATGCGGATCGGCTGCTTCTCCTGGATCAGCGTCGCCATGCGGGGCAGGGCGAATTGCAGGGCGCGCAGCTCGTCGGGCACGGTGCAGGCGGCGGGGACGTTGTCGGTGGTCACCGGCGGCGGCGGCGCGGCGGAGGTGGGGGCCACC
>NZ_CACSJM010000181.1 GCF_902706185.1 Roseomonas sp. 18066 | reverse complement strand
GCCGGGGGGCGGGGGTTTACGCGCGCCTTTCGGCGGACGTGCCTTAGGGTGGCACGTTCCGGGGGTGCTTGTCGCCCTGCTCGGGGCTGCCGCGCCCACCAATTCGTGCACGACCCGCGGGTCATGGCAAGCGGCCGCCCGGCGCGGCGCCGCCAATGGCCAGGCTCAAGGCCTCGTTGCCGAAGCGGCCGGCTCGGCTTGCCGCGGGGCAGGGGGGTCTGTAGCGTCCGGGCTGGCCGTCGTCGCCGGCCGATCCTGCGGCCTCTCCTGGCCAGCGCGGAAGGAACAGCCCCGTGACCGATCTCCCCTGCCAGCCGGCCGGGCGGCGCTGACCGCCATGGGCCGCATCCTCTACGAGCTCGCCGGCGCCGACCCGGCCCGCCGCTTCAGCCCCTATTGCTGGCGCATCCGCATGGCCCTCGCCCATAAGGGGCTGGAGACCGAGTGCCGCCCCTGGCGCTTCACCGAGGGGCAGACCATCGCCTTCTCCGGCCAGGACAAGGTGCCGGTGCTGGTCGATGGCGAGACGGTGGTGACCGATTCCTGGGCCATCGCCACCTATCTGGACGCGACATATCCGGATCGCCCGGCGCTGTTCCCCGCCGGCCCGGCCGCCAGCCGCTTCACCACGCTCTGGGCCGACACCACCCTGCATGCCCAGCTGATCCGGCTGATCGTCAGCGACATCCCGGCCTGGCTGGCGCCCGAGCAGCGCGAGTATTTCCGCGCCAGCCGCGAGGCCCGCCTGGGCATGACGCTGGAGGCGGTGACCGACGGGCGCGAGGCCCGGCTGCCCGGCTTCCGCGCCAGCCTGGCGCCGCTGCGCGCGCTGGTGCGGATGCAGCCCTTCCTGGGCGGCGAGCGGCCGGATTACGGCGACTATGCCGTCTTCGGCAGCCTGCAATGGGCGCGCTGCGTCTCCAGCCTGGCGCTGCTGGAGCGCGAGGACCCGCTGCGCGGCTGGCGCGACCGCATGCTGGACCTGTTCGGCGGCCTCGCCCGGGCGGCGCCGTCCTGCGACACCGATTGAGCATGCGCCTGCCCCGCCCATCGCCGCCGCCGCTGCCGACCCGCCGCCATGCCCTGCTGCTGGGCGCGGCGCTGGGCGTGGTCGCCGCGCGCCGGCGGGCTGCGGCGCAGAGCGGCTTCTACGTGCTGGCCCCGGCCGACGACCCCTGGGCGGCGCTGGCGCAGCGCGCCCGCGGCCAGGTGGTGCATTTCCACGCCTGGGCCGGCGACGAGCCGACCAACGCCTTCATCGCCTGGGCCGCCGCGCGGCTGCGGGTGCTGCACGACATCACCCTGGTGCATGTGCGCGTCAGCGACATCGGCGCCCTGCTGGCCCGGCTGGCGCCGCCGGCGCCGGAACCGCCGGCCGAACCGGTCCCCGAGCCTGCCGCCGCCGGGGCCGATCCGCTGGCGGTCGCCGACACAGCGCCGCCGCTCGACCTGTTCTGGTTCGGCGGGCCGCATCTGCTGACGCCGGCGCAGCGCGCCGCACTCCGTCCAGTGGCCGCGACGCTGCCGAATTTCCGCCTGGTGGATGCCGAGGGCAAGCCGGGCACCGTCACCGATTTCACCCTGCCGGTCGAAGGCCGCGCCGTGCCCTGGCGCTTGGCCCAGGCGGTCTTTCTCTACGACAGCGCCAAGGTTCCGCATCCGCCCCTGTCGATGCTGGCGATGCCCGACTGGGCCCGCGCCCATCCCGGCCGCCTGACCCATCCGCAGCCGCGCGACCCGCTGGGGGCCGCCTTCCTGAAGCAGGCGCTCTACGAGATCGCCCCGCATGAGGCGGTGCTGGCCAAGCCCGCCTCGGACGACAACTTCACCCTGGTCACCGCGCCGCTCTGGGAATGGTACGCGACGCTGCGGCCGCATCTGTGGCAGCAGGGCCGCCGCTTCCCCGAGGATGCCCAGGCCCAGGGCCGCCTGCTGCAGCAAGGCGAGGTCGACCTGGTGATCTCGCTGAACCCGGCCGAGGCCTCGATGGCCATCGCCGCCGGCTTCCTGCGCGACAGCATCCGCTCCTACGTGCCGACGCGGGGCAGCATCGGCAACGCCTCCTTCCTCGGCATCCCCGAGCAGGCCAGCCAGCCTGACGCCGCGATGGTGGTGGCCGACTTCTTCCTGTCGCCCGAAGCCCAGGCCGAGGCGCAAGACCCCGACGCCCTGGGCAGCCCGACCATCCTGGACCTGGCCCGCCTGTCCGAGGCCGACCGCCAGCGCTTCGAAAGCCTGCCCGCAGGGGTGGCGACGCTGAGCAACGCGGCGCTCGGGGCGTCGCTGCCGGAGCCGCATCCGTCCTGGGGAACCCGGCTCGCCGATGAGTGGGAGAAGCGGAAGGTGGGGAGAGGAGACTAAGCAGGTCGGGGGAAAGAATTCCCCCGAACCCCCATCTTTTTTCTGATCAACGGCTGTTCAGGCCGCTTCCTTCACCGACACCAGCTCCTGGCAGATCTCGGCGGCGATTGAGAAGGACCGCAGCCGGGCCTCGTGGTCGAAGATCTGGCCGGTCAGCATCAGCTCGTCGACCTGGGTCTCCGCCAGGAAAGCCTCGATCCCGGCGCGGACCGTGGCCGGGCTGCCGACCGCCGAGCAGGACAGGCTCTTGCCCACGCCGGCCCATTCCGCCTCACGCTGCAGCGTGGCGACATCCTCGGCCGGCGGCGGCAACAGGCCCGGCGTGCCGCGGCGCAGGTTCAGGAACTGCTGCTGCAGCGAGGTGAACAGGCGCTGGCCCTCCTCGTCCGTCTCGGCGGCGAAGACGTTCATCGCCGCCATGCTGTAGGGCTTGTCCAGCAGGGCCGAGGGGCGGAAGCCCTCGCGATAGATCTCCAGCGCCTGGATCATGGCCTGCGGCGCGAAATGGCTGGCGAAGGCGAAGGGCAGGCCGAGGGCCGCCGCCAGCTGCGCGCTGTAGAGGCTGGAGCCCAGCAGCCAGATCGGGATCTCCATGCCGCCGCCGGGCACCGCGCGCACCGGCTGGCCGGGCTGGACGGGGGCGAACCATTGCTGCAGCTCGACCACGTCCTGCGCGAAGCTGTCGGCCTCGCCCGAGAGGTTGCGGCGCAGGGCGCGGGCGGTGCGCATGTCGGTGCCCGGCGCGCGGCCGAGGCCCAGGTCGATGCGGCCGGGGAACAGCGCGTTCAGCGTGCCGAACTGCTCGGCGATCATCAGGGGGGCGTGGTTGGGCAGCATGATGCCGCCCGACCCCACCCGGATGGTGCTGGTGCCGGCGGCGACATGGCCGATGACCACCGCCGTCGCGGCGCTGGCGATGCCGGGCATGTTGTGATGCTCGGCCAGCCAGAAGCGGTGGAAGCCCAGCTTCTCGGCATGCTGGGCCAGGCTGCGGCTGTTCTCGAAGGCGGCGGTGGCGTCCTGCCCCTGGGCGATCGGGGCGAGGTCGAGGACGGAGTAGCGGATCATGGATGGCTCCCGGAGCGGGTGCGAAGGCAGGGGCCCGGGCCAGGCTGGCCGGGGCGGGTTGCCCTCGATATGGGGCGCCGGGCGGCCATGGGTAGATACCCGCGGTGCTTGGCATTGCCGGGATGGGGGACCAGATTGCGGGCGAAGGAGAGCTTGCCCCCCATGACCACCGAGATCGACGCCGCCACCCGCACCGAATTGGAGGCCGCCGCCTTCCGCCGCCTGGTCGAGCACCTGCGCGAGCGCAGCGACGTGCAGAATATCGACCTGATGAACCTGGCCGGCTTCTGCCGCAACTGCCTCAGCCGCTGGTACCGCGAGGCGGCCGAGGGCCAGGGCATCGCCCTGCCGGACGCCGAGGCGCGGCAGATCGTCTACGGCATGCCGTACAAGGACTGGCAGGCGCAGCACCAGAAAGCGGCGACGCCGGCGCAGCAGGCCGCCTTCGACGGCCAGCCGAAGCACGGCTGACCGGCGCGGGCGCGTTTCCGGGGGGGCCTTCCTGATTGCCCCTCGGGTGACGTCTCGCTATACCCGCGCGCCTCGGCCGCTTGCGCGGCCGGCCACTTTTCCGGTGTCTGGAGACCAGTATGAGCGATTTCGACGAGCAGGAGGCCAAGGCCAGCCGTGCGCGCCAGGAAGCCGATCCCGATCCCGAAGTCGGCGGCATCGCGGTCGATCGCCTGCGGTCCATCATCGAGCGGGTCGAGCGGCTCGAGGAAGAGCGCAAGGCGCTGGCCGACGACATCAAGGATATCTTCGGCGAGGCCAAGGCGGCCGGCTTCGAGGTCAAGGTGATCCGCCAGATCATCCGCCTGCGCAAGCAGGAGCCGGCCGAGGTGGAGGAGCAGGAGACCCTGCTCGACCTCTACCGCCGCGCCCTCGGCATGTGAGGCGCCCGGCGGGGGAGGGGTTTCCTCCCCCGCCGCGTGGACCGTGGCTGTCGCGGCGCGGGGATAGCCACGATCCGCCGCAGCGCCGCCTCCCGGCCGGACTCGGCCAGGACGACCTATAGGGCGCGCGGGCAGCATCGCCGGCCGCCGCGCTCAGCCGGCCATGCACCGCCGGCGCCTCGGCTCCCGCGCATCGGTTGCCGGCGCCAGGCCCGCCCCATTCCCCGACCGGCACCAGCGTCTGCGCCGTGACAGCTTCTGTCCGCCGGAAGCTGCGGCCGCCGCGCGGCCGTCGCGCCGGAACAGCGCGATGCCCTCCCGGCGTGTCGGCGGCGATGCGGTCACCCTTCGACAGGGTCGGCGGCGTCTCTGCCCAGGGCTGCGGCGAGCGCACGGGCGCTGCGACGATGCCGCCACAGGCGGCGGCCAGGCCAGTGCCTCGAAAGCGGGCCATCCCGGAAAGCCCCTCCTTGCGGCGCCGACCTGCGCGCGCGCCCGACCCTGGCAAGATCGCATTCAACGATTGCAGAAAGTTTTTAAGCGCGGCCGGCTTGCCGTGTCGATGGGCTTCCCGTCGGGCCATTCCTTCGTCAATAATCTGAAAAACAAGAGAAGATGGAGAGACGCTTCGGGTGGTCGCCCGGCGCGTTCACGCCGAGCGGCCGCAGGGCATCATTGGAAATCACCATAAAAACATTATTAAAAAGTCCAATCCAAGAATCACGCTTTACACTCGTCTAATAGTCGCCCACCGTGATCTCGGCAGGACGGAAGCGGCTGCCGGCGCAGCATGCCGCGGCATGCCCCGCGGCCGGCAGCGCCCGCAGGGACAGGAGCACGGCATGGCGACGACGGATGGCGCGGCAGATCGCGGAAGGCTCGGCCGCCGGCAGATCGGCCTGGCGGTGGCGGCGGGCTGGCTGACCGGCCATGCCGGGGCGGCGACGGCGCAATCCGGGCGGCAGGCCGCCCCGGCCGGTGGCGGCACGCTGCGGGTCTATGCGGATGCCTTCTCCGTCGACCCGCGCCTGGCCTGGACCGTCGGCGCCAACGCCCTGGCCGATTCGCTGATCGACCGCGACCCGACCACGCTGGAATTCACCCCCTGGCTGGCCGAGAGCTGGGAGGTCGATGGCGACGCCACCGCCTTCACCTTCACGCTGCGCGAGAACATCACCTTCTCGAACGGCGACCCGCTGGACGCCGCCGCGGTGAAGGCCAATTTCGACGGCGCGGTGGCCGATCTGAAGGCCGGTGGCGGCTGGTATATCCGCGGCGTCTTCGACCATTACCTGGGCACCGAGGTGATCGACGCGCGCCGCTTCACGGTGCGTTTCTCCGCCGGCAACGCGCCCTTCCTGGCCAATGTCTCGACCTCGCAGCTGGCCATCATCCATCCCGGCGATTTCGCCAAGACGCTCGACGAGCGGCGGAATTTCGGCGTCATCGGCTCCGGCCCCTTCGTCGTCGGCGCGGTGAAGCCGCGGGTCTCGCTGCGCCTGGTCCGCCGCGCCGACTATGCCTGGCCCAGCCGCCTGGCCCGACGCCAGGGGCCGGCGGGGCTGGAGGCGATCGAGATCGTCGTGGTGCCCGAGGCCGGCGTGCGCGAGGGCGCGCTGCGCTCCGGCGAGGCCGGCCTGATCCTGCGCCCGACGCCGGAGGGGGTGACGCGCCTGCCGAAGGACGAGATCGAGGTCTCCTGGCGGCAGCAGACCGGCATCGGCAAGAGCCTCAACGTCAACCTGCGCGCCGAGAAGCTGCGCCAGCTCGAGCTGCGCCAGGCGGTGCTGAAGGCGATCGACCGGCGCGAGCTGGCCGAGCTCGTCTCCGGCCCGGCCTCGCGCCCGGCCGGCAGCATCCTGGCCTCGGCCACCTACGGCTATCACGACTTCTCGGACACGCTGCTGGCCTATGATCCGGAAGGCGCCAGGGCGCTGCTGGAGAAGATCGGCTGGGTGGCGGGCGGCGGCCGCTTCCGCCGGCGCCAGGGCCGCACTCTCAGCCTTAGCCTGGTCTGGGACGACAGCCACACGACGGAGGAATTCGTCACCCTGATCAAGGACCAGCTGGCCCGGGTCGGCATCGACCTGTCGCTGACCTTCCGCAAGATCACCCAGGCCAGCGCCGAGTTCCGCGAGGGCCGCTACGACTTCTGGTACCAGAACGGCACCCGCGCCGATCCTGATGTGCTGCGCAAGACCTATTCCAATGCCGGCGTCGCGCTGGACGCCAATGTCCGCTACGTCGACAGCGCCGAGATTACCGGCAGCGGCGAGCTCGAGGCGCTGCTGC
This sequence comes from Roseomonas sp. 18066, assembly GCF_902706185.1. GTDB lineage: Bacteria > Pseudomonadota > Alphaproteobacteria > Acetobacterales > Acetobacteraceae > Pseudoroseomonas. The sequence continues at coordinate 4,639 of NZ_CACSJM010000181.1, read as the reverse complement.
AGCGGTCCAACCTGGTGCCGGATTCGCCGGAGCGCCTCGAGATCCTCAGGCGGGCGCAGGAGATTCTCCTGCAATACGCCATCCGCATCCCGGTCGAGGACAATCCGCAGATCGTCATCGCCGCCGCGCGCCAGGTCGGGGGGCTGCGCTTTAGCCCGCTGGGCGAGCCGGTCTTCGCCGACGTCGCGCTGCGGCGCTGAGCGGGGGCGCGCCGCATGACGCACGGACAGGCCAAGGATCGCAAGATCAAGCTCGGCTACCATCTGTCGCCGCAGGCCAGCTGGCTGGCCGCGGAGCCGGGCGCCTCGCCCTATGCCGTCGGCCCGCTGGTCGCGGTGGCGCGCAAGGCCGAGGCGGCGCTGATCGACGCGCTGTTCCGCGCCGACAGCTTCAGCTTCTCGCCCGACCAGGCGGCGAGCTTCCGCTATGGCGCGGTCGATGCGCAGCTCGCCCTGGCCTCGCTGGCGGCGGCGACCACGCGGATCGGCCTGGTGGCGACCATCTCCACCACCTTCACCGAGCCCTATGCCACCGCGCGCCAGGTGCTGACCCTGGACCACCTGTCCAGCGGCCGGGCGGGCTGGAACGCGGTGACCTCGCACCAGGGGGAGCGCGCCTTCGGGCCGCAGCCGATCCCGGACCAGGCCACGCGCTACCGCCGCGCCGGGGAGTTCCTGGAAGTGGTCAACGGGCTTTGGAGCAGCTGGGACCGCGACGCGCTGCTGCTCGACCGGGACAGCCGCCGCTTCGCCGATGCCGCCAGGGTGCGGCGCTTCGCCTATCGCGGCGACTTCTTCGACATTGAGGGCACCAGCGCGCTGCCGCCCTCGCCGCAGGGCCGGCCGGTGCAGTTCCAGGCCGGCGCCTCGGGCGAGGGCAAGGCCTTCGCGGCGCGCTTCGCCGAGGCGGTGTTCTCCGCCTCGCCGGATATCGGGCATGCGCGCGGCATCTATGCCGAGCTGAAGCAGCTGGTCGCCGCCGGCGGCCGCGATCCGGAAAAGTTCCTGGTGTTTCCGGGCTTCGGCCTGATCCTCGGCAAGACGCAGGAAGAAGCGGACGACATCCACCGCAACCTGACGGACGGGCTGGATTTCGAGGCGGGCCGCAAGGGCGCCGGCTACTATCTCGGCGAGGTCGATCTGACCGGCCTCGATCTCGACGCGCCGGTGCCGCTGCACCTGCTGCCGACCGACCCGTCGCGGCTGCCGCGCCGCCGCAGCCGGGCGGCGCTGATGCAGGCCGTGGCGCGCAAGCCGGGCAACACGCTGCGCGACGTCATCCGCAGCTTCCTGCTGAGCGATGGCGGGCATTTCCTGACGGTGCAATCCTATGACGGCGCCGCGGCGGAGCTGGAGCGATGGTTCGCCACCGGCGCCGCCGACGGCTTCCTGCTGTCCTTCCCGGCGCGCGGCGACCAGTTCGACCGCTTCATCGAGCATGTCATCCCGCGGCTGCAGGATCGCGGCCTGTACCGCCGCGCCTATGAGGGCGAGACGCTGCGGCAGAATCTGGGGCTGGCGGCATGAGCGGGGCGGCGGCCGAGGCGGTGGCGCGCGCCGCAGGCCGGGCGCCGGCCGGGCTGGCGCGCTATGTCGGCCGCCGCATCGGCCATGCCGTCATCGTCGTCTGGGCCGCCTACACGCTCAGCTTCGTGCTGCTCTACCTGCTGCCCTCCGACCCGGTGACCCTGATGCTGCAGTCGCGCGGCGACGGCAGCGACATCGACCCCGAGGTGGTGGCGCGGCTGCAGCGGCAATACGGCCTCGACCGGCCGGTGGCCTGGCAATATGCCGCCATGCTGCGGGCGGCGCTGGGCGGCGATTTCGGCCGCTCGATCAATGACGGCCGCGACGTGCTGCAGCGCATCGCCGAGGCGCTGCCGCACACGGTGGAGCTCGCTCTGGCCGGGCTCGCCATCGGCCTGACGCTGGGCATGGCGGTGGCGGTGCTGGCCAATCTGACGCGGCGGCGCTGGCTGCGGCAGGTGCTGTTCGCCTATGCGCCGTTCGTCGCCTCGGTGCCGGCCTTCCTGATCGGCCTGTTCCTGATCCAGCTTTTCGCGCATGGGCTGGGCTGGCTGCCCGCCGCCGGCAGCAGCGGCCCGGCGGCGCTGGTGCTGCCGGCGCTGGCGGTCGGGCTGCAGGTCAGCGACGCCATCGCCCAGGTGACGGCGCGCGCCCTGCACGAGAACCTGCAGGCACCCTATGCGCAGTACCTGCGCGCCAAGGGGCTCGGCCGCCGCGCCATCCTGCTGCGGCATGCGCTGCGCAACGCCATCATCCCGGCCGTCACCCTGGTCGGGCTGAGCATCGGCGGCATCCTGGGCGGCGCCATCATCACCGAGACCGTCTTCTCCCGCCAGGGCCTCGGCCGGCTGCTGGAGGAGGCGATCACCCTGCAGGACATCCCCGTGGTGCAGGGCGTCGTGGTCTTCACCGCGATCCTCTTCGCCGCCAGCAACCTGGTGGTCGACCTGCTCTACCCGCTGATCAACCCGAAGGTCACGCTGCGCTAGCCGCGGCGCGCCGATCCTGTCCGGAGGACCGCATGGCCAGCGATGGCATCCTCGACCTGACCCCGGGCCTGCTGCGCGGCGCCCCGCCGGTGCCCGGCCCGGCGCGCTGGCGCTCCTGGCTGACGCCGGGCCATGCCAGCCTGGCGGCGGCCATTCTGCTGCTGCTGCTGGTGGCGCTCTGGGCGGCGGCGCCGCAGCTCTTCGCGCCCTTCGATCCTTATGCCGTCAACGGCCGGCTGAAGCTGCTGCCGCCGTCGCCGGCGCATCCCTTCGGCACCGACGGGCTGGGCCGCGACCTGTTCAGCCGCTTCGTCTGGGGCACCCGGACCACGCTGGTCGCCGCCTCCGCCGCGCTGCTGCTGGCCTTCGCCGCCGCCTCGGTGCTGGGGCTGCTGGCCGGCTATGTCGGCGGGCTGGTGGATGACGTGATCAGCCGGCTGCTCGACATCCTGCTGGCGGTGCCGGGGCTGCTGATCTCGCTGATGCTGGTCACCGGCCTCGGCTTCGGCAGCCTGAACATCGCCATCGCCGTGGGCGTCAGCTCGGTCGCCGCCTTCGCCCGGGTGATGCGGGCGGAGGTGCTGCGCATCCGCCATGCCGATTTCGTCACCGCCGCCCGGCTCTGCGGCGTCGCCTGGACCGTGATCCTGCGCCGCCATGTCTTCCCGCATGCCATCGGCCCGGTGCTGGCGCTGACCGCGCTGCATTTCGGCGGTGCCGTCATCGCCATCTGCTCGCTGAGCTTCCTGGGCTTCGGCGCCCAGGCGCCGGCGCCGGAATGGGGCAACCTGATCGCCGGCGGGCGCAGCGTGCTGGCGCATGCCTGGTGGATCTCGGTGCTGCCCGGCGGCGTCATCGTGCTGGTCGTGCTGGCCGCCAACCGGATCAGCCGCCAGCTGGAGCGCATCGCATGAGCCCGGAGCCGCCGCTGCTCGAGCTCGCCGGGCTGAGCCTCAGCTATCCCGCGGCGCCGGGCGCGGCCGGCCGGGTGGTCGCGCTGGACCGCGTCTCCTTCGCCATCGCGCGGCGCAGCACGGTGGCGCTGGTCGGCGAATCCGGCTCGGGCAAGTCCTCCATCGCCAAGGCGATCCTCGGCCTGCTGCCGGAGACGGCACGGCTCGACGGCGCGATCCGCCATCTCGGGCAGGAGCTGGCCGGCGCGGCGGGGGAGGAGGCCTGGCGCGGCCTGCGCGGCCGCCACATCGCGCTGATCCCGCAGGACCCGCTGATCGCGCTGGACCCGGTGCAGCGGGTCGGGCGGCAGCTCGAGGAAGCGCTGCGGCTGCATCGCGGCCTCGACCGCCGCGCGGCGGCGGCGGAGGTGCCGCGGCGGCTGGCCGATATGGGGCTGCACCCGGCCGGCGAGATCGCCCGGCGCTATCCCCACCAGCTGTCCGGCGGCCAGCTGCAGCGGATCCTGATCGCCATCGCCCTGGCCGGCGAGCCCGGGCTGATCGTCGCCGACGAGCCGACCTCCGGCCTCGACGTCACCGCGCAGAAGATCGTGCTGGAGGCGATCGGCCAGCGGGTGCGGCAGAGCGGCGCCGCGCTGCTGCTGATCACGCATGACCTGGCCATCGCCCGGCGCCATGCCGACCGCATCGTCGTGCTGCGCGACGGCGGCATCGTCGAGGTGCTGGCGGCGGCGGCGGTGGCCCAGAGCCGCGATCCGCATACCCGCGCGCTGTTCGACGCCATGCCCTCGCGCCAGGCCGCCCGGCTGCGCGCCGGGGCGCCGGCGGTGGCGCCGCCCGCCGGCGTGCTGGCCCGCTTCGACCAGGTGGCGAAGCGCTTCCCGGCGCGGCGGGGCGCGGCGGCGGGGTTTCCCGGCATCGGCGGGCTGTCGCTCACCCTGCGGCCGGGGCGCTCGCTCGGGCTGGTGGGCGAATCGGGCTCCGGCAAGTCGACCACGGCGCGCATCGCCGCCGGGCTGGTCCGGCCCGATGCGGGGGCCTTCCTGTGGCGGGAGGAGACGGCCGGCAGCGCCCGGCCGCGGCCGCGCGACATCCAGCTGGTGTTCCAGAACCCCTATTCCTCGCTGAACCCGAAGCTGACCGTCGAGCAGATCATCCGCGAGCCGCTCGACGCGCTCGGCATCGGCGCGCCGGCGGGGCGGGCAGGGCG
>NZ_CACSJM010000180.1 GCF_902706185.1 Roseomonas sp. 18066 | reverse complement strand
GGGTGGGTCACGGGGCTTCCTCCATCGGTGTTGGTTTTATCTAGGATACATGTGCTTGTGTTCTAAAAACAAGCCGGCTAGCTTTCGCGTCAAAGCTGCCCGGGACAGGGTGGCGCGCGTGAGGACATCCCTGGAATGGTGCGGGCCGCTGGCGGCCAGCGGCCCCCTGCCCTCGCGCGACGCCCGACCGTGGCGCCAGCGAGGAGGAAAACCGTGTCCACCACTGCCGTGTCCCTGACGGAGGCCCCGCCGGGCCTGCGCGACCGCACGATGAAGAAGCTCACCACGCGGATCGTGCTGTATTGCTTCGTGCTGTTCATCATCAACTACCTCGACCGCGTGAATGTCGGCTTCGCGGCGCTGCAGATGAACGAGGAGCTGGGGCTGACGCCGCGCATCTTCGGCATCGGCGCGGGCATCTTCTTCCTCGGCTACATGGCCTTCGAGGTGCCGAGCAACCTGATCCTGCACAAGGTCGGCCCGCGCATCTGGATCGCGCGGATCATGGTGACCTGGGGCATCATCTCCTGCGCCATGGCCTTCACCGCCGGGCCCTGGAGCTTCTACATCCTGCGCTTCCTGCTCGGCGTCGCCGAGGCCGGCTTCGCGCCCGGGATTCTTCTCTATTTGACCTACTGGTTTCCCGCCAAGGAGCGCGGGCGGGCGGTCGCGGGCTTCATGACGGCGACCGTGCTGTCCTCGGTGATCGGCGCGCCGCTGTCGGGCTGGCTGATCAGCGGCACGCATGACTTCGCCGGCATGTCCGGCTGGCAGTGGATGTTCCTGCTGGAGGGGGCGCCCGCCATCATCCTGGGCGTCGTCACCTTCTTCTACCTGGTCGACCGGCCGGAGCAGGACCGCCACTGGCTGACCCCCGCCGAGCGCGACTGGCTGGTGGCCGAGCTGCGCGCCGAGCAGAGCGCCGTCGCCGGCCATGGCATGGAGGATTTCCGCGCCATCTTCCGCGACCGCCGGGTCTGGCTGCTGACCCTGGTCTATATGTGCAACGGCATCGCCATCTACGGCGTGGTGCTGTGGCTGCCGCAGATCGTCAAGAGCATCGGCGGGCTGTCCAACCTGCAGACCGGCCTGGTCTCGGCCGTGCCCTTCATCTTCGCCGCCATCGGGCTGCTGGTCATCGCCCGCAATTCCGACCGCACCGGCGAGCGCAAGTGGCACACGGCGCTGAGCGGGCTGTTCGGCGGGCTGTTCCTGGCCGCCAGCGCCTTCGCGCCGACGCCGCTGATCGGGCTGGGGCTGCTCTGCTGCGCCGCCTTCGTGCTCTGGGCCACGCTCGGCGTGTTCTGGACCCTGCCGACGCAGTTCCTGACCGGGGCCGCGGCCGCCGGCGGCCTGGCCGCCATCAACGGCTTCGCCCAGCTGGGCGGCTTCTTCGGCCCGACCATGGTCGGCTGGGTGCGCGAGAGCACCGGCAGCTTCACCTATGCCCTGCTGGCGCTGTCGATCTTTCCGGTGATCGGCTGCTTCATCTGCCTCTCGCTCAAGGCCCGCCGGGACGGCTAGATTAGCCAACGGGACGGCTAGATCGGCGGCCGGGATGGTGGAGGCGAAGCGGATGGCGGATCAGACGAAGCGGGCGCCCTCGCTGGGCGCGCGGCTGGCCGAGCGTATCCGCGGCGCCATCATCTCCGCCGATGTCGACCTGGGCGAGGCGCTGTCGGAAGACGCCCTCGCCGCCGCCTTCGGGGTCAGCCGCACCCCGGTGCGCGAGGCGCTGCGGCTGCTGCAGACCCAGGGGCTGGTCAGCGTGGTGCCCAAGTCGGGCACCTTCGTCTTCAGCCCGAGCGAGGCGGATATCGTCGAGCTCTGCGAATACCGCTCGATGCTGGAGGTGAAGGCGGCCTGCCTGGCCTTCGAGCGGGCCCGGGCCGCGACCCATGCGGCGCTGGCCGCGGCGCTGGCGGAGATGCGGGCGGCGGCTTCAGCGGACGACATGAAGCGCTATGGCCGGGCCGACATGGCCTTCCACCTGGCCTTCTTCGCGCAATGCGGCAACCGCTACCTGACCCAGGCCTATGACATGTGCCTGGGCCGCGTCTCGGCGCTGCGCACCCACCTGGCGGTGCTGAGCCAGGGGGAGCCGGCGCGCTCGCTCGGCGACCATGCGCGGATGGTGGCGCTGTTCGGCGGCGAGGCTGCCGAGGACCTGGCGGATATTCTGGACCGGCATATCCGGCGGACGCGGGAGAATTATATCGAGGCGCTGCAGGACCGGCTGCGCGCCGCGGCGGCGGCGGACCCCAAGGCCCGGCTGCGCCGCAAGCTGGGCGTCGGCTGAGTTTCCCGCCGACGCCCTTTCGCTCAGCTCAGCGCATCGGCGGCGCGTATTGCAGGCCGCCCTTGTTCCACAGCGCGTTCATGCCGCGCGGAATGCCGATCGGGCCCAGGTTGCGCTCCCAGATCTCGCCGTAGTTGCCGACGGCCTTGATCACCCGCACCGCCCAATCCGGCTCCAGCCCGAGCATCTTGCCCAGATCGCCGCTGCGGCCGATGAAGCGCTGCACGTCGGGGTTGGTGCTGGCCGCCTGCTGGTCGACATTGGCCGCCGTCAGGCCGAGCTCCTCCGCCGTCAGCAGCGCGAAATGCGTCCAGCGGGCGATGTCGGAAAACCGCCAGTCGCCCTTGCGGATGGCGACGCTCAGCGGCTCCTTCGAGATCAGCTCGGGCAGCACCACGAACTGGTCGGCATTGGCGCCCTGGTTGTAGCGCAGCGCCGCCAGCGTGGTGGAATCGGTGCTGTAGGCGTCGCAGCGGCCGGAGAAGAAAGCCTTGCGGACCTCGTCGATGTCCTCGATCAGCAGCGGCGTCATGGTCAGGCCCTGGGCGCGGAACCAGTCGGCCGCATTGAGCTCGGTGGTCGAGCCGGGCTGCATGCAGATGGTGGCGCCGTTCAGCTCCTTGGCCGAGGCGATGCCGAGCGACTTCTTCACCATGAAGCCCTGGCCGTCGAAGACATTGGTGCCGACGAAGACCAGGCCCAGCGCCGCCTCGCGGCCCAGCGTCCAGGTGGTGACGCGCGACAGCACGTCGATGTCGCCCGACTGCAGCTGGGTGAAGCGCTGCTGCGTCGTGGTCGGCACGATGCGCGCCTTCTCGGCGTCGCCCAGCACGGCGGTCGCGATGGCGCGGCAATAGTCAGCGTCGATGCCGCGGAAGCGGCCATCGGTGCCGGGGGTGGCGAAGCCGACGGTGGAGGGGGTGACGCCGCAGACCAGCGCGCCGCGGGCGCGGATGGCGGCCACCGCATCGGCCTGCTGGGCGGCGGCGGGGGTGACGACGGACAAAAAGGCGGCAGCAAGGCCGCCGAGGCCGGTGAGAGCCAGCGGGCGCATGATCGGTTTTTCCTCCCGTGCCGGCCGTCGCCGAAGGGGCGGGGCCGGGGGCGCGGATTAACGCTTTGGCACCGCTCCCGCGCAAGGGAGCGTCCGGCAGAAAGCGGTGGAAAACCTAGCGCGCCGCGATCGTGGCCGCCGGCCGCGGCCAGGGCTGCGGGCGCAGCGCCGCCGCCTCCACCGCCTCGGCGAGCGCCGGGCCCTGCAGGTCGGTGCAGCCGGCGGCCAGCAGCGCGGCCAGCTGGCCCGGGGTCTCGACGCCGACGGCGCCGACGCCGAGGCCCAGGCGCCGGCCGAGCAGCGCGATGGCGGTGACCAGGCTGGCCGCCGGCTCGCGCTCGACATCGCGCACCAGCATCGGCGCCAGGCGCAGCCGGTCGAAGCGGAAGCGCTGGAAGGCGGCGAGCGAGGTGGCGCCTTCGCCGAAGCGGTCCAGCGCCAGGCCGACGCCGGCGGCGCGCAGCTTGCGCAGGGCGCGCGGCACCTCGGCCGGGGCCGGGCCCAGCGTCGCCTCGCCGACGGCGATCTCGAGCCGCGCCGGCGGCAGGCCGGTCTCGGCCAGCACCTGCGCCACCATGCCGGCGAAGCCCGGGTCGCGCAACTGCACCGGCGTCACCGGCACGGTCAGCCGCCAGCCGGAAGGCCAGGACAGGGCGGCGAGGCAGGCGCGCCGCAGCAGCATCTCGCCCAGCGGCAGCACCAGCCCGGTGCGGTCGGCCAGCGCCAGGAAGGTGTCGGGCGGGACCGGCCCCTGCAGCGGGTGGCGCCAGCGCGGCACGGCGCAGCAGCCGGCCATGCGGCGCGCCTCGGCGGCGAAGACCGGCTGGTAGAGCAGGTCGATCTCGCCCTCGGCCAGGGCCCGGCGCAGCGCCGCCTCCATGCCCTCATCGGCGCGCTGCCGCGCCTCGAGCCCGGAATCATACAGGAAGACGTCGCCGCGGCCTTCTTCCTTGGCGCGGTAGAGGGCGAGGTCGGCGCAGCGCAGCAGGGCCTCGGCGCCGCCGGCATGGCGCGGGGCCAGCGCCAGCCCCAGGCTGACGCCGATCACCGCCTGCCGCGCCTCGAGCTGGTAAGGTTCGCACAGGGTGGCGGCCAGGCGGCGGGCGGCGGCCAGGGCGCCGGCCTCGTCGAAGCCTTCCATCAGGATGGCGAATTCGTCGCCGCCGAGCCGGGCGCAGAGGCAGTCCGCCGCCAGGGCCGCGCGCATCCGCTCCGCCACCCGCCGCAGCAGCGCGTCGCCGCTGGCATGGCCGAGCTGGTCATTGACCTCCTTGAAGAAGTCGAGGTCGAGCAGCAGCAGCGCCGCCGGGCGGGACGCCGCCAGGCAGGCCTCCAGCCGGGCCATGAATTCGGGGCGGTTGGCCAGGCCGGTCAGCGAGTCGTGCCGGGCCAGATAGGCGATGCGCCCGGCCCGCTCCTCGCGCTCGGTGACGTCTCGGTCGATGCCGCGATAGCCGGTCAGCCGGCCATCGGCGCCAACCAGCGGGATGCCGCTGGTCTCCAGCACCACCTCCCGCCCATCGGCGCGGCGGTTGCGGTTGAGCAGGCCGGAGAAGGGCGCGCGGCGGGCGACGATGCCGGCGAAGAGGGCGCCGACGCGCTCGGCCTCCTCGGCCGGCATGAAGTCGAAGGGGGTGCGGCCCAGGATGTCTTCCGGCGGGAACCCCAGCAGCAGCTCCGCATGGGCGGAGACGAAGGTGTAGCGGCCGGCGGCGTCGACCTCCCAGATCCAGTCGGAATTGGTGTCCAGCAGGGATTGCAGCCGGTCGCGCTCGCGCATCAGCGCCAGCTCCGCCGCGGGAATGACCGGCATCGCCTCCGCGCGGCGCGGGCCGGGCCAGGCCCGCCGGAACAGGAGCTTCAGGAGACGCAAGCGGCGACCTTGACCGTCGGGGGGCAGGATAGGCGAAGGCCCGGCCTGCCCGCCCGCAGGGGAGGATCAGGACCAGGCCGAAGGGCCGCCGGATAACACAATTCCGCGCATGATGCGATAACGGTAAGATTCAAACAGCCGCAGGCAGCTGGAGTTGTTGCCTCAACCCCTCGACCTCGGCCCGGGTCGGATGCGCGGTGCCGGGATTGGAGACGGCGGCGGCGCCGGCGGCCATGCCCCAGGCGAAGGCGTCGGCGGGCGCCGCGCCGCGCGACAGGGCCAGGGTCATGGCGGCGACGAAGCTGTCGCCGGCACCGACCGCGCCGCGCACGATGACCGGCAGGGCCGGCAGCCGCAGCACGCCCTGGTCCGAGGCCAGCAGGGCGCCCTCATGCCCGAGCGTCACGGCGATGAGCTTCGCGGCGCCCTGGCGGACGGCCTCGGCGGCGGCGGCCTCCAGCGCGCCGGGCTCGCGCAGCGACCGGCCGGCGAGGGACTCGAACTCGCCCTGGCTCGGCTTGATCAGCGCGACCCCCTGGCCGATGCCGGCCCGCAGCGCCGGGCCCGAGCTGTCCAGCACCAGGTGCAGCCCACGGGCCCGGGCGATGGCGGCGACGCGGGCATAGAAGTCCTCGGGCACGCCGCGCGGCAGGCTGCCGCTGGCGACCAGCCAGTCGCCCGCCGGCAGGTGGTCCAGCGCGTCGAGTGCGGCGCGCCATTCGGCCTCGGTGACCTCGGGGCCTTCGGGGACGAAGCGGAACTCCTCGCCGATGCTGCGGTCCAGCACGGTCTGGCTGATGCGGGTGCGGCCGGCGATGGGGATGGCGCGGTGCGGCAGGCCGATCTCCTGCAGCAGCTCGACCAGGAAATGGCCGGTGACGCCGCCGGCCAGGATCAGCGCCTCGGTGTCGCCGCCGAGCTCCTGCACCACGCGGGCGACATTGACGCCGCCGCCGCCAGGGTCCTGGCGTTCATCCGTGGTGCGGATCTTGCGGACGGGATGCACCTTCTCGGCCTGGCAGGCCAGGTCGATGGTGGGGTTCAGGGTCAGGGTGGTGATGCGCGGCGTCATACGGAAAATGTGTGGCGCGCGCGCGGCCTCTACAACCTTCGATCGCGTGTATCCTGCGACCGTTCTTTGGTTCGATCGGGCGATTCACGCCCTCGGCGAAGACGCCTCAGGCGATCGCGCGATCCATCTAAGGCGCCTTATGGATCGGGTCGATCCAGGGCACGTTCTCCGGCTTCTCCACCGGCTCGATGTCCAGGTTGACGACGACGGCCTCGTTGTCGCTGCGGACGAGCACGCATTCCAGCGTCTCCTCCTCCGAGGCGTTGATCTCCTGGTGCGGCACATAGGGGGGCACGTAGATGAAGTCGCCGGGGCCGGCCTCGGCCACGAATTCCAGCTTCTCGCCCCAGCGCATGCGGGCGCGGCCGCGGATCACGTAGATGACGCTTTCCAGCGCGCCGTGGTGATGCGCGCCGGTCTTGGCCTTGGCATGGATGTGAACCGTGCCAGCCCAGATCTTCTGCGCGCCGACGCGGGCGGCGTTGATCGCGGCCGCCCGGTTCATGCCGGGGGTCGAGGCGGTGTTGGTGTCCAGGCTGTCGGCCGGAATGACGCGGACGCCGGAATGCTTCCAGCCATCGGCCGGCGGCTCGACATGCAGGTCGGAATGGTCGAGGCCGTCATGCGGCATGGGGTGATCCTCCCGCTTGGGCGCGTGCTATCGGCCATTGTGTCCTGGAGCCGCGTGCTTCCGTCAAGCCGCCGCCCGGCGAAATCGCGCCGCGGCGATCCTCGGGCAGGTGTCATCATTCTGCAACCCCGCTGTCATCGGTCTGTCAGCGCCCGCGGCCTAAGGCTCCGCCCATCGTCGAACGGGTGGGACAGGCTTGGACATGGCGCGCCGCAAGAACGTGTTGCTGATCGTGGTCGATCAATGGCGGGCAGATTTCATGCCCGTGCTGGGGGCGGATTTCCTGCGCACCCCGAACCTGGACCGGCTGTGCCGCGAGGGGGTGACCTTCCGCAACCACGTGACCACCACGGTGCCCTGCGGCCCGGCGCGGGCCAGCCTGCTGACCGGCCTGTACCTGATGAACCACCGGGCGGTGCAGAACACCATTCCGCTGGATGCGCGCCACCTGAACCTGGCCAAGGCGCTGCGGCAGATCGGCTATGACCCGGCTTTGATCGGCTACACCACCACGACGCCGGACCCGCGCGCCAATCCGGGCAAGGATCCGCGCTTCTCCATCCTGGGCGACCTGATGGAAGGGTTCCGCGCGGTCGGCGCCTTCGAGCCGACGATGGACGGCTATTTCGGCTGGCTGGCGCAGAAGGGTTTTTCCCTCCCCGAGAACCGCGAGGATATCTGGCTGCCGGAGGGCGAGGACTCGGTCCCGGGTGCCACCGACCGCCCCTCGCGCATTCCGTCGGAGCTGTCGGACACGGCGTATTTCACCGAACGCGCCCTGACCTACCTGAAGGGCAAGGGCGACAAGCCGTGGTTCCTGCACCTTGGCTATTGGCGGCCGCATCCGCCCTTCATCGCCTCCGAGCCCTACAACACGATGTACAGCCCGGCCGACATGCCGGCGCCGGTGCGCAAGCCTGACTGGCAGGACGAGGCTGGGCAGCACCCGCTGCTCGACTTCTATCTGCGCGGCATCAGCCAGGGCTCTTTCTTCCATGGCGCCGGCGGCGCGGCCACGGAGCTTTCCGAGGAAAGCATCCGGCAGATGCGCGCCACCTATGCGGGCCTGATGACCGAGATCGACGACGCACTCGGAAAAGTCTTCGACTACCTGGAGCAGACCGGGCAGTGGGATGACACCATGATCATCTTCACCTCGGACCATGGCGAGCAGCTCGGCGACCACTACCTGCTGGGCAAGATCGGCTATCACGACGAAAGCTTCCGCATTCCGCTGGTGATCAAGGACCCCGAGGCGCCGCAATCGGCCGGCCGCATCGAGGCCGCCTTCACCGAAAGCGTCGACGTGCTGCCGACCATCCTGGAATGGCTGGGCGGCACCACGCCGCGCGCCTGCGACGGTCGCGCTCTGGTGCCGCTGGTGCAGCAGGGCAAGCCGGAAGGCTGGCGCGATCATTTGTTCTACGAATACGACTTCCGTGATATCCACTACTCGCAGCCCGAGACGGCGCTCGGCCTCGACAAGGATGACTGCTCGCTCTGCGTCGTGCAGGACGAGGCCTGGAAGTATGTCCATTTCTCCGGTCTGCCGCCGCTGCTCTTCGACCTGAAGACCGATCCGCACCAGTACACCAACCTGGCCGCCGATCCCGCCCATGCCGCGACCGTCGCAACCTATGCCCAGAAGGCGCTGTCGCACCGCATGCGCCACGCCGAACGCACCCTGACCCATTTCCGGTCCACCCCCCGTGGCCTCGAGGAGCGCAGCTGATGCACGCCCATCGTCGTTCCCTGCTGCTCGGTGCCGGCGCGCTCGGCGCGGCCGCCGCCCTGCCCCGCTTCGCCATCGCGCAGTCCGCCGGCGCCGACCGCCGCCCCAGCATCGCCATCGCGGTGCAGAAGATCAGCAACTCCAACACGCTGGAAGTCCTGCGTGAGCAGTCCAACGTCGGTGAGCGCGTGCTGTTCTCCTCGCTGTGGGAAGGGCTGATCGGCCGCGACTGGCTCGGCGGGCTGAAGGCCGTGCCGGAGCTGGCCACCGAATGGAAGCGCCTGTCCGACAGCGCCATCGAGCTGAAGCTGCGCCAGGGCGTGAAATTCCACAACGGCGACGAGATGACGGCCGAGGACGTGGCCTTCACCTTCGGCCCGGAGCGGATGTTCGGCGACACCCTGCCGGAGGCCAATGGCCGCACCATCCAGATCAGCGGCGACCGCATCCCGACGCGGGCCGGCCGCGACCTGCCGGCGGAAGTGCCGGCCGTGGCGCGCCGTTCCTTCCCGGCGCTGCAGCGCATCGAGGTGGTCGACAAGTACACGGTGCGCTTCCACAACGCGACGCCCGACGTCACGCTGGAAGGCCGCCTGTCGCGCTACGGCGCGCAGATCATCAGCAAGCGCGCCTATGTCGAATGCGAGACCTGGTTCGACTGGGCGCGCAAGCCGATCCTGACCGGCCCCTACAAGGTCGCCGAGTTCCGCGCCGATCAGTCGCTGACGCTGGTCGCGCATGACGAATACTGGGGCGGCCGCCCGCCGCTGCGCCAGATCCGCTTCATCGAGGTGCCCGAGGTGTCGGCGCGCATCAACATGCTGCGCTCCGGCGAGGTGCAGTTCGCCTGCGACATCCCGCCCGACCAGATCGAGGGCATCGAGGGCGACCGCCGCTTCGAGGTGCAGGGCGGCACCATCCTCAACCACCGCCTGACCTGCTTCGACAAGAACCACCCGCAGCTGGTCGATCCGCGCGTCCGCCGCGCCTTCACCCATTCGATCGACCGCCAGGCCATCGTCGACAGCCTCTGGGCCGGCCGCACCGTGGTGCCGCGCGGCCTGCAGTGGGACTATTTCGGCGACATGTTCGTCGCCGACTGGGAAGTGCCGAAGTACGACCCGGCGGAAGCGCAGCGCCTGCTGAAGGAAGCCAACTACAAGGGCGACCCGATCCCCTATCGCCTGCTCAACAACTACTACACCAACCAGACGCCGACGGCGCAGATCCTGGTCGAGATGTGGAAGCAGGTCGGCCTGAACGTGCAGATCGAGATGAAGGAGAACTGGTCGCAGATCCTGGAGCGCAGCAACACCCGCGCCATCCGCGACTGGTCGAACAGCGCCCCCTTCAACGACCCCGTCTCCTCCATCGTCAACCAGCACGGGCCGAACGGCCAGCAGCAGCAGGTCGGCGAGTGGCGCAACGACGAGATGACCAAGCTGTCGGTCGAGCTCGAGACCTCCACCGACCGCCCGCGCCGCAAGGCCGCCTTCCGCCGCATGCTGGAGATCTGCGAGCGCGAGGACCCCGCCTATACCGTGCTGCACCAGAACGCGACCTTCACCGCCAAGCGCCGCGACATCGCCTGGAAGGCGGCGCCGGCCTTCGCGATGGACTTCCGCGCCGGCAACTGGAAGGGCTGAGGCATGGCCGAGCCGCTCGTCGAGATCCGCGGCCTCTCGGTCAGCTTCGATGGCCTGCCGGCGCTGCGCGGCGTCGACCTGTCCATCGGCCGGGGCGAGGCCGTGGCGCTGGTCGGCGAGAGCGGCTGCGGCAAGTCGGTCACCTGGCTCGCCGCCCTCGGCCTGCTGCCAGCCAAGGCGCGGGTCGGCGGCAGCGTGACGCTGGGGGGCGCCGAGCTGATCGGCGCCCCGCCCGCCACGCTGGACCGCGTGCGCGGCCGCCGGGTCGCCATGATCTTCCAGGACCCCGCCAGCAGCCTGAACCCGGTGCACCGCATCGGCCGGCAGATCGCCGAGGGCCTGCGGCTGCATCGCGGCATGGACGGGTCTTCCGCCCGCGCCGAGGCCAAGCGCCTGCTCGACCGCGTCGGCATGCCGGATGCCGAGCGCCGGCTGCAGGCCTATCCGCATGAGCTCTCCGGCGGGCAGAACCAGCGCGTCATGATCGCCATGGCGCTGGCCGGCGAGCCGGAGCTGCTGGTGGCCGACGAGCCGACCACCGCGCTCGACGTCACCATCCAGGCGCAGATCCTCGAGCTGCTGCAGGAGATCCGCCGCGACAGCAACATGGCTCTCGTCCTGGTCAGCCACGACCTCGGCGTCGTCGCCGAGACCTGCGAGCGGGTCTGCGTCATGTATGCCGGCCGCATCGTCGAAGAGAACCTTGCCAGCCGGCTGTTCGAGGCCCCCGCCCACCCCTATGCCCAGGGGCTGCTGGCCGCGCTGCCGCCGATGGACGGGCCGCGTCGGCCGCTGCTGGCCATTCCCGGCACGGTGCCGGAGCCCTGGGCCATGCCGCCCGGCTGCGCCTTCGCCCCCCGCTGCCCGCGGGCGGCCGCCGCCTGCAACGCCGCCAGCCCGGTGCTGGAGCCGCTCGCGCCGGAGCACCGCGCCGCCTGCTTCCACCCGGCGGCCCTCGCCCATCCCGTCCCCTCCCCTGTCCTGGCC
>NZ_CACSJM010000179.1 GCF_902706185.1 Roseomonas sp. 18066 | reverse complement strand
GCCCCCGGCCTCCCCATCTGCAAAAGATGCCCCGCAAGAAAATCCCGATGGCCTCCCCTGCCTGGCTCGCGGAAGCGGGCTTCGTCTTCATGGCGCATAGCGCGCAGCTCTGGGCCAACCCGGCCAAGGCGGCGGCGCGGCTGACCGCGCTGGCGGCCGAAAAGCAGAAGGCCTTCGCCGAGGGCGCGGTGAAGGCCAGCCTGGCCGCGGCGCGCGGCGCCTCGCCGGCCGCCGTCACCGAGGCGGCGATGGCGCCGGCGCGCCGCCGGGTGCGCGCCAATGCCCGCAAGCTGACCAAGGGTTAGCCCGCCTGCCAGGCCGGCAGCGGGAAGGCGCGGTCATAGGCCAGGTTGAACAGGAAGGCGTAGGCCAGGTAGAAGCCGGCGATCGACAGGTCCACGACCAGCGCCTGCAGCAGGCTGATGCCCAGATACCAGGCGATCGGCGGCAGCAGCACCAGCAGCAGCCCGGCCTCGAAGAGGACGGCGTGCAGCACGCGCAGCGCCAGCGTCTTGCGGGTATGCCCCGCCCAGCGCTGCATCACCCGGTCGAAGCCCAAATTGTAAAAGAAATTCCAGGCGGTGGCGACCATGGCGCTGCCGACGCCGATGACGCCCATGGCATGGCCGGACAGGCCGAAGGCCAGGCTGCCCAGCGGGATGATCAAGGCGAGGCCGGCGACCTCGAACAGGATGGCGTGGCGGAGACGGTCACGGGTGGTGCGCATGGCGGCAGGTCTTTCGGAAACACTCGAACTGCCGGGATTTCTATCTAGAATGCGCCCAGGACAAAGTTAGCAGCCAACTGGAAATCAGATAGATGACCGTCTCGCTGGAGCAGTTGCAGGCCTTCGTGGCGGCGGCGGAAAGCGGCTCCTTCTCGGCCGCCGGGCGCCGGCTGCGGAAGGCGCAATCGGCCGTCAGCACCCAGGTCGCCAATCTGGAGACGGATCTGGGGCTCGAGCTGTTCAGCCGCGCCGGCCGCAACCCGGTGCTGACCGAGGCCGGGCAGCGGCTGCTGGAGGAGGCCCGCGTGGTGCTGGACCGGCGCGAGCATCTGATCGGCGTCGCCAGCAGCCTGGAGCAGAAGGTCGAGAGCCGCCTGGTCGTCGCCATCGACGAGCTCTATCCGGAGCATGCCCTCGGCGCGCTCTTCGCCGATTTCGCCCGCGAATTCCCCTATGTCGAGCTCGAGCTGCTCTTCCCGCTGATGGAGGATGTCAGCCGGATGGTGCTGGCGGGGTCGGCCGATCTCGGCGTGATGTGGCGGCAGGAGGCGCTGCCGGTCGAGCTCGGCTTCCAGACCATCGGCTGGGTGCCGCTGAAGCTGGTCTGCGGCCGTGGCCATCCGCTGGCCAAGGCGCGGGTGGAATGGGAGGAGCTGAAGCGGCACCGCCAGATCCTGGTCGCCGCCCGCAGCGATGGCGCCGAGAAGCGGCGGCTGCGCGTCGCCGCCGAGGTCTGGTGGGTGGAAAGCCACTGGGTGATCCTGGAGATGGTCAAGCAGGGCATCGGCTGGGCCCTGGTCTCCGACCATGTCATCGCCGCCTCCCCCGCCGCCCCCGACCTGGTAACCCCCGACCTGCAATTCGACGATGGCGACTGGCCGGTGGCGCTGGAGCTGGTCTGGCACAAGCAGCGCCCCTGCGGCCCCGCCGCCGCCTGGCTGCGGGCGCGCTTCGCCGCAGCCAGGATCGGGGGGTAGAGAGCGCCTATTCCTTGCGGATGTTGTGGAAGATCGGGAAGCCTTCCAGCATCCCCGTCACGTTGCTGCGGAAGGCGGTCGGCTGGGTCAGCGCGCCGGTCGGCAGGTAGGGAATATCCTCGAAGGCCTGGCGCTGCATGGCCTCGGCGATGCTCTTCTGCTCGGCGAATTGCTCCGCCTCCATGAAGCGGTCGCGCAGCGCCTCGATCTTCGGCAGGTCGGGCCAGCCGAAGGTGCCGGCCTTGCCCGGGCCACGCAGATAGGATTGCGTCGCCGGGTTCAGCGCGATGACGCCGGGGATGGTGTTGCACCAGACGCTCCAGCCGCCCTGGTCCAGCCCGCCGCGGTTGCTCAGCCGCGCGGCGACGGTGCCCCAGTCGCTGACCTGGTAGTCGAGGTTCATCCCCACCCGGCGCAGCATGTCGCCGGCGATCTCGCTCATGGCGTTCAGCCGGTGGTTGTCGGCGGGCACCACGAAGACCACGCGCTCGCCCTTGTAGCCGGCGGCCTCGAGGTTGCGCTTCACCTTGTCGTAGTCGGGGGCGCCGTTCATCGTCTCCAGCCCGACCTCGCTGGCCAGCGGGCTGCCGGGCAGGAAGAAGCCGCAGCGGTCGTTCCACAGGCTGCGATCCTCGCCCAGGATCGCGGTCATGTAGTCGGCCTGGCGGATGCCGGGCAGCAGCGCGCGGCGGATCGCCGGGTTGTCGAAGGGCGCGACCAGGTGGTTCAACCGGATCATGCAGAGCGAGCCGGTGCGGTCCTTCACCTCGATCTTGATGTTGCGGTTGCGGCGCAGCAGCGGCAGCAGGTCGGGCGAGGGCTGCTCCCACCAATCGACCTCGCCCTGCTGCATGGCGGCGGCGGCCGTCGCGGCATCGGGCAGGGTGTGCCATTCGACGCGGTCGACCAGCGGCTGCTTGCCGCCGGCCAGGAAGCTCGGCGCCTCCTGCCGCGGCACGTAGCCCTCAAACTTCGTGTAGACGGCGCGGACACCGGCCAGGCGCTCCGAGGCGACCCAGCGGAACGGGCCGCTGCCGACGATCTCCGTCACCTGCGTCGAGGGCGAGAGCTTCGCGAAACGCTCCTGCATCACCGGACAGAAGGAGGACGGCTTGGCCAGCGCCTCGGCCAGCAGCGGAAACGGCTTCTTCAGCCGGATGGTGAAGACGCGGTCGGAGACGGCGACCATCTCCTCGGTGATGGCGCGGATATTCTGGCCGAGCACATCGGCCTGGCACCAGCGGGCGATGCTGGCGACGGCATCGGCGGCGCGGACTGGGGTGCCGTCATGGAAGGTCGGGCCCTGGCGCAGGGTGATGCGCCAGAGTTTTCCCCCGTCCTCGATGACATGGCCTTCGACCAGCTGCGGCTGCACCTTGAAGCTGCCATCCAGCGCATAGAGCTGGTCATAGACCATCATGGCGTGGTTGCGGGTGACCAGCGCCGTGTTGAAGACCGGGTCGAGCAGCGCCAGGTCGGATTGGGGGACGAATTTCAGCGTCGAGCGCGCGCCGGTCGTGCCCTGCGCCCGGACGACGCCGGGCGCCGCCAAAGCGGATGCGGAGAAAGCCAGAAAGCCACGGCGATCCATCGAGAAATCTCCCAAGCTGTCCGGGCTTTCCCCGGCGTTTTATTCAGGTGTTGTCGAGCCAGGACGGCAGGCGGGCGATCCAGGGGCAGGCCGCCTCGAAGCGCGCCGCCACCTGCAGCACGCGCAGGTCGCCGCGCGGCGGGCCGATGATCTGCAGCCCCATCGGCAGCCCGTCCTCGCTGAAGCCGGCGGGCACGCTGATCGAGGGGCAGCCGGCCATGGTGGCGCCGACCACCACCTCCATCCAGCGGTGGTAGCTGTCCATCGCGCGGCCCGCGATTTCCTTCGGCCAATGCGTGCCGCCGTCGAAGGGGAAGACCTGCGCGGCCGGGATCAGCACCACGTCGAACTGGGCGAAGAGCCTGGTGAAGGCCTTGTACCAGGCGCCGCGGTCGATGCCGGCCTTGTAGGCGTCGAGGGCGGAGAGCTTCTGGCTGCCCTCGATCTCCCAGATGGCTTCCGGCTTCAGCAGCGCGCGCTTCGCCGGGTCGCGATAGACCTCGTCATGCTTGCCGCCGATGCTCTGCTGGCGCAGCGTGACGAAGGCGCGCCACAGCCGCTCCGGGTCGAAGTCGACGCGCGCCTCGTCGACCACGCCGCCGGCATCGCGGAACACGCCCAGCGCCTTGGTGCAAAGCTCCAGCACGCCGGGCTCGAAAGGCAGGTGGCCGCCGAGATCGCCGAGCCAGCCGGCGCGGAAGCCACCGCTCGCCCCCTCGCCCAGCCGGTCCTCGAAGCGGAAGCCGGGGGCGGCCAGCGACAGCGGCGCGCGGGCGTCGTAGCCGGCCTGCACCGAGAGCAGCATGGCGACATCGGCGATCGAGCGCCCCATCGGCCCGTCGGTCGACATCTGGCCATAGAAGGGGTCGGGATTGTCGGCCGGCACGCGCCCCTGCGACGGGCGGAAGCCGAAGACATTGTTGAAGGCCGCCGGGTTGCGCAGCGACCCGCCCATGTCGCTGCCATCGGCGACCGGCAGCATGCGGGTGGCGAGCGCGACGCCCGCGCCGCCGCTGGAGCCGCCGCCGACGCGCGACGGGACATAGGCGTTGCGGGTCAGGCCGAAGACCGGGTTGTAGCTGTTCGAGCCATAGCCGAATTCCGGCACATTGGTCTTGCCGATGATGATGGCGCCGGCCGCCCGCATCCGCTCGACGAAGACGGCGTCCTGCGCCGGCACCTGGTCGGCGAAGAGCGGCGAGCCCAGGGTGGTGCGCAGCCCCTTGGTCGCCGCCAGGTCCTTGATCGCCTGCGGCAGGCCGTGCAGCGGCCCGACCGCCTCGCCGCGGGCGATGGCGGCATCGGCCTGGTCGGCCTCGGCGAGGACCGCCTCGCGCGGCCGCAGGGAGACGATGGCGTTGACCGTCGGGTTGGCCGCCTCGATGTGGTCGAGATAGGTCGCCATCACCTCCCGCGCCGAGACCCGGCGGGCGCGGATCATGGCGGCGAGCTCCACCGCGCCAGGGCGGCAGAGCTCGGGGATGGCGAGCTGAGGGAGGGGCTTGGTCATCGCAATCGGGTCTCCAGGCCGGCCAGTCGCCGGGCGCCGCTCAGGCCGGGACGGCCTCGAGCGCGCGGGGATCATGCACCGGCGTCGGGATTCCCTCCATCCGTGCCTTGAGCTGCATCGCCAGCAGCCGCGAATAGAAGCGCGTCTGGGCCAGGTTGCCGCCCTGCATCCACAGGCCGTCCTGCCGCGTCGGCTTCCACATGTTGCGCAATTCGCCGGCCCAGGGGCCGGGGTCGCGCCTGGTGCCGGAGCCCAGGCCCCAGACCGGGCCGAGCCGCCGCGCCGCCTCGGGCGAGACCAGCTGCTCGACCCAGCTCTCCATCGCCTCGAAGCCGGTGGCATAGACGATCAGGTCGGCGGGCAGGATGGTGCCGTCCTCCAGCTCCACCGCCTCGGGCAGGATGCGGGCCGGGCGGGTGCGGCTGCGCAGCTTCACCGCACCGTCGATGATCAGCTGCGAGGCGCCGACATCGATGTAGTAGCCCGAGCCGCGGCGCAGGTATTTCAGCGCGTGCCCGCTGTCATCCTCGCCGAAGTCGAGCATGAAGCCGGCCTTCTCCAGCCCGGCGTAGAAATCCGCGTCATGCGCGCGGATCTCGCGGTAGATCGCCTGGTGCATCGGCGGCAGCAGCGCATAGGGGCGGGAGGCGGCGATGAAATCCGCCTGCTCGGTGGTGACGCCGCGGGCCACCGCCTCCTCGGAGAACAGCTTGCTGGAGAGGAAGTTGTAGGAAGAATCCGCCCGGATCACCAGGGTGGAGGAACGCTGCACCATGGTGACATCGGCGCCCTGCTCCCAGAGATCGGCGCAGATGTCATGGGCGGAATTGTTCGACCCGACCACGACGCAGCGCTTGCCGCGCCAGCCTTCGGCATTGCGGTACTGGCTGGAATGCATCTGGGTGCCGCGGAAATCCTCCGCGCCCGGATAGCGCGGCACGGCCGGCGCGCCGGACAGGCCGGTGGCGATGACCAGCTGCTTCGGCCGCAGCGTGACCTCCCTGCCCTGCCGCGTCACCGTCACCCGCCATTCGCCGCTGGCGGCGTCATGCTCGGCGCCCTGGGCGGTGGTCGCGCTCCAGATGTCGAGGCCCATGATGCGGGCGTAGCTGTCCAGCCAGTCGGCCATCCGGTCCTTCGGGATGAAGGTCGGAAAGCCCGGCGGAAACGGCAGGTAGGGCAGATGGTTCGCCCAGACCGTGTCGTGCAGGCACAGAGAATCATAGCGCTGGCGCCAGGCGTCTCCGGGGCGCGCATGGCTGTCGACCACCAGCGTCGGCACGTCGAGCATGGCCAGCCGCGCCGCCAGCGTCAGCCCGCCCTGGCCGGCGCCGATGATCAGGCAATAGGGCTGCTCCGTCTCGCCGAGCCGCGCCTGGTGGCGGCGGCGGCGCTCGGCCCAGTTCTGCCGATCGGGGAAGGCGCCATGCTCGACGCCGCGCTCGCGGGCGGTGCCGACCCGCTCCGGATGGGCGGTCAGCGCCAGCGCCATGGTCACCAGCGTCCAGGCGCGGCCGTCCTTCAGCCGCAGATGGCCACGGCATTGCATGGTCGCGGTCTGGAAGCCGAACCAGGCCTCGGTGACGCCGTCGGCGGTGGTGGTCTCGCTGCCCGGCTCCAGCACGAAGCCGCGCGGGCGGGCCTCGGGCAGGGTGGCGGCCAGCATCGCCGCGATCGCGGCCGGGCCGTCGAAGGTGGCGATCGACCAGGTCAGCGGCAGCAGGTCGCGCCAATGGCTTTCGGCGTGGAACAGGCTGGCAGCCCCCGCCGCGTCGCCGGCCTCGAGATGCCCGGCCAGGGTCGCCAGGAAGTCGGCGGCGGCGCTCATCGGCGCCCGCCCTGCATGGCAGCGACCGTGGCCGCGATCTGCGGCGGCGGGCCGGACAGGCCGGGGGCGTCGCGGCGCAGCTCGGAGAAGGCCAGGTCGGTCTTCTCCAGCGTCTCGCGCACATCGGCGTCGGTCAGCGCGGCGCAGATGAACATGTTGTGGAAGGGATGCAGGTAGATGCCGCGGGCCAGGGCGCGCTCGACCCAGGCATAGCCGAGGCGGAAATCGTCATCCTCCTCGAAGAAGATCTGCGGCATCTGCACCGGGCCGGTCTGGCGCAGGGTGAAGCCATGCGCCGCCGCCTGCTGCTGCAGCCCGTCGCGCAGCGCCGTGCCGGTGCGGATGGTGCGCTCCAGATAGTCGGTCTCGCGGATCTCTTTCAGCGTGGCGACGGCAGCGGCCATCGGCACCGCCGAGAACCAGAAGGACCCGGTCAGATACGGTTTTTGGGCCGCCTCGCGGGCGCGCTCCGAGCCCAGCAGGGCGGAGAGCGGATGGCCATTGGCGATGGCCTTGCCCCAGCAGCTCAGGTCGGGCTCGACGCCCAGATCGTGCCAGCTGCAGTCGCGCGCCAGGCGGAAGCCGGCGCGCACCTCGTCGAGGATCAGCAGCGCGTCGTGCCGGTCGCAGAGCTCGCGGGCGAGCCGCGCAAATTCCAGCTCCGGCAGATGCTGATGCCGGAAGGTCTCGTGGCGGAAGGGGGTGACGCAGATGCCGGCCAGGTCGTCGCCGGCGGCGCGCACCGCATCCTCCAGGCTCTGCGCATCGTTGTAGTCGCAATAGATCAGATGGGCGCGGTCCTCGGGCAGCACGCCGCCGGGGCGCGGCGTGCTCCAGGCGGCGGCGCCGTGATAGGTGTCGCGCGCCAGCACGATCTTGCGGCGGCCACGATGCGCGCGGGCCACCAGCAGCGCCATCGAGGTCGCATCCGTGCCGTTCTTGCAGAACATCGCCCAGTCGGCATGGGCGACGGTCGCGACCATGGCCTCGGCCAGCTCCACCATCACCGGGCCCGGGCCGGTCATGGCGTCGCCCAGCGCGCGCTGGGCATCGGCGGCGGCCTCGATCTTTGCGAAGCCATAACCGAAAAGATTCGGCCCATAGCCGCACATATAGTCGATGAATTCGCGCCCGTCGGCGTCCCACATGCGCGCGCCCTCGGCGCGGCTGAAGAATTGCGGGAAGCTGGCCGGCAGGCGAGCGGTCGACTGATGGCCGTACATGCCGCCGGGGATCACCCGGCGCGCACGCTCCATCAGATCGGCATGGCGAGACATGTCCCCGGGCATCGGCCGCCCCTCCCCGTCTAATCGAATTTAATCGATTAGGTGGCAGGCCATGCCGCTTGTCAAACGCTTTTCCGCAGGCCATTTCCGCCGCAGCCGCAAGGAGCCGCCGCATGGCCGCCAGGGACCCCGCCGAGGAGCGTGCCGAGACCCCGCGCCAGCCGCAGCGCGCCCGCGGCCATGCCCGTTTCGAGGCGCTGCTGAACGCCGCCGAGGCGCTGCTGCGCGAGCAGGACGCCGCCGCCATCAGCCTGCAGGACGTGGCCCGCCTGGCCGAGGCGCCGCTGGCCTCGGTCTACCACTATTTCCCCAATCCCTCGGCGCTGTTCCTGGGCCTGGCGCAGCGCAGCCTGCTGGCCTTCGACGACCTCTACGCCCGGCCCGTCGGCCGCGTCCCCGACAGCTGGCCGGCGCTGTGCCGCATCCTGTGGAACCGTGCCCGGCTGTTCTACGAGGAGAATCCGGCGGCGATGAAGCTGTTCCTCGGCCCCGATGTCGGCTGGAAGATCCGCCAGACCGACCTCGAATCGAACAGCCGCCTGGGCCAGCGCCAGCATGAGCTGGTGCGGCAGCATTTCCACATCCCCGACGACCCGGAGATGGCGCGGCGCTTCGCCCTGTCGATCACCATCTCGGATTCGATCTGGTCGCTCTCCTATATCCGCCACGGCACCATCACCGACGCCATGGCCAAGGAGGCCGCCGATGCGCGGGAGGCCTATCTGGCGCTCTATATCCCGCTGCGCGCCGCGCGCCGGCGCTAGCCGGCCGCGGGGTCGCCGCCGGGCAGCCCCTCGGGGCCCGGCTGGGCGAACAGGGAAGACGCCGCGCGCATGCGCTCCATCAGGTGGCGACTGACGAGGCGGATGCGCCGCGTCTCATGCGTGTCGGCATGGGCGACCAGCCAGTAGCTGCGCAGGAAGCGGGTTTCCGGCAGCACCCGGACCAGCTCGGGAAAGCGGCTGGCGGCATAGTCGTGCAGGATGCCGACGCCATGGCCGCCGCGCACCGCCTCCATCTGGGCGATGACGCTGCCGCATTCATAGCGGGCGCCGATGAAGCGCCGCAGCGCCGCCGCATAATCCAGCGCCCGGCTGTAGAGGAAATCCTCGACATGGGTGACGAACAGCCGATCGGCCAGGTCCGCCGGGCGCAGGATCGGCCCGGTCCGCGCCAGGTAGCCGGCCGTGGCATAGAGGCTGAGCGTGTAGTCGGTCAGCTTGCTGACCATCAGCCGCCCCTGCTCCGGCCGTTCCAGGGTGATGGCGATATCCGCCTCGCGCCGCGACAGCGAGAAGGTGCGCGGCAGCGGCACCAGCTGCACCAGCAGGGCGGGATGCCGCTCGGCCAGCGCCGCCAGCTCGGCGGCCAGCACGTAGTTGCCGAGACCGTCCGGCGCGCCGATCCGCACGGTCCCCGTCACCGCCTCGCCGATCAGGGTCAAGGCGGAGGCGACCCGCAGGGCCTCGGATTCCATCCGCTCGGCCGCGGCCATCAGCGCCTCGCCGGCGCCGGTCAGGCTGCAGCCCTGGCTGCGCCGCTCCAGCAGGCGGACGCCGAGCTCCTCCTCCAGCGCCGTCACCTGGCGGCCGACGGTCGCGTGGTTCAGCCGCAGCTCGGCCGCGGCCTTCAGGATCTGGCCGCTGCGCGCCACGGCCAGGAAGATGCGCACCCGGTCCCAGTTCATCGGCCGACTTTAGTTTCCGCACAACGGTGGTGCAAATCCTCGCCTTGCTGTGCAGCCTTGCCGGGCCGAGCATGACCCCGACGGCGCCCGCCCGGCCTGCGGCAGGGACGCCGCAAAAGGGGAGAAGACGCGCCATGGCCAGCTGGATTCCGCATTTCATCGACGGCACCACCTTCGAGGGGCGCGGCGGCCGCAGCGCCCCCGTCTACAACCCGGCGACCGGCGCGCAGAGCGGCGAGGTGGCGCTCGCCAGCGCCGGCGACGTGGATGCCGCGGTGCAGGCGGCGCTGAGCGCCTTCCCGGCCTGGGCCGCCACCCCGCCGCTGCGCCGCGCCCGCATCCTGAACAAGTTCCTCTCCCTGCTGGAGCGCGATGCCGACCGCATCGCCGCCGCCATCACCGCCGAGCACGGCAAGGTGCTGTCGGATGCCAAGGGCGAGCTGACCCGCGGCATGGAGGTGGTGGAGTTCGCCACGGGGGCGCCGCAGCTGCTGAAGGGCGAGATCACCGAGAATGTCGGCAGCCGGATCGACAGCCATGCGCTGCGCCAGCCGCTGGGCGTGGTCGCCGGCATCACGCCGTTCAACTTCCCGGCCATGGTGCCGATGTGGATGTTCCCCGTGGCGCTGGCCTGCGGCAATTGCTTCATCCTGAAGCCCTCGGAGCGCGACCCCTCGGCCAGCCTGATCATCGCCGAGCTGCTGGCCGAGGCCGGGCTGCCCGCCGGTGTCTTCAGCGTGGTGCAGGGCGACAAGGTGGCGGTCGACGCGCTGCTGCAGCATCCCGGCATCAGCGCCATCAGCTTCGTGGGCTCGACGCCGATCGCCCGCTATATCTACGAGACGGCGGCCAGGACCGGAAAGCGCTGCCAGGCGCTGGGCGGCGCCAAGAACCACATGGTCATCCTGCCCGATGCCGACATGGACCTGGCGGTCGATGCGCTGATGGGCGCCGCCTATGGCTCGGCCGGCGAGCGCTGCATGGCGATCTCGGTCGCCGTCCCCGTCGGCCAGGGCACCGCCGAGGCGCTGATGGCCAAGCTGGAGCCCAAGGTGCGCGCGCTGAAGATCGGCCCGGGCACCGAGGCGGAGGCCGAGATGGGCCCGCTGGTCACCCGCCAGCACCGCGACAAGGTGCTGGGCTATATCGATGCCGGCCTGGCCGAGGGCGCGAAGCTGGTGGTCGATGGCCGCGACTTCCGCATGCAGGGCTATGAGGACGGCTTCTTCGTCGGCGGCACGCTGTTCGACCATGTGACGCCGGCCATGTCGATCTACCGCGAGGAGATCTTCGGCCCGGTGCTGTCGGTGGTGCGCGCCGACGACTACGCCACCGCCACCCGCCTGATCAACGAGCATGAATTCGGCAACGGCACCTCGATCTTCACCCGCGACGGCGAGGCGGCGCGCGAATTCGCCCATGGCATCCAGGTCGGCATGGTCGGCATCAACGTGCCGATCCCGGTGCCGATGGCCTTCCATTCCTTCGGCGGCTGGAAGGCCTCGCTGTTCGGCGACCACCATATGCACGGGCCGGAGGGGGTGCGCTTCTACACCCGGCTGAAGACCATCACGACGCGCTGGCCGACCGGGGGCCTGCGCTCGGCCGGCGCCGACTTCGTCATGCCGACGATGCGGTGAGGCGGCCGGGCCGCGCCGGGCGCCCGACCCGGCGCGACCCCTGGCCACCCGTGGCCACCCGTGGCCACCCTCGGGCGGGCGCCCTGGCCGCCGCCCCGGCTTCGGCCCCC
>NZ_CACSJM010000178.1 GCF_902706185.1 Roseomonas sp. 18066 | reverse complement strand
GGTTTGGGGGAGGGTCGGATCAGGCGCCGGCGCCGTGGGTCGGCGGCACCGGCCAGAAGTTCTTCTTCTTCTCCAGCGCCGCCAGGCGGCGCAGCGCCGGGCTCAGCGCGGGGAAGCGGTAGCGGGCATACATCAGCGCCTCGATCATGTTCCGGCGCAGCACCAGGCGGCGGACGGCGCGCCACTGCTCGGGGGGCAGCAGGCGGCGCAGCGTCAGCGCCATCGGCAGATGCGGCAGCGCGCGGTACAGCCGCCGCCGCTGCCCGCGCACCAGGCTGCGGTGGTAATGGTCCGCCGGATGGTCGCCACGCTTCAGCAGCACTTCCGGCAGCTCCAGGTACTCGCCCTCCATCAGCGTCAGGGCCAGGACAATCCAGTCGTAGCCGAAGACGTCGATGCCCTCGGGGAAGCTGCGCTGCAGCGCAGCGGTGCGGTAGAGCGAGTAGAAGCGCGAGGCCTCGCCGGGGTTGCGGAAGAATTCCACCAGCCGCGCCGTGGCCGGGCCCCGCAGCGCCTCGGTGCCGCCGGAGGGGCGCGACCCCTCCGGCCCGATCATCGTCACCTTCGAGCCGCTGGCGATGGCCTGGGGGTGGGCCATCAGCTGCGCGTGGTTGGCGGCGATGAAATCGGGCGCCCAGAGGTCGTCGTGGCAGGCCCACATGAAGAAGGGCGTGGTCGCCGCCATCAGCACGTAGCGGAAGTTGCCGCAGATGCCGCGGTTCTCCGGCTGCTGCACCAGGGTGACGCGGCTGTCGCGGGCGGCGTAGTCGGCGCAGATGGCGACGGTGTCATCGGTGGACTGGTTGTCCGAGATGATCAGCCGAAAATCGCCTTTGCTTTGGCCGAGCAGCGAGTCCAAGGCGACCCGGATTTCCTGCCCGCCATTGCGGACCGGCATGCCGATGGTGACGTCCGGTTCAGGGCGCATGCCCGGCCTCCAGCTGGGATAAGGAATCCGGGACGCGCCGCGCGTCGCCCATGAATTCCGGCCGGAAACGTAACCAAAAAACAGGTTCCGTCCAATATAAAATCGCGAGCCTCTCGAATAATTCTTCGGCATCTCGAGACCAGGATGGATTTTCATCGAATTTACGTGATGTTTTCGCGGTAGTTCAATTTGAGACCTGGCGAGGAAAGGCGGTTTTCTCTTGCGACAATTATGCATTTCCAACGTCATTACGTCTTGCAAATAGCAGCGACCCAGGCATTTAGGCGACAGGCGGTGGTCGCCGGCCGGCAGCCTCAGCGCGCCGACGCAGGATCGGAGAGAAGGCATGAAAGCGGTAATTCTCGCAGGCGGGCTCGGCACTCGCCTGGCCGAGGAGACCTCGGTGCGGCCGAAGCCCATGGTGGAGATCGGCGGCCGGCCGATCCTGTGGCACATCATGAAGACCTACGCCGCGCACGGCATCACCGACTTCGTCGTCTGCCTGGGGTACCGGGGCGAGGTGATCCGCGACTATTTCCTGAATTACGGGATGCAGAGCGCCGACATCACCGTCGACCTCGGCCGCGGCGCGGTGCAGGTGCATAACAGCCGCGCTGAGGATTGGCGCGTCACCCTGGTCGATACCGGGGCCGACACGCTGACCGGCGGACGGCTGAAGCGCGTGCTGCCGCATGTCGCCAATGACGACGCCTTCTGCATGACCTATGGCGATGGCGTCGGCGATGTCGACATCACCCGCGCCATCGCCCTGCACCGCGCCCAGGGGCGGCTCGCCACCCTGACGGCGACCCAGCCCGAGGGCCGCTTCGGCGCGCTGCGCATCGAGGGCGACGAGGTCAAGGCCTTCAAGGAGAAGCCGAACGGCGACGGCGCCTGGATCAATGGCGGCTATTTCGTGCTCAGCCCGAAGGTCGGCGACTATATCGACGGCGACCAGACCACCTGGGAGGACGAGCCGATCGAGCGGCTGGTCGGCGACGGGCAGCTGTCCGTCTTCCAGCACCACGGCTTCTGGCACCCGATGGACACCATCCGGGACAAGACGCACCTCGAGAAGATGTGGAACTCCGGCAAGGCGCCCTGGCGCGTCTGGGAAAACTGAGCCATGCGCATCCTGATCACCGGCAACATGGGCTATGTCGGCCCTGTCCTCGTCCGCCACCTGCGCCGCCGCTATCCGGCGGCGCATCTGGTCGGCCTCGACCTCGGCTGGTTCGGCCATTGCCTGACCACCAGCGACCCGCTGCCGGAGACGGCGCTGGACGAGCAGCGCTTCGGCGACGTGCGTGACGTCACCGCCGCCGACCTGGCCGGCTTCGACGTCGTCGTCCACCTCGCCGCCGTCTCCAACGATCCGATGGGGCTGCGATTCGAGGCGGTCACCAACGAGATCAACCACGAGGCCAGCGTCACCGTGGCGCGCGCCGCCGCCGAGGCCGGCGTCGGCCATTTCGTCTTCGCCTCCAGCTGCAGCGTCTACGGCTTCGCCGATGACGGCCGGCCGCGCACCGAGGCGGACACGGTCAATCCGCTGACCGCCTATGCGCGCTCCAAGATCGCGACCGAGGTGTCGCTCAAGGCGCTCGACAACGGCGCCATGACCATCACCTGCCTGCGCTTCGCCACCGCCTGCGGCATGTCGCCGCGGCTGCGGCTGGACCTGGTGCTGAACGACTTCGTCGCCGGCGCGCTGGCCAACCGCGAGGTCAGCGTGCTGAGCGACGGCACGCCCTGGCGGCCGCTGATCCATGTCCGCGACATGGCGCGCGCCATCGACTGGGCGGCGACGCGGCCGGCCGAGAATGGCGGCGCCTTCCTGACGCTGAATGTCGGCTGCGCGGCGTGGAACTTCCAGGTGCGCGAGCTGGCCGAGGCGGTGGGCGCCGCGGTGCCCGAAGCCAGCGTCTCCATCGCCGTGGCGGCACCGCCCGACAAGCGCTCCTACCGCGTCGACTTCGAGCTCTACGGCAAGCTGGCGCCGGACCACCAGCCGCAGGAGACGCTGGCCGGCACCATCGCCGAGCTTCGCGACCGGCTGGGCGAGGAAGGCTTCGCCGACCCGAACTACCGCAGCTCGTCCGCGATCCGGCTGGTGACGCTGGAGAAGCTGATCCGCAGCGGCGCGCTGACCGAGAAGCTCGAGA
The DNA here is from genome assembly GCF_902706185.1 of Roseomonas sp. 18066. Lineage (GTDB taxonomy): Bacteria > Pseudomonadota > Alphaproteobacteria > Acetobacterales > Acetobacteraceae > Pseudoroseomonas. Next base: position 8,294 of record NZ_CACSJM010000178.1, on the reverse strand, counting down.
CCACGAGGGCGGCCGCATGAAGTTCATCGAGACCAAGCTGAAGGACGTCTACATCCTGGAGCTGGAGCCGCGCGAGGATGAGCGCGGCTTCTTCGCCCGCGCCTATTGCGAGCAGGAATTCGCCGCCGCCGGCCTGTCGGCCAGCCGCTTCGTGCAGATCAACAACAGCTTCAACCGCAAGGCGGGAACGCTGCGCGGCATGCATTACCAGCTGCCGCCGGCGGCCGAGGTGAAGGTCGTCCGCTGCCTGCACGGCGCGCTCTACGACGTCATCATCGACCTGCGGCCGGACAGCCCGAGCTATGGCGACTGGCTCGGCGTCGAGCTCTCGGCGGAGAACCGGCTGTCGCTCTACGTGCCGCGCGGCTTCGCGCACGGCTTCATCACGCTGCGCGACGACACCGAGACGCTCTACCTGGCCAGCGACGCCTATATGCCCGGGCAGGAGCGCGGCCTGCGCTACGACGATCCGCGCTTCGGCATCGCCTGGCCGGCCGAGCCGGTGAGCGTCTCCGACAAGGATCTCAGCTGGCCAGCCTTCGACCCCGGCTTCCACCGGCCCGAAGCGCTGCTCGGCCTGCGTTGACCACACGGCCTCAAGAGGGGATGCGACATGATCTATGACAGGTTGCTCCGCGAGCGGGCCGCCGCCGGCACACCGATCCGCGTCGGCATGTTCGGCGCCGGCTTCATGGCGCGCGGCATCGCCAACCAGATCGTCAACTCGGTGCCAGGCATGGTGCTGTCGGTGATCTGCAACCGCAGCCTCGACAAGGCGCGCCACGCCTTCGAGGTCGCCGGGCTGGAGGAGGTGGTGGAGGTCGCCGACGATGCCGGCCTCGCCGCCTGCATGGCCGCCGGCCGCCCGGCCATCACCCAGGACCCGCTGCTGCTCTGCCGCGGCGACCTGGACTGCCTGGTCGACGCGACGGGGGCCATCGATTACGGCGCCATGATCACGCTGGCCGCCATCGAGCACGGCAAGGACATGGTGTCCCTGAACGCCGAGCTGGATGGCACGGTGGGGCCGCTGCTGAAGCGCAAGGCCGATGCCGCCGGCGTCATCTTCACCGGCTCCGACGGCGACCAGCCGGGCGTGCAGATGAACCTTTTCCGGTTCGTCCAGTCGATCGGCCTGACGCCGCTGCTCTGCGGCAACATCAAGGGCCTCCAGGACCCCTATCGCAATCCCACCACCCAGGAGGGATTCGCGAAGAAATGGGGCCAGGACCCGGCGATGGTGACCAGCTTCGCCGACGGCACCAAGATCAGCTTCGAGCAGGCGATCGTCGCCAATGCCACGGGCATGTCGGTGCTGCAGCGGGGCATGACCGGCATCACCCATCCCGGCCATGTCGACGAGCTGACCCAGCACTACGACATCGAGGCGCTGCGCGCCTGCGGCGGCGCGGTCGACTATACCGTGGGCAGCAAGCCGGGGCCGGGCGTCTTCGTGCTGGCGACGCATGCCGATCCGAAGCAGCGGCACTACCTCAACCTCTACAAGCTCGGCGAGGGGCCGCTCTACAGCTTCTACACCCCCTACCACCTCTGCCATTTCGAGGTGCCGATCTCGGTCGCCCGCGTGGTGCTGTGCCGCGACCCGGTGCTGCAGCCGCTGGCGGGCCCGCGCGTCGACGTGGTGGCGACGGCGAAGGTGGCCCTGGCCCCGGGCGATGTCATCGACGGGCTCGGCGGCTACAAGACCTATGGCCAGGCCGAGCGCTACGAGGTGGCGCGCTCGCAGAACCTGCTGCCGATCGGCCTGGCCGAGGGCTGCATCGTCAAGCATCCGCTGCCGCGCGATGCCGTGCTGACCTATGACGATGTCGAGTTCCCGGCCGAGCGGCTGATCGACCGGCTGCGCGCCGAGCAGGACGCCATGTTCGAAATGGCGCTCTGACCGCCGCGGCACGACGAGGCAGGGGCCCCGCGCCGGATGGCGCGGGGCCCCTTCCTCATTCCGGCGGCGGCTTCGGCAGCAGCGGCACGCCGATCATGCAGCGCACGCCATCGGGGAAGAATTCCAGGCTGGTCTGCGCCTTCAGCTGATAGGGCAGCGCGCGCTCGATCAGCTCGGTGCCGTAGCCGCGGCGGCGGGTGCCGTCATCGGGCGGCATGACGACGTCGCGCTCGCGCCATTCCAGCCGCACCATCTGCTGGTTGCCGATGCTCTCCACCGTCCAGACGACGGAGAGCCGCGCCTCGGGCTGGGTCAGCGCGCCGTATTTCACCGCGTTGGTGGCCAGCTCATGCAGCGCCAGCCCGACCGCCTGCGCCGCCGGCGCCGGCAGCGCCACGGCCGGGCCCTCGATGCTGATCCGGCCATTGCCCAGCGCGCCGCTGCCATGCGCGGTCAGCTCCGCCATCAGCAGCGCATGCAGGTCGATGTCCTGCGCGTCGCTTTCCGCCAGCAGGCTCTGCACCCGGCCGAGGGCGGAGAGCCGCCCCTTGAACTCGGCGGTGAAGATGTCGAGCGAGCTGGCATTCTGGATGGTCTGGATGGCGATCGACTGCACCACCGCCAGCAGGTTGCGGGTGCGGTGCTGCAGCTCGGCCAGCAGCACCTGCTGGCGGCCCTGCAGGCTGCGCAGGTCCTCGATGTCGGTCATGGTGCCGACCCAGTCGCCGCGGTCGCCGCCATCCGCGCCCCTGGCCTCGGCGTGGCGCGCCTCCGCGTGCTTCACCTCCACCGGGCGGGCGCGGGTCTGGTGCCAGCGGTACTGGCCGGCCTCGGCGCTCCAGACGCGGTGCTCCATGTAGTACTCGCCCCGCTTGCCGGCGCGGTCCCAGGCGGCGCGCGTCGCCTCGCGGTCCTCGGGATGGATCGCCTGCAGCCAGCCGAAGCCCTGGCTCTGCCGCAGGCTGAGCCCGGTGAAGGCGAGCCATTGCGGGCTGGCCCAGCTGCGCTGCCCGTCGGGGCGGGTGCGGAAGACCAGCTGCGGGATGCTGGTGGCCAGCACGCGGAAACGCTCCTCGTTGCGGCGCAGCGCCTGCTCGGCGCGGTGCTGCTCGGTGCGGTCGCGCACAATCTTGACGAAGCCCTGCTGGCTGGCGCCGCTGCGGCCGCGCAGCGGCGTCAGCGAGGCGGAGGCCCAGAACAGCGCGCCATCCTTGCGGCGGTACCAGCGCTCGCCGGCGGCCAGGCCCTCGGCCCGCGCCGTCTCGCGCTCCGTCGCCGGCACCCCGCCGATCTGGTCCTGCTCGGTGAACAGCAGGTCGGCGCTCTGCCCCAGCATCTCGGCGGCGCTGAAGCCGAACAGCCGCTCGGCGCCCAGGTTCCAGCTCGTCGCCGCACCCTGCGGGCCCAGGGTGAAGATGGCGAAGTCCGTCGCGCTGGCCAGGAGCCCCTCGAAGAGCTCCTCCCTCGGCAAGGGTGGCGGCTGCACGGGCTGGATCGGACCTTCGGTCACGATGTCTCCTCTGTCTCGGTCTGGCGCGCCTCTCGCGCGCCCGGCGCGGCGCCCCTGGTGACAGGGCCGCCGCGAGGTCGGTCCGGCGGGGGCGCGGTTTCCCGATGCTGTCTCCAGCTGGCGATTCTGCCCCTCCGCTGCATCCTTGCGCGAATTCTTAGACAGTTCCTAGAGGATAGTTCTTCTAAATCGCAGGCACAGACAGCGACGAATCATCCGGCCCTGTCCGTTGTCCCATGCAATCCAGCCGCGGCGCGGGAAAATTATTCGATGCCCTCAAGAAAATTTCGCTGTGGTCAGAACGGCTTTCGCGCGCTGTCGCGCTGGCCGGAGGATGGCCGTGAAACTGCCGCGGGATCGACGAATATCGTTGTCACGGCGGCAGCCTTTGCTAGCGTCCTGCTAGGCCGCGCCGTGGCGCCGCGCCGATGGAGACCCTGCCCGCATGATCCTGCCCGCATGATCCTGCCCGAATGATGCTGCCAGCATGATGGTGCCCGCCGCCCTTCGGGGCCGCGCGCTGCTGCGCCAGCTCGGCGTCGGCATGCTCGCCTTCGGCCTGCTGCGCCGCATCGGCCAGGAGAGCGTGGCCATCCGCGCGCTGCGCCAGGCCATCGCGCCCGGCGACTGCGTCTGGGATATCGGCGCGCGGTCGGGGGCGCATACACGCATCCTGGCGCAATGCGTCGCCTCGCATGGCACGGTGCTGGCCTTCGAGCCGCTGCCGCAGCGCCATCGCCGGCTGGAAGGCGCCGTCGAGGCGCGCGACAACATCCTGGTGCTGCCCTTCGCCCTGTCCGACCGCGCCGGCAAGGCCAGCATCCTGGCCGAGCAGGGCCTGGCCGCGCCGCAGGGCATGGCGGAGATCATCCTGGCCACCGGCGATTCGATCCTGGCCCAGGACGCCTCGCTGCTGCCGCAGCTGATCCGCCTCGACGTCGCCGGGCATGAGCTCGAGGTGCTGCTCGGGCTCAGCGGCACGCTGCGCCAGCCCGGGCTGCGGCATGTCGTCATCGCCCTCGACGGCCCGCCGGCGCGGCCCGGCCGGGTCGAGGCGCTGCTGCGCGGCGCCGGCTTCCGGCTGGACTGGCTCGACCCGCTGACGCTGCACGCCTCGCGCGGCTGATCCCCCCCCCTCTTTGCCAATGGCCACGCTGACGCTCAGGCGCGGCGCTGCGGGGCGCTGGCCGGCCGTCCAGGCAGGCCAGCCCCCAAAACGGCCTCAGCCGGCCCGAGGGCCGGCTGAGGCGCCGTAGCGCAGGGTGTCCAGGCGGGGCGCCAGCAGGATCAGCGCGGCAGCCGCGCCCTCTCGCTCGCCTGGTGCGCCTTGTACTGGCGCCAGCCGGCCAGCAGCGCGCTGAGCTGGTCGGCCTGGCTGGCATTGTCGCGGCGCAGCTTCTGCAGGCCGCGGCGCAGCGCCAGGATCGGATGCCCGGCCGGCAGGTCGGCCCCCGTCGCCAGGGCGTTCAGGAAGGCCGGCGACAGCTTGGGGTCGTCACGCTCGATGACATAGGCGCCATAGCCCATCACCGAGGAGCGGCCGTATTCCACCATCTTGCGGGCGAAGCCGCGCAGCTCCAGCAGCCGGGGGTTCTGGCTGAGGATCTCGTGGATCTCGGTCGCCGCCGCCCGCTTGCTGCGGATCGCCGGGGTCTTGCGCTCCAGCCGCCACAGCAGGTTGGCCATGGCCACGGCCAGGGCCTGGTCGCCGAAATTGCCCTCGGCGACCTGGCTGCGCACCAGGCGGCGCGGCTGCGCGTCGTAGGTGGCATAGGCCTCCTCCGGCAGGCCGCGCACCACGGGGGCCATGATCTGGCCCTGCGCCGCGATCACCGCCAGCAGCCGGTGCTGGCCGTTGATCAGCAGCCCGCTGCGCGAGAAGCAGATCGGCTGGCCATTGGTCAGCCAGCGGCCGCGGCGGATGTCGCGGGCCAGGGCGTCGACATGCGACTTCACCGGCCGCCGGCCGGCGACGTTCATGCGCAGATAGCGCATGGCCTGGCTGGCATCGATCGCCTCGACCCGCATCTCGGCCGGGGAGGCCTCCTCCTCCAGCGCCGGATCGGTGCCGTCGGCCTTGCCCGCCTGCAGCGCGGCCAGGCCGCGATAGCCATCGAGCTCCGGGAAGGGCTCGGCAGCGCCCTGCGCGCCGGTCCGCTCGACCCAGGTCAGCCGGCGCAGCGGCTCGGCCCGCAGCAGCGCGTTCAGCGCCTTGATCGACAGCGCGATCAGATGGCTGTTGCTCAGGCCGCCACGCTCGATCTCGTGGCGCAGCAGCACGCCCGGCTCATGCGGCGGCCATTGCGCCGGATACTGCACCGCATGCAGCAGCCGGTCGGTCAGCCCGGCATTCACCTGGTGGCCCATGAACAGGATCATGGTGCGGACCGGTTCCGGCAGCGGCGAGCCGGGCATCGACAGGCTCTGCGCCAGCGCCTTGCGATGCGCATCCGTGTTGGCCAGCAGCTGCTCCAGCTGGGTCCAGGAGGCGCGCGGCGCCAGCGGCTTGGTCATGTTGCCCTCGTCGTAGCGGACGAGGCGCATCAGCAGATTGGCCAGCAGGTGGTGGTTGACCACCCCGCGCGGCCGCAGGATGCCTGACAGCGAGCGCGGGCGGTGCTGGTCGATGGTGTGGAAGGCGGCGTCGTCGACGCCCTCGACCACCAGGGTGTCGAAGGCGGTCTCCGCCTCGATGCAGGCGGCCAGGCGCTGCACGCCGTCCAGCAGCACGCCGCCCTGCGACAGGATCAGCGGCATGCCATTGGCGACCCAGCGGCCTTCGCGCATGGCCTCCGCATAGGCACGCACCGTGGTGTCGATGCGGCGCGCCTGGCTGTGCTGGCTCTGCAGCATGGCCTCCGCCGCCTCGGGCGCCAGGCGCAGCTGGCGCAGGCGCAGGCTGGTCTCCGGCAGCGTGTCCTGTCGCAGGACGCGTTGCCAGCGGAAGGGCTCGTTGCCACCCGACATCTGGGTGGCGCCGGCGCCGCTCATGGAGCCACCTCGCCGCGCGGCGACGCCGGCACGATGGCGGCGGCCAGGCAGGGGAACTTTAGTCTTCCTGGGCTGCTCCGCGGGGTTGCGGCGCCAGGACGGGCGATCGAGCACATGAATTTTTCTCCGGCGTCATTCAATCGGCCGTGGAAAAGGTGGTCTGGCCGGCGCGGTTTTTGCTGCCATGAGGGCTTGCCCCGTCGATATGCAGTTTGCCAAATAGTTTAAACTACAAAACGGCGGTATAACGGGATCGTGAAGCAGTTATTCTCGCCATCATAGGTTATTTGCGCGCGGCTTTACTTCCATGCCGGGAATTTCTTGGCTTCCCAACAACCTGGCCCGTTGCATCGCCTGTGTCTCAGGGACCGGTTTCAAATCATCCGGCCTCGCTTCCTGGCGCGGCAGGGCCGCCCTCCCCTTCCATGCGGCAGCGCACTGCCAGGGGAAACCGGCGCCGATTCCGCTGTGCAGGTCACCGATCTCGTGGAAACCGTGGCAATTGAGCGGCTTGTCACAGATTTTGCAGAAAGGGCTTCAGAAAAACCTGCGAAGCACAGGGTTCGCTGATTTTTATGTCTCAATTTGGCGCTCCAGTTTCTCGCAAGAAAGGTTCACGAGTTCGTGGAAGCTTGGGCACAACGCAAAGCCAAGTTAATCGGCCTTTAATGGCCATTTTTGCCGACAAATGTGTACTGCCACGTAGTTTTTTCATGAGCTGCCGATTGGTAATGGCGAACCGGTCGCATGCGTCAGGCTCCGTCTCCATAATTAGATTTCGGAATGAAATTGGGCGTAAACCACGCCATCTCCCTATTTTTGCACGTTTGAACAAATGTCGGAGGAAAGTGCGGTGCCGTCACGGGTTTTTGCGGCAGAGGGTCACCCTCCGCTTCTGGACCGGTTACGCATTCCAGAAAATCGCAAACCCGCTCCGCCTGCGCCCTTTTCGTCGCGACAAATCGGGGTCCCCATAGGGTGCAAGTTCCTGTTGCGAGACAGCGGGAACGGACGATCCGCCGGGGGAGAAAATCCACATGCCCATGTTGGACGATCTGCCGGACGAAGTGCCTGACCGGATGCGCCGCGGCCCCCGCCACTCGCATCCGTTGCTGTCCCCCACGCAGGAGTTGATGAACTCCCTGCACCACAACCGAGCCTTCAGGAGGGCGTCATGACGCTCAAGCGTGGACCTACCCATTCCGACACCGCCATGGGTCGCGAGATCCGCCAGTGCCGCCGCGCGGCCGGCATGACGCAGAAGCAGGTGGCGGCGATCATCGGCGTCACCGGCGCCCAGCTGCACCGCTACGAGACCGGCACCACCCGGATCGCGACGACGCGGCTGATCGCCATCGCCAATGCGCTGGGCGTGCGCCCCGACAGCCTGCTGGCCGCGGCCTCGAACGCCGTGACGCCGGAGCTGGTGACGCCGCTGCCCAACACGAACGAAGAGATCATCGCGCTGATCCAGATGTTCGGCAGCATCCCCGACCCGCGGCACCGCAGCGCGCTCGTCGCCGTCGCCCGCATGATGTCGAGCCCGAACGCGCCGCAGCCGGTGCTGGAAGAGGTGCAGTGACGGCCAGCCACCCGCTGCCTCGCTGCGCCTGCACGACCCGCCTGCGGCCGCGGCCCTTCCAGGCTGCGGCCCCCTGCCCGCGGTGACGGCCGAAAGGCCCGGCACGCGGACCAACGGCCGCGAAGATCGCTGTCGTCTACGATAGGGAATGAGAACTGCCAGGATCGCCGGCGTGCCCGGTCCGACGCGGCGCAAGGCGCCACGGGACCCGAGGCCGGCTCGCAGGACTGTCGAGATCGACGACCTGCACGGCATCCTGGTGGAATCCCCCTGACGCGGCGCGGCCGATCGCGCCGCCCCCCCCGGCC
>NZ_CACSJM010000177.1 GCF_902706185.1 Roseomonas sp. 18066 | reverse complement strand
AAAGCGCCAGGACCTCGGTGACGCTGATCTCGCGCGGGCGGTCGGCGCCCGCCGGCCGCCGACCGCCCGCGCGAGATCAGCGTCACCGAGGTCGCCGACCTGATGGCCGACCCCTATGGCTTCTATGCCCGCCGCGTGCTGCGGCTGACCCCGCTCGACCCGCTGGATGCCGAGGTCGGCGCCGCCGATTACGGCCAGATCGTCCATGCCGTGCTGGCCACCTGGACCCGCCGGTTGGGCGAAGCCCCCGGCGGCTGGCCCGGCCTCGATACCGCCAGCCGCTGGTTCGACGAGGCGGCCGAGGAATCGCTGGCCGAGGCCGCCGCCCGCCCCGGCCTGCTGGCCTTCTGGCGTCCGCGCCTGTCGCGCATCGGCGGCTTCGTCGTGGCGCAGGAGGCCGCCCAGGCATCAGGAAAAAGAATCCGCCACCGCCATGCCGAGGTGTCCGGGCATCTCGACATCCTGCAGGGCGCGGTGCGGCTGAAGGTGCGCGCCGACCGCATCGACGAGCTCGCCGACCGCACCCTGTCGATCATCGACTACAAGACCGGCACCCCGCCCTCCGCCAAGGAGATCACCGACGGCCGCGCCCCCCAGATGCCGCTGGAGGCCGCCATCGCCGAGGCCGGCGGCTTCCAGAAGGTCGAGGGCGCCGTGGTCTCGGCCATGGCGCATTGGCGGCTGACCGGCGGCGGCACCCCCGGCGAGGTCAAGCCGATCAAGGGCGACGCCGCGGCGCTGGGGGCGGACGCGCTGGACCAGACGGCGGCGCTGGCGCGGGCCTTCCTGCTGGGCGACCGGCGCTTCGTCGCGCGGCCGCATCCGGGGCGGAAGCCGCGCCGCTCCGACCACGACCACCTGGCGCGCGTCGCCGAATGGGGTGCCGCCGATGAATCGTGATCTTTTCTCCGATCTGGCGCAGCCCGCGGAATCGCCGCGCGAGGCGGCCCAGGCGGCGCAGCGCCGCGCTTCCGACCCGCTGGCCTCGGCCTGGGTGGGGGCCTCGGCCGGCTCGGGCAAGACCAAGGTGCTGACCGACCGGGTGCTGCGCCTGCTGCTGCGCCCTGGCGCCAAGCCGGGCCGCATCCTGTGCCTGACCTTCACCAAGGCCGCCGCCGCCGAGATGGCCACCCGCCTGGCCCGCCGCCTGGGCGAATGGGCGGTCGCCGACGACGCCACGCTGCGCGCCAGCCTGGAGGCGCTGACCGGCGCCCGCCCCGGTGCGGCGCTAGCCCGCCGCGCCCGCGCCCTGTTCGCGGAGGTGCTGGAGCAGCCGGGCGGCATGCGCATCGCCACCATCCATTCCTTCTGCCAGTCGCTGCTGCGCAGCTTTCCGCTGGAAGCCGGCCTGCCGCCGCAATTCACCCTGATCGAGGAGGCCGACGCCGCCGAGATGCTGGCCGAATCGCGCGAGATGACGCTGGCCTCCGGCACCCTGCCGGAGGAGGCGATCGCCGCCATGGCCGGCCTGGGCAGCCCGGAGGATTTTGCCGACACGCTGCGCATGCTGGTGCGCGAGCGCGAGCGGCTGGGCAAGGCGATCGAGGCCGCCGGCGGCATCCGCGGCTGCGATGTCCTTCTGCGCAAGCGCCTCGGCCTGCCGCGCGAGGGCGGCGAAGGCGAGGCCCTGGCTGAGGCCGTCGCCGCGGTCGACAGCCCGCAGCTCCGCGCCAGCGCCCTGCTGCGCCAGAGCGGCAATGCCAATGACCGCGCCCGCGGCGAGCTGATGAAGGCCTTCATCGACCTGCCGCTGGAAGCGCGCCAGGCCCGCTGGGACGATTGGTGCGCCATCTTCCTGACCGCCGATGGCAGCCCGCGGAAGTCGATGGCGACCAAGGGCGGGCTGAAGGACCGCCACGAGGAAACCCAGGCGCTGATGGCCGAGGAAGCCGAGCGCCTCTATCGGTTCGAGGACGGCCGAAAAGCCTGGCGGCTGCATGGCGCGACGCTGGCGCTGCTGGCCCTCGCCCAGCCGGTGCTGAACGCCTATGCCGCGCGCAAGGCCCGCATGGGTGCCGTCGATTTCGACGACCTGATCCAGGCGGCGCGCGGGCTGCTGCAGGACCCGGGCAGCGCCTGGGTGCTGTACAAGCTCGATGGCGGCTTGGACCACCTGCTGCTGGACGAGGCGCAGGACAGCAACCCGCATCAATGGGAGATCGCCGCGCGCCTGGCCGAGGAGTTTTTCTCCGGCCTCGGCACCCGCGAGCCCGAGGCGGTGCGCAGCATCTTCGCCGTCGGCGACGAGAAGCAATCGATCTACGGCTTCCAGGGCGCGGATGCCGCCGGCTTCGCCCGCTGGCAGGCGCATTTCGAGCGCGCCGTCGGCGAGGCGGGGGAGAAATTCGCCGCCGTCCCGCTGAATGTCTCCTTCCGATCCACCGCCCCGGTGCTGGCGCTCGTCGACGCCGTCTTCGCCGAGGGCGCCGCGCGCCAGGGCGTGGTGCCGGAGGGCGCCGTGCTGGCCCATCGCGCCGACCGCGCCGGGGAGGCCGGCATCGTCGAGCTCTGGCCCGCGCTGGCCAAGCCGCCCGCCGCCGCGCTGGAACCCTGGGACGTCCCCGACGAGCCGGTCGGCGAGGAGGATGCCGAGGCGCTGATGGCCGAGGCCCTCGCCGCCCGCATCGCCCAGATGGTGCGCGAGGAACGCCTGCCCGCCCGTGGCGACCGCCCGATCCGCCCCGGCGATATTCTTGTTCTGCTGCGCCGGCGCACCGGGTTTTCGACCCTGCTGGTCCGGGCGCTGAAGGCGCGCGGCGTGGCGGTCGGCGGCGTCGACCGCATGCGGCTGATCGAGCAGATCGCGGTGCAGGACCTGCTGGCGCTGTGCGACATCCTGCTGCTGCCGGAAGACGACCTGCAGCTGGCCGCGGTGCTGAAAAGCCCGCTCTGCAACGTGCCCGAGGATGATCTCTACGTGCTGGCACGCGGGCGGGTGCAGCCGCTGTGGTGGAACCTGCTGCAGCGCCGCGGCGAGGACAGCGCCGCCGGCCGCGCCGCCGACTGGCTGGCCGACCTGGCCGACCGTGCGGATCTGGCGACCCCCCACACCATCCTGGCCGAAATCCTCGGCGAGCATGGTGGGCGCGGGCGCATCCTGGCGCGGCTCGGGCCCGATGCCGCCGACCCGCTGGACGAGGTGCTGAACGCCGCGCTCACCTATGAAAGCCGCCACCCGCCGTCGCTGCAGGGCTTCCTGCAATGGCTGCGCCGCGGCGGCGCCGAGGTCCGGCGCGAGGCCGAATCGGGGGCCGACGCCGTCCGCCTGATGACCGCGCATGGCGCCAAGGGGCTGCAGGCCCCGGTCGTCATCATCCCCGATGTCGGCAGCGGCCGCGGCGACAAGGCGGTCCGCTGGGAGGAGGCGTCACCCCCCCTGCCCTATTGGGCGCCGCGCAGCCGCAAGGACTTTTTTGCACCGGCCTGGACCGCGCTGATGGAGGCGGAAACCGCCGCCCGCGACGCCGAGGAAAACCGCCTGCTCTATGTAGCGCTGACCCGCGCCGAGGACCGGCTGCTCCTCTGCGCCTGGGGCGAGCCCAAGCCGGGCAGCTGGTACGACCTGGTCGCCCAGGGTTTTTCTCGGTTGGACGGCGCGGTCGAATTGCCGCTGGACCCGGCCTGCTTCGGCGCGCCGCCGGCGGCGAGCTTCGCCGGGCCGCTGCGCCGCCTGGAATCCGCCCAGACCGCCGCGCCGCGCCGCGAGCCGCATGCCGCCACCGCCGCCGAGCTCGCGCCGCTGCCCGCCTGGATCGGCCGCCCCGCCGACCCGGAAAGCCAGGCGCTGACCCTGTCGCCCTCCGCCCTGCCCGGCGAGGAGCAGACACCGACCGCCGCCCCGCATGGCCGCGCCGACCCGACCGGCGAGCGTTTCCGGCGTGGCCGGCTGATCCATGCCCTGCTGCAGCATTTGCCCGACTACCCGGCGGCCGAGCGGGAGGCGGTGACGCGGCGCTTCCTCGACCGCCCGGGCCATGGCCTGACCGAGGCCGACCGCGCGGCCACCGGCGACGAGGTGCTGCGCCTGCTCGACCACCCCGAGCTCTCGGCCGCCTTCGGCCCTGGCAGCCTGGCCGAGGCCCCGATCGCCGGCCGCATCAACGGCCTGCCGCTGGCCGGCCAGGTCGACCGCCTGCTGGTGACCGACGACCGGGTGCTGGTGCTGGACTACAAGACCAACCGCCCGCCGCCGTCGGAGGTGAAGGACGTGCCCCCCCTCTATCTGCGCCAGATGGCCGCCTATCGCGCCTTGCTGCGCCAGGCCTTCCCGGGTCGCGCGGTGGAATGCTGGCTGCTCTGGACCTGGTCGGCCACGCCGATGCCGCTCCCGGGGGTTTTGCTGGATCGGTATGAGCCGGCAGGGGTGGGGTAAGAGGTCATTTAAGAGAAGAATCTGGGGGCATTGAATGCCCCCAGACCCCCACATTCATGAGCGTCCCGCCTCAGGCCTCAAGGTGCCAACAGATGGCGGGGTCCGGGGTGATACGATCACCCCGGCGGGGTTCCAGGGGCAGCGCCCCTGGCCTTCACCCTTCCCGTTCCGCCCGGCTCCAGGCCAGCGCAACCCCCAGATCCTCGACGAAGCGCGCATATTCGGCCTCCCGCATCGCCGGGTCCGGCAGGCGCAGCAGGTAGCTGGGGTGGACGGTGACCAGGGTGGGGCGCTGCCCGGGGCCGGGGATCACCTGGCCGCGGATCTTGGCCACCCCCACCTTGCGGCCGAGCAGGCTCTGCGCCGCGGTCGCGCCCAGCGCCACCACCAGGCGCGGGATGACGCGCTGCAGCTCGGCCATCAGGAAGGGGCGGTACAGGGTGATGTCCCCGGCATCGGGCCGCTGGTGCAGGCGGCGGCCGCCGCGCGGGACGAACTTGAAGTGCTTCACCGCATTGGTGACGTAGCAGGCGCGGCGGTCGATCCCGGCCGAGGCCAGGGCGCGGTCCAGCAGCCGCCCCGCCGGGCCGACGAAGGGGCGGCCGAGGCGGTCCTCCTCGTCGCCGGGCTGCTCGCCCACCAGCATCAGCGGCGCGTGCAGCGGGCCTTCGCCCAGGACAGGCGGGCTGTCTTCCGCCCAGGGGGCGGCCGGCACGGGGGGCAAGGCGTCCATGGCGGATGAAACGCGGCCCTGGCCTTAAGGTTCCCGCAACGATTGGCTTTACGGAAAGTTTCGCCGCGGGCTTTCCGGCCAGCGCCTTGCTGCCGCGTCTTTCGCGGCCCCTGCGCGGCTGGTAAAGAGGGAGACTTGTCTCGATTCCGGGCGTGCGCCGTGGCGTGCGCTCTTATCCGCGCGGGGGTTGCTCAAGCCATGAAGTTCTCGGTGGACCGGGCAGTTCTGCTCAAGGCGCTCGCGCATGTGCAGAGCGTGGTGGAGCGGCGCAACACCATCCCCATCCTGGCCAATGTCATGCTGGCGGCCCAGGACGGCGTCCTGACCCTGACCGCCACCGACATGGAAATCGCCATCGTCGAGGAAGTGCCGGGCGTCACCATCACCCGCGCCGGCCGCACCACGGCCCCGGCCGCGACGCTGTACGAGATTGTCCGCAAGCTGCCGGACGGCGCCAAGGTCGAGCTGGACCATGCCGGCGGCGACGCCCCCCTGGCGCTGCGCGCCGGGCGTTTCGCGACCTCGCTGATGGTGCTGCCGGTCGAGGACTTCCCCTCGATGACCGAGGGCAAGCTGCCGCACAGCTTCGAGCTGGCCCCCTCCCTGCTGCGGGAGCTGGTGGACCGCACCAAGTTCGCCATCTCCACCGAGGAGACGCGCTACTACCTGAACGGCATCTATATCCACGCGACCGAGGTCGACGGGCAGAAGGTGCTGCGCGCCGTCGCCACCGACGGCCACCGCCTGGCCCGCGTCGAGGAGCCGCTGCCCGAGGGCGCCGAGGGCATGCCGGGCGTCATCGTGCCGCGCAAGACGGTCAACGAGATCCGCAAGCTGGCGGAGGAGAGCAGCGACCCGATCTCGGTGAAGCTGTCCGACACCAAGATCCGCTTCGCCTTCGGGTCCGTCCACCTGACCAGCAAGCTGATCGACGGCACCTTCCCGGAATATGACCGGGTCATTCCGCGCGGCAACGACAAGATCCTGACGGTCGACAAGAAGGCCTTCGCCGAGGCGGTGGCCCGCGTCGCCGCCATCTCGTCGGAGCGCTCGCGGCCGGTGAAGCTGAGCCTGAAGCAGGACAGCCTGACGCTGACCGCCAGCAGCCCCGACCAGGGCCAGGCGGAGGAGGAGCTCGACGGCGGCGCCGTCTCCTACACCTCCACCCCGATCGAGATCGGCTTCCAGGCGCGCTACCTCGCCGACATCACCGACCAGATCGCCGACAAGGTGGAGTTCCGCTTCGCCGACGGCTCGGCGCCCACCGTGGTGGTCGATGCGGCCAAGCCCGAGGCGCTCTACGTGCTGATGCCGATGCGGGTCTGACCGGCAGCGCCGCGGCGTGACCACGATCCGGGTCCTGGCCGCGGTGCTGGCCCTGCTGCTGGCGGGGGGCGAGATCGCCCGCCGCATCGCCGTCCCAGGCGGCTTCTTTCCCGGGATCTTTCCGCTCGCCATGGATGAGTTCGCCATCGCCGCGCTGCTCGGCTGGGCGGCCTGGCGCGGCAGCGCGGGCGCGTTGCTCGCCGCCTGGATGGCCTGCGCCGGGCTGCTGCTCGGGCTGCTGGCGGCCAATGCGGCGCCGCTGCTGGGCGGCGCGCCGAAGCCCGGGGCCGCGACCTACACCATCGCGCTCTCGGTCCTGCTGGCGGTCGCCGGCTGGGCGGCCTGGCGCAGCGGGCGCGGCCTCAGGGGCTGAGGCCGCGCTGGGCTTTGCCTCAGAACCCGCCGGGCGGCTTGGCCGGCGGGGTCCTGACGATATTGACCGGCAGCGGCAGGGCGCCGGGCACATTGCCGGCGCCGCCGCCGGCGATCTGGTCGAGCGCCTCGACCGTGAGCTCCGCTTCGGCCGGTGGCGTGGCCTGATCCGTCTTGCCCATGGCGGCGATCCCTTTCCTGCTGGTCGGGATGCAGCTTAGGGGCGAAACGAAACCAGGTCACGCCCAGGCTTCAGCCTTCAGTCCTCGGTCTTCATCACCAGCCCGCCGGTCTCGGCGAGGTCGGCCAGCTGCGCCAAGGTCGAGAAATGGTAGTCGGGGGTGGTCAGCTCGGCTTCCAGCGTGCCGCCGAAACCCTTCTGGCCCTGGCGCCGCTCGATCCAGCAGACGGTGTAGCCCAGCTGCCGGGCCACGCCGATGTCGTGGTACTGGCTCTGCGCCACATGCAGGATGTCGGGGCGGTTGTAGCCGTCGCGCGACAGGCGGCCGCGGGCGAAGGCGAAGTAGAGCGGGTTGGGCTTCTCGACCAGCGCGTCGTCGACGGTGACGCTGTCGTGGAAGGGGCTGCCCAGCGTCTTCTCCATGGTGTCCAGCGACCAGCGCTGGGCATTGGTCATGGCCACCAGCTTGTAGCGCTTCGCCAGCCGCTTCAAGGCGTCCACCGAATCCGGGAAGGCCGGCCAGTTCCTGATCGACTGGGTGAAGCCTTTCGCGATCTCGTCGCTCTGCGGCAGGCCGAGCGGGCCGCTGATCTCGTGGTAGACGCGCTCCAGGTCGTCGGGGAAGCGCTTCGGCTTGGCATTGCCGCGGGTGCGCCGGTAATGCGCCAGGATGGTGTCGTCGTCATGCGCGGCGGCGGCCGGGCCGCAGGCCTCGCGCAGATAGTCGAGCATGCCCTTCTCGAAGTCGATCAGCGTGCCGACCACGTCGAAGGTCAGCACTTTCGGTTCGCGTGCCATTCCTGTGAGCCCCCTGGCTTCGTTGCCGGGGAAGGCTAGGGCGGCCCGGGCAGCGCCGCCTGCTTTATGCGCGGCACGGCCCGGCAGGATCTGCTGCGGCAGGCGGGGGCTTCAGTCCTGCGTGGGGAAGAATCGTTCCAGCGGGTAATGCTGCTTGGTGAAGACCGTCTTGATCACGACGTAGGAGAAATACTTCTCGATGCCGATGTTCTGCGCCAGCAGCACCTCGATGGTGTCCTGGTAGTGCTGCACGCTGCGGCACATGAACTTCAGCAGGTAGTCGTAGCCGCCGCTGACCAGGTGGCATTCGATCACCTCGTCCACCGCGCGGATGCGCGCCTCGAAGCGCTGGAAGTCGTGGCTGCGGTGGTCGGACAGCGTGACCTCGGTGAAGATGGTCATGGTGTCGCCGAGCTTCTGCAGGTGGATATGCGCGCCGTAGCCGATGATGTAGCCGGCCTTCTCCAGCCGCTTCACGCGCATCAGGCAGGGGCTGGCGGACAGCCCCACGGCATCCGCCAGGTCCACATTGGTCATGCGGCCGTTCTTCTGCAGATGCGTCAGGATCCGCAGGTCGATCCGGTCCAGTCGGGGCAGTCCATTGACCATGCAGCGATCCAAAGCCCGGCGATCCAACAACAGGAAGGCGAGCCTAGGACAATCCGGCCCGCGAGGGAATCGCGCGCCTCAGCCCGGCGGGATCAACCGAGCGCCTGGTTGATCAGGGCATAGCGGCGCGGCCCGCCCGGGACCACCGCCGGCATCGGCGCCGGGCCGCGCCGCATCGGCGTGCCGCCGCCGACATGCGCCAGCCCCATCTCCTGCAGCCAGGGCGACAGCCCGCTGTCCAGCGGCACGTCGATGCGCAGGAACTGGCCGCTGCGCACCCCCAGCCAATGCGCGATCAGCGCCTTCGCCGCCGCCTCGTCCGGGGCGATCACCGGGCCGATGACATGGCCGCGGCCGAAGCGGCGCAGCAGGGAGAAGCCGACGGTCTCGCCGTCGCGCTCCAGCGCCACGCCCTCCGCCTGGGCCAGCAGCGCCTCGAGCACGGCGCCGCGGTCCTGGCCGGTCACCGCGCGGTCCATCGCCGCCAGCACGCCGGCATCGCTGCGGCCCATCGGGCGCAGCCGCTCGCCCGGCTGCAGCGGCACCAGGCCGACCGAGAAGGCGGCGCCCTGGTGCTGGCAGATCTCGCCCTCGGCGACGAAGCCCAGGCTGGCATAGAGCGGGAAGCCGTCGGTGGTGGCGTTCAGCTGCACCACCCGCCCCTCCAGCTCGGCCAGCACGGCGCTGGTCAGCTGCCGCCCGAGGCCGCGGCCCTGGGCGGCGGGCGCCACGATGACCATGCCCAGCGCCGCATGCTCGGCGCCGAAGGGCCAGGCCATGGCGGTGCCGAGCAGCGCGCCATCGGCCTCGGCGGCGACGCCGAAGCCCAGGCCATGCACGAACTGCCAGTCCTCGACGCGGTGCGGCCAGGAAACGGCGCGCGAGAGGCCCTGCGCGGCCTCCAGGTCGGCCAGCTCGAGCCGCCGCAAGGTCAGGCTGCCGGCCGTCTTGCCCTCGGACACTGTCATTCCTCCTGCCGCAAACGCTGGAGGGCCGAGCGTTACAACGGCGCGCGAGAACATGATGCCGTCCTTGCGCCAAATTCGGCAGCATCGACTGCCGCGGGTGGCCGCCGGCGTGGACTGATCGGCCGCGACGGCCGCAGCATCATCGCCGACAACCGATCCGTCCTTGCAGGGAGTACGATCCATGCCGAAGCTGCGGCCGAAATTCATCACCTTCGACTGCTACGGGACGCTGACCAATTTCCGCATGGGCCCGGTGGCGCGCGAGCTCTTCGCCGACCGCATCCCGGCCGAGCGGATGGACGCCTTCGTCGCCGATTTCTCCGCCTATCGCCTGGACGAGATCCTGGGCGACTGGAAGCCCTACGACCAGGTGCTGAAGAACGCGGTCGAGCGTACCTGCAAGCTGCACGGCATCGCCTTCGTCGAGGCCGACGGCCAGGTCTTCTACGACGCCGTCCCCACCTGGGGCCCGCATCCCGACGTCGCCGAGCCGCTGAAGCGGGTGGCGAAGGAATTCCCGCTGGTCGTGCTGTCGAACGCGTCGAACAGCCAGATCCACAGCAATGTCGCGCTGCTGGAGGCGCCGTTCCACGCCGTCTACACCGCCGAGATGGCGCAGGCCTACAAGCCGCGCTTCCAAGCCTTCGAATACATGTTCGACCAGCTCGGCTGCAGCCCGGCGGACATCCTGCATGTCTCCTCCAGCTATCGCTACGACCTGATGTCGGCGCATGATCTGCGCATCGGCCATCGGGCGCATGTCGCGCGCGGGCATGAGCCGGTGACGCCCTATTACGGCGCCCATGAGATCAGCGATATCGGCGGCCTGCCCGGGCTGCTCGGGCTCTGAAAGGCCAGGCCGGCATGAAGCTGCTTCCCTACTGGCAGGACACCGCCACCCCCTTCGCCGGCGCGGATGCCGGTCCCCTGGGCGGCAAGGTCGATGCGGTGGTCATCGGCGGCGGCTTCACCGGCCTGTCCGCCGCCCTCGCCTTGGCGAAGACCGGCGCCAGCGTCGTGCTGCTGGAGGCCGGGCGGGTGGCCACCGGCGCCTCCGGCCGCAATGGCGGCCATGTCAACAACGGCACGGCGCATGACTTCGCGGGGCTGGCCGCCAGCCTCGGCCTCGACCATGCGCGCCGCCTCTACCACGCCTTCGACGCTGCGGTGGACACGGTCGAACGCATCGTGGCCGAAGAGGCGATCGACTGCAGCTTCCGCCGCTGCGGCAAGATCAAGCTGGCCGCCAAGCCGCAGCATTTCGACAAGCTGGCCGCCAGCTTCGACCTGCTGCAGCGCGAGGCCGACCCCGACACCCGCCTGATCCCGCGCGAGGGCGTCCGCGCCGAGGTGGGGTCCGATATCTATTACGGCGGGCTCGTCTACGAGAAGAGCGCGCAGATGCATATGGGCCGCTTCGGCGCGGGGCTGGCCACCGCCGCCGCCCGTGCCGGCGCCCGGATCTTCGAGGACACGCCCGTCACCGGGCTCACGCGCCTGCAGGGCCGCGCCCATCGCGTCGAGACGCCGCGCGGCACGATCGAGGCCGCCCAGGTGCTGGTCGCCACCGGCCCGAGCCAGAAGGGCCCCTTCGGCTTCTTCCGCCGCCGCATCGTCGCCGTCGGCAGCTTCATCGTCGCCACCGAGCCGCTGTCGAAAGACCAGCTCCATTCCATCATGCCGGGCCGGCGCAATGCGACGACGTCGCGCATCATCGGCCACTACTACCGCCTCAGCCCCGACGACCGGCTGATCTGGGGCGGGCGGGCGCGCTTCGCCATGTCGAACCCGACCAGCGACGCGAAAAGCGGCCGCATCCTGGAGGCCGGACTGCAGCAGGCCTTTCCGCAACTCGGCAAGCCCCGGCTGGATTATTGCTGGGGCGGGCTGGTCGACATGACCGCCGACCGCCTGCCGCGCGCCGGCGAGCATGAGGGCCTGCTCTACGCCATGGGCTACAGCGGCCACGGCGCGCAGATGTCGGTGCATATGGGGCAGAACATGGCGGCGGTGATGGGAGGACGCGCCGAGGCGAATCCTCTGCGCGACCTGCCCTGGCCGGTGGTGCCCGGACATTTCGGGCCGGCCTGGTTCCTGCCGCTGGTGGGGGCTTATTTCGGGATTAAGGATCGATTTCAGTAAGGCTCTTCAAGAGAAGAATCTGGGGGCATTGAATGCCCCCAGACCCCCACATTCATGAGCGTCCCGCCTCAGGCCTCAAGGTGCCAACAGATGGCGGGGTCCGGGGTGATACTATCACCCCGGCGGGGTCCAGGGGCGGAGCC
>NZ_CACSJM010000176.1 GCF_902706185.1 Roseomonas sp. 18066 | reverse complement strand
GGGCGGCGCCGGCGGCACGGGGGGCGCGCTGCGGGCGATCTCCGGCGGTTTCCCGGGCGGCAATCCGGCGAGGCGCGCGAAAAGATCGTCGGACCGCGCATTCAGGTCGAAGCTGAGGAACAGGAAGCCGAAGCCGAGCAAGGCCAGGGCCACCGGCAGCGCCACCCAGGCCGGCACGCTGCGCCGCGCCGGGGCATGTGGCGCCGTGACGCCCCGCCAATGCGGCGACAATTCGCGTTCGAAGGGTCCGCGCAGCTGGGCCAGAAGCTGGTAGAGGCCTTCGCGGATGCGGTCGAGCTCCATGCCGCCGCCGCGGGCCAGGCGATAGCGGCCCTGCATGCCCAGCGCGAGGGTGAGGTAGGCCACCTCCAGCGCCTGGCGATAGCGCCCCGGATCGCGCTGCATGCCCGACAGCAGATCGAAGAACCGCTCGCCCGAGCGGACTTCCTGGTGAAAGGACGAGACCAGCGACTGGGCGCCCCAATTGCTCGGCGGGCCCCAGGGGGTGGCCAGCGCCACATCGTCCAGCGCGGCGCAGAGCGCGTAATGCGCGGCGCGCAGCTGGTCGGGGCTGGTCTCCGCGGCGCGCGCCTCGGATTCGAACTGCCGCAGCGCGCGGATGGCGCCCTGGCGCAGCGCTTCCGGGTCGGCGATAGGGGAGGCGTTGGACAACTGGGCCAGCAGCGCCAGCAGCGGCGCCGCCGCGGCGGCCAGAGGAGAAATGCCGGTGCGCGGCAGCGCCTCGATCTCCCGCGCCACGGCGCTGGCCGGCGCCGGCGTCGCGAGGCCCGGCGCGGCGAAAGGCAGCGCGGGCCCCGCCGGCGCCCCGGCGCGCGGCTGCGGCCCGCGGATGATGGTGCGGTCGGCCTCGTCTTCCGGTTCGGAGAAAGGGTTGTCGCTCATCCGCGGATCGCCCAGAGCTCCATCTGCAGCCCGGGGAAGTCACCCGAGACATGGATGGCGAAGCCGCCCGAGGCCTGCATCTGCTGCCAATGCGGGCTGCCGCGGTCGAGCTCGAAATAGGTCGCGCCCGCATTGAAGGGGATCTGCCGGGGTGCGACCGGCAGCGGCCGCACGGCGATGCCGGGCAGCGCGACATTGACCAGCTCGCGGATATGCTCGACGGCGCCGATCTTGACCTGGTTGGGGAAGAGGCGGCGCAGCTGCTCGCCGGGCACCTCCGCCTGGACGGTGAGCACGAACTGGCTGGCGCGCAGGATGCTGCGGTCCATCAGCGGCCCGACCCGCACGCCATGGCGGCGTTCCTGCAGCGGAATGGCGACCGCATTGGTCTCCAGCACCATCGACAGCGCGCGGCGCAGATCGGCGACGACCGGCGAGAAGGCGCGCTGCAGGTCGTCATGCCGATAGGCCGGATAAGGCCGCGCCCGGCGCCCCGGATCGGTGAAGGTGGCGAGCTCCCCCGCCATCTGCACGAGGACGGAAAAAAGCGCCTCGGGATGGATGTTCCCCGCATCCGACCAATGCGCCAGCAGCGGCAGCCAGCGGTTCAGCGTCTGCAGCAGCAGAAAATCGGCGACCTCAGCGACGCCGCGGGCGCCGGGCTGCGACAGCCGGGCGGCGAGCGCCTCGGCGCGCTGGCCCAGCATGCCGACCAGCTCCGGCGCCAGGTTGCCGATGGCGGGCCAGGCGGAGACGCGCAGGCAGGGCGGGATGAAGCGCTCATCGACGATGACGCGGCGGTCGCTCTGCACCTCGACGATGCGGGCGAGGCCCAGGCAGGTGAAACCGGCGCGTTCCTCGCTTTCCAGAAGAAAACGCAGCCGCGGGCGGCCGACCTGCAGTTCCGCCGGCTGGGTGCTGTCGGAATGGGTGTCGAAAGCGTCGAAGCTGCGCAGCCCGTAGCGCGCGCCGGACAGTTCCGGCATTTCGCCAAACGCCACCTCGGGGCTGCCGGGCTGGCGGATCGGCGCGGCCAGGTAGACCACCTGGTTGCGCGTGCCCTCGGGCAGGTCGAGCGGCGGCGGCTGGTCGGCGGTGCCGGGAATGGCGAAGGGCGTGCCGTCCTCCAGCACGCCGGCGGCATTGGCGATGGCGAATTTCCCGGCGGCCAGCAGGTCGCGGTCCAGCGACAGCTCGGTGAGGCCCCAGGGGTGCGGGCGCAGCGGCGCGGCGCGCGCCTGCACCAGATGCTCCAGATAGCGGTCCTGCTGCTGGAAATGCTGGGCGCGCAGGAACATGCCTTCCTGCCACACGACCTTGTCGGTCCAGACCATGGCTATTCACGCCCTCCCCGTGCGGCGCGCCCGGGCGCCGCATCCTCATAGGCCCGCGCGAAGGCCTTGCCGAAGGCGCTGTCGAAATCATCGTCGAATTGCGCGACGGTCTGGCGGTGCAGGGCCTTGTAGGCCTCCCACAGCCGCTTTTCCTTCGAGCCCGGCAGGATGCCGCCGCCGCTGTCGCCCGCCTCCAGCGGCGCCGGAGACAACCGCGACAGCAGGGCGCGCGCCGCCGCCTGGGTCGCCGCCAGCGTCGCCGCCTGATGCGCGGCGAGGTCCGCCACGGTTTCTTCCAAGGCCCCGGCTTCGGGGTTGCTGAGCAGCGCCTGCAAGGCAGCCAGATCAGAGGCGGCGAATTTCACCGGGTTGTTGCCCGCTGCCCGCAGCATGGTCTGCTCGATGCGGAATTCTCGTTTGATGTCGGCGCGCGCGATCAGCAAAGCGCGGATGCCGGCGACGGCGGCGCGCGTCACGGCGCCGGCGGCGCGCAAGGCAGCCGCCGCATCGGCCCCGGTCAGCGCATGCGGCGGCAGGCCGGCGCCGTCGAGGAAAGCGGCCAGCGCCGCAGCCTCGCCGCCCGCGACAGGAGGCGGTGCCGGCGGCGGCGCGACCGGGGGCGGCGCGACCGGCGCCACAGGCACCGGCGCCGGGGCGACAGGCGGCGGGGCTGCTGCCGGCATCTCCAGGTCCCAATCGTCCGGGATCAGGCTGGCGCTGCGCGTCGGCGGCGGGGTGAAGGCGTCATGCGCCGAGGGCCGATGGTCCGGCATCGGCGCCTCGCCTTCGCCGAAGGGGTCGGGGGCTTCCGGCGCCGTCTCGCCGAAGGGGCGGCGCGGCGGGGGTGCCGCGGCCATCGGGTCGAACAGCGGATCCAGCGCGGCCCCGGGCGGCGGCCCGCCGTAGGGCAGCGGCGGCTCCGGCGACGACGGCGCCGCGGCGAAAGGATCGCCACCACCCCAGGCATTCCCCGGCGACGAGGCCCCTGCCCCGGCGCCGACGCGCAGCTCGATCTCCCAGGCGCCCAGCCGCAGCCGGTCGCCATCGGCCAGCGGCGCGGTGCGGTCGCGCCCAACCGGCGTCGCCGCGCCATTGAGGAAGCAGCCATTGGTCGACAGGTCGCGGATCTGCCAGCCGCCGGCACGGAACTCCAGCACGCAGTGCTTCTTCGACAGCACCCGGTCCGGATCGGCCAGCACCCAGTCATTGCCCGGCGCGCGGCCGATGCAGAAATCGCCGCGCGCCTGCCGTGTCTCGGGCACCGCGCTGTCGGGGCAGCGCAGGACGGAAAGGCTCAGCTCCATGCGGGTTCCTCCACCGACAGGCGCCCGGCACCGCCGGCGGCGATGTCGCGCAGCGCGGACAGAAAACGGTCGTAGCGCGCAGCCCCGCGCGCCGGGTCGCCGCGCGCCGCGGCCAGGGCCAGGGCGCCGGTCACCGCGACGCCGGTCAGGTGGGCGGCCGGCGCCACCAGCACCGCCCCCGGCGGCGCGATCGAGCGGCCGGACCAGAAGGCGGCGATGGCGGCCCAGGCCTCGGGCCCGCGGCAGCCGGATTCCATCGCCAGCGCCATGCAGCGATGCCGCACCGCCTCGTCGGCGCGGCGCACCCAGGATTCGGCCGCGGCCAGCGCCTCGGCCTCCAGCGGCGCCAAAGCGCGCGGCGGCGTGGCGCGGGCGGCCATGCAGGCCCACCAGACCGCCTCGCGCTTCGGCAGCGCATAGGCGGCCAGCCGCGCGGCATCGGCGAGCCGCCCCAGCCGCTCCAACCGCGCCACCCCCTCGGCGGCATCGGCGGCACCCTGCAGGCAGGCCTGGCCGGCAGCGTCGAGCGCCAGCCAGGGCAGCAGCGGGGCGATGGCGCCGGCCAGCTTGCCGGCATCGGGGGGGGTCATGGCGGGGAGCGGTTCAGTTGATGTGGACGATGCCGCCCTTGAGGATCATCGAGCCCGATGCCTCCTCCTGGATCAGCGGCGCCTCGATGCGGGCGGTGCCGGCGGCCTTGGCGGTGATCAGCGTCGCCTCCAGCGTGATGCCGGTCTGGTCGATGGTGATCTTCGAGCCGCCGACGGTCAGCGTGATCGACTGCATCGCCTCGATGGCGATCTTGCCCTGCTCGGCGGTCACCGCGATGTCGCCCTTCTGCACCGTCAGCGTCTCGTGGCCGCGCTGCAGCGTGGTGTCGCGGTTGTCGCGCACCAGGACATTCATGTCCTTCTCCGCCTGCAGGTAGAGCTCCTCGGCGCCCATCTTATCCTCCATGCGGAGGATA
This sequence comes from Roseomonas sp. 18066, assembly GCF_902706185.1. Lineage (GTDB taxonomy): Bacteria > Pseudomonadota > Alphaproteobacteria > Acetobacterales > Acetobacteraceae > Pseudoroseomonas. The sequence continues at coordinate 7,249 of NZ_CACSJM010000176.1, read as the reverse complement.
TTGGCATTCTCCGGCCCGCCGCCCTTCGACGAGCGCGAGGTGATCCAGCTCTGCGTCATATTGCCCGGCAGCGCATGCGGATGCCGCGAGACGTCGTTGTAGAGGCTGCCGATGACGACGGGCTTGTCCGGGTCGCCATCCATGAAGCCGACCAGCACCTCGTCGCCGACGCGCGGCAGGAACCAGGTGCCGCCCCAGGCGCCGCCCCAGGGCTGCGCCACCCGTACCCAGCAGGAGGAGCCATCGCTCTTCGGCCCGGCGCGGTCCCAGTGGAAATGCACCTTGACCCGGCCATGCTCGTCGCAATGGATCTCGCCACCCTGCGGCCCGGTGACGATGGCCGATTGCAGCCCGGGCATGGTCGGGCGCGGATGCGCGGCCGCCCCGCGCCAGGTGCGCTCGGCCGGGATCAGCACCAGGGAATTGCCGTAATGGCTGCTGCTGCCGCCGGCGATATGGCTGTCGTCGCGGGCGCGATGCACCACGCTGGTCACCAGCCAGGGCACCGGCGCCGCGCCCAGCGCCGGCGCCACCTGCAGCCGGCCGCCGGCGAAGATGGCGGGCTCGCCGCCCTCGGCGCGGACCCGCTCGGCGGCGGCCTCGTCGCGCTCCATCTGCAGGCGCGCGGGATCGGCATCGGGGCGCGCCGTCTGGTTCCCGGGCCAATGATACATCTCGGCCTCGGCGGTCGAGGTGTTCATCACCGTGCTGGCCTGCGCCTTCAGCAGCGCGCCGGGGCGCAGCTGGTCGAAATCGACGGCCTCGGATTTCCCCGGCCGCTGCTCCACCGCCGCCGTCCAGCCCCAGACGCTGTCGGGCCCGCCATTCTCGGCGCCCGGGCGGTTGGTCACGGGCGCGCAGGGGATGGCCGGGAAATCGGCATTGGCGCCGGTGATGTGCAGCGTGTGCTCGCCCATCTCGTGGCGGAAGAAATAGCCAGCGCCGACCTCGTCCAGCAGCCGCTGGGTGACGTCCAGGTCGGTCTCGTTCCACTGCACACAGTAGTTGCGCGGCGCGCCGGGCAGGTTGCCGAAGCGCACCGGGCTGACATGCCCTTCCTCCAGCAGCGTCTGCACGATGCGCTGCACGCTCTGGTTCTGGAAGATGCGGCAATCGGCGGTGCGGCTCAGCTGCCACAGCCGCGGCACCGCGGTGATCTTATAAAGACTGGTCCCCCGCCCGTAATCGCCGGCGCGGGAAAAACTCTGCACCAGCCCGTGGAAATGCCGCGGCGCCCGCCCCGGCGCCTGCACCGTGCAGGTGATGCCGCGGCCGATCAGCTCATCCGGACGGATGTCGGGGCGTTCCGACATCGCCTCCGCCTCGATGGTGAAAAGCTGGCCGATCGCCTCGGTCACGTCCAGCGCGCGCAGCACCAGCACATCCGGCCCGAGCGGCGTCGTCATCTGCAGCAGGCGGTCTGCCTGAACGAACCCGGCCGACATCGAAGCACTCCTCCCTGGCAGGCCGTGGCGTGGCGCGCCGTCACCTTGCTTTCTGTCACGATCACGACGGAAAAGGGAGAGGCGCACCCCCCGTTGCGGGCAAACGCTTTCTTGATCGACGCTGTCGCCGACAACGACGTGAAGCGAAGACCGGCCGCCTTGGCGGGCCGCACGCCACCGGCCTAGACACAGGCTTCCCAACGGCCGCGGAGGTGCGCTCCATGCAGGCGCTGAACGAAGAAGCCTTTCACCAGCCCCATTGGATGCTGCGCGCCAAGGGCTTCAACACGGAAGATTGGTACGGCCGCCCGCAAGGCGGCACCGCCGTCGAGCGCAATGGCGGCATCGAGGAGCCCAACCGCACCCGCCTCTACCAGGGCCGCACCGTCTACTACCGCTTCGCCGACGCCAATGGCTCGGATGATTCGAAGATGGGCGGCGGCTGGTGGATGGAATACGACCAGCTGCGCAAGATCATGGATGGCTGCGCGGCCACCGGCATGAACCTGTCACAGATGGCGCGCCACTACCTGGCCGTGCCCTGGGAATGGAGCCATGCCGATCTGGTGATCACCGCCGTCTTCCAGGCGCCGATGGACGCCTATGAAGGGCGCGGGCGGCCCGTCGAAATCACCGGGCGCTATATGGGGCGGAACAGCGTCGATGCCGGGCGCGGCTACTCCGGCAACCGCAACGTCATCCAGCTCTTCATCCCGGACATGCGCAAGCACTGGCGACAGGCGCTGACCATGGTCAAGACGCAGGACGTGCGCGCCTTCGCGCGGACGCATCGCGATATCATCCGGGTTTAAGCAAGCAGCGGGGGAAGGAATTCCCCCGCGCCCCCTTCTCTTTCTTTCACACGGCTATTTCGAAACCTGCGCCATGGGGAAACTGCGCAGATCCCGGGTCGCGGTGCGGAACACGGCATTCTGCCGGTGGCGCTTCTCGGCCGCCAGCTCCGGCACGCGGCGCGACACATACTCGCCCAAGGCCAGCGCGCTGACGCGGCCCTCCTCGTCCCGCGCGGCACGGCCCTGCAACCCCTCGCGCAGCGCATAAGCGAAGACGCCATTGCGGTCGTCATAGCTGTCCAACGCCTCCTGCACCGAGGACGCGGCCGCCAGCAGAAAACGCCCGGTCTCGTTGCCCAGCGCGGACAGGCTGTCCAAGGCGATCTGCCCCGCATAGCAGGTGTCGATCAACAGAAAGCCGTCCCGCGCGCGGATGCGGGCCAAAGCGGCGATCAGCACATCATCGTCGATCGAGCGCCGTGCCGCCTCCGCCATGCTGCGCGGCGCGCCCACATCGGCCGGCAGGAACAGGAAGCGGCCATTATCCTCGACCCGCACCCCATGCCCCGCGACATAGAACACAAAGGTATCCTGCGGGCGGACGCGGCGCGCGGCATCGGCCAGCGCGCGCAGCACGCCTTCGCGCGACGCCTCGGCATCCAGCAGCAGCGTGGTGTCGACGCCTTCGAACAGCCCGGCGCTGCCGGTGCGCAGCGCCTCCACCACCGTCCGCGCATCCGGCACGGCGTAGCGCAGGTTGCGCGAGGCATCGCCATAGTCATTGACGCCCACGGCGAGCACCACCAGGCGCCCGGCCCCCGGCGGCGGCGCCGCCTGGCCTTCGCGCCGCAGCTCCAGCCCTGGCCCTTCCGAGAACAGCGCCCGGTCGGCGGCATAGAGCCGCGTGGTGATGGTGTTCGGCCCCGGATCCAGCGGCACCTCCGCCTGGAACGGCGAGCCCTCCGCCCGCGTCCCCGCATCCGCCACCATCCGCGGCGCGTCGATCCGCGCGGCGATGCGCCCGTTCAGCAGCACGTCGAGCGGCCCAAGCCCCAGCCCGCGATCCTGCGGCAGCACGCTGAAGCGCAGCGCCGTCGCCTCGGCCGGCAGCACCGCGGCCTGCCAATCCAGCGCCGGGCAGCTGCCGTCCGGCAGCACGGCGCAGATCTCGCCGGCGCGGGCCAGCGGCGTATGGCCGATCCTGGCGCGCAGCCCGGCCAGCACATCGGCCCGCGGCATCTCGCCGCTGACCCGCGCCCGCACGGCGGCCGGCGCATACAGCGCGCGATAGGCCTGCTGGAAGCTGGCCCATTCCGGCGTCGCCGCGCGGCCTTCGTTCAGATGCACGCCGACCAGCTCCTGGCCGCCGGAGGCCGCGTGGTCGAACAGCCCCTCCGGCGTCCACATCACCCAGCGCAGCGAGGCGGGCTGCAGGAAGAAAGCGGCGCGCTCGGCGATCTTCTGGCCCGCCAAGCCATACCAGCGGATCGTGCCATCGGCATGGGCGGCGACCGCCAGGCTGCCATCGCCGGCCAGCGCCAGACCCCAGCTCGCCCCCGGCCCGGGCAACGCGTCGAGCAGGGAACCGCGCGCATCGAACAGCCGCAGATGCGTGTCGGTGCCTAGAAGAAAACCGGAGCCATCCGGCAGCACGGCGACGCTGCGGGCGAACTCGCCCTCGCCCAGCGGCAGCGGACGGCCGTTCAGCCGCGGCTGGCTGGAATTGCGCCATTGCGTCAGCCGGATGCCCGGCCCGCTTTCCGACCCGCCGGACATCGCGTCATCGGCCCCGGCCCGGCCGAGCTGCCCGCTGGCGACATCGAAGGCCAGCGCCGGCAGGTCGGCCCGCGCCACGAAGCGCAGCCGCATCCCGTCCTCGCTGACCGCCAGGCTGTCGCCGGTGGCCCGGAACTCGGCGGTGCCGGGGCGCGGCGGCAGGGCCAGGCGGCCATCGGGCGCGATGCGGCCCCAGCCCGGATCGGCGGCGGCGAAGGCCAGCCCGCCTTGCGGCAGCGGCAGCAGCTGCGCGATGGAGTCGCGGGCGGCGGCGATGTCCTGCGCCGGGCCCAACCCGAAATCGGCCCAGCGGCGGATGACGAAGCGGCGCGGCAGCGCGGCGGCCGGCGCGGCGGGGGCGCTGGCCGCGGCTGGCGCCGGGGCCTCGGCGGCGGGCGGGCGGATGCCGCGGCCGCCGGGGCGCGGCGCCTCGGCCTGCTTGTTCAACGTTGTCGCCGGCGCCACGGCCTCGTTGCGGGCATAGCCGGCGGCATAGAGCTGCACGCCGCCGCGGCCATCGCTAGCCCAGGCGACAGCCGGCAGCCCCTCGCCCTGGAGGCCGGTGATATCGGGTTGCGCCACGGTCTTCAGGTCGGGCAGCGCCAGCACCTCGATGCGCAGCCGGTCCTCGAAGCCCACGGCCAGCAGCGTGCCGTCGGGCGAGACCGCCAGGCCGAAGGGCCGCGCATTGGCCAGCACCGCGCGCTCGGCGATCTTGCGGCCGCCCGCGTCATACAGACGGACCTTGCCGTCGGCCGCGGTGCTGGCCAGTCGCCCTTGCGCGTCGAAGGCCAGCATCCGCGCCGGGCCCCCGTAAGAAGAATCCTCGAACAGCGCGCGGCCGCTGCGCGCGTCCCAGACCCGGATGCCGGCGCGGCCGCCCAGCGCCGCCGCCAGCCGCGACCCATCGGCCGAGACCGCCAGGTGCTGCACCGGCGCCGGCAGCCCTGGCAGCCGCGCCGCCAGCCGCCCCGTCTGGGTGTCGAAGACATAAATCGAAAAAAAACCGTCCCAGGCGCGGCCGGTGCTGCCGCCGGCGAAGGCGCGGCTGCCATCGGGCGACAGCGCCACGGCATAGAGCTCGCCTTCCTCGGCCGGGCCGATGGGGGGGCGCAGGACGCCGCGCGGCGTGCCATCCGGCAACGACCACAGGCGCAGCGTCTTGTCGTCGCTGACGCTGGCCAGCAGGCGCCCGGCGGCGTCCGTCGCCAGGCGCGCGACGGGGGCGGTATGCGCCCCCGTCTCGATCCGCAGGATCGGCTGCTGCGGCGGTTCGGCCAGCCCCTGGCCTGCCGCCCCCCCGAAGGGCAGCGGCAGGATCAGCAGGCAAGCCAGCAGCAGCCGGCGCGGCATGCTCAGCTCGCGGCCAGCTCGAAGCCGCTGGCTGCGGCGGTCTTGGCCTGCGTCACGCTCTCCGAGAAGTTGTCGCGGCGGGCGATGTTGCTGGCGGCCAGCGACCGGGCGTCGCCCGGCACGGCGGTGCGGGTCACCGGCGCGGTGCCGATGGCGCGGCGGTTGGCGAAGCTTTCGGTCGGCACATAGCCGCGCTGGCCGGAAGCGGTCTCGACGAGGGCGTAGTTGGCGCTGACCGGGCGCACCTTCACCGCGCTGCGGGCATCGACATTGCCGATCTCCGGCGAGGCCGCGTCGGGGCGCAGCCGCAGCGGCGTCGCGCGGGAGATCTGCGCGTTGCGGAAGGAGGTGTCGCGCGAGACGTTCTTGGTGGCGCCCGGCGCCACGGTCTCGACCGCGGTGTCGAACTCGGCGCCGCGCTTGTTGACGCTCTGGCTGATGGTCTCGGCCAGGGCGATCTCGCGCTGGGTGCGCTCGCGCAGCTGCGCCATCTGCGCCTGGCCGGCGGCGCGGTCGATGCTGCCATTGGCGACGCCGGCGCGGATGGCGGTGGCCTGGCGGAAGCGGCAATCCATCAGCTGGTCGAAGGCCAGCTGGGTGCGGTCCAGCTCGGCATTCTCGCGCTCCAGGTCGCCGGCGATCGACGCCGTCAGGCTGGCCTGGTCCTTGTTGCGCTGCTGCTGGGCGTAGAGATAGCCGCCCGCCGCGCCGGCCGCCGCGCCAGTCGCCGCGCCGATGGCGGCGCCGCGCCAGTTCTGCCCGATGGCGCCGCCGAGCAGCGCGCCGCCGACCGCGCCGAGGGCCGCGCCCTTCAGGATATCCTCTGCGAAGAAATTGCCCGTGCTGTCGAGGGCGACCAGCTGGCTGCGGCAGGAATCCGAGCCGTCATCGGAGCCGATGCGGCCATCCCGGGTCAGGGGCGTGGCGCAGCCTGCGAGCAGGCTGAGCGAGGTGAAGACCGCAACGACGCGCCGCGCTTGGACCGACATGGATTGGCATTCCCTTCTGCGTAATCGGTCGGGAAAGTAGAGGGCCACTCCATTCATTGCCAAGATGGCGACGGCCCAGTTGGCGATGACGTATTTTTGCCTCTCGTCTTTTTGACTTTGGCTTCGCGACAGTCGAAATCGGCGATCCAGGCAAGATGCGGCAGGCCAACATTATCGTGAACATGCCGCAACGCTGTTCGAATGGCCGAGTTTCAGCCCGGATTCATTTTATTCCAGCAAGAGATGCTGTGTCAGGCGGCGGGCGGCGCCGCGAAGGCCAGGGCCGGCAGCAGCCGCGGCGCGCTGCCCGCGGGCACCACCTCGACCTCGGTCTCCAGCTCGAAATCATCCGGCAGATAGGCGGCGACCTCGCTCTCCACCGCCTGGATGGCGTCGATCGCGTCCTCCGACGGGGCCTGCGAGAAATGCGCCTTCAGGAAGGCCCGCCGGCTGCCCGGCACCACCGCGCAGGAATAGGCCAGCAGGCCCTCGGGCGGGTATTCCAGGGCATGCTCGGCCGACCAGCGGAGCTCCTCCTGCCACTTGCGCCAGGCGTCTGGAGCTTCCTCGATGCCGCTCATTCAACCCATCCCTCGGGGCGCGCCGGGACGATATGCGCGCCGTCCTTGCCATAGTGGATCATGCCGCGCGTCGTCTCCGCCTGCCGCCCATCGGCGTGGCGGTAGATGCCGAGCGGCGTGTCGCCGGTGTCGATGCGCTCCTTCGAGCCGGGCTCGCCCACCGGGATCTTGCCGACCTGTTGGCCCTTGCCGGCATGGGTGTCCAGCACCTCCTGCGGATCGGCGGTGATGGTGCCGCGCTTCGGGTCGGTCTGCTGGCCCTCGATATGCCGCCCCTGCTTCGGGCTGACCGGCACCGGTGACTTCGGGCC
>NZ_CACSJM010000175.1 GCF_902706185.1 Roseomonas sp. 18066 | reverse complement strand
GGGCGGCGGGCGGGCATTCACGCGTCATGCCGCGCGAGATGGCAGATTCCGGCGAAATATCCACCGGAACTTTGCCACGGCCCGTTGCTCCCCTGCCGTTCATTCGCTATACGCCCGTCCCTGTCGATACCTTACCATTGTGCGGCCATGGCGGAATGGTAGACGCGTCAGCTTGAGGTGCTGGTGGGGGCAACCCCGTGGAAGTTCGAATCTTCTTGGCCGCATATTTTTCCTAATCGCCCCGCTTGCCATCCGGTCCAGGTCCCTTGTGGGCCGCCGCCGGCTCCGTCATCGTCCGGGGCACGGAGGTGCCTATGGACGAGGATTTTCGTAAGGCCGCGTTGGACTACCACCGGCTTCCCCGCCCCGGGAAGCTCAGCGTGGAAGCGACCAAGCGCATGGCCACCCAGCGCGACCTGGCCCTGGCCTATTCGCCCGGCGTCGCTGCCGCCTGCGAGGCCATCGTTGCCGACCCCGCCGCCGCCTATGAGATGACCACCCGCGGCAACCTGGTCGCGGTGATCACCAATGGCACGGCCGTGCTCGGCCTCGGCGCCATCGGCGCGCTGGCCTCCAAGCCGGTGATGGAAGGCAAGGCGGTCCTCTTCAAGAAGTTTGCCGGGATCGACTCGATCGACCTGGAGGTCGAGGAACGCGACCCGCAGAAGTTCATCGAGGCCGTGGCCGTGCTCGAGCCGTCCTTCGGGGCGATCAACCTCGAGGACATCAAGGCCCCCGAGTGCTTCGAGATCGAGCGCGCCCTGCGCGAGCGGATGAAGATCCCGGTCTTCCACGACGACCAGCACGGCACCGCCATCATCGTCGCCGCCGCGGTGCGCAACGGGCTGCTGGTGCAGGGCAAGTCGATCGCCGAGGCCAAGATCGTCACCTCGGGCGGCGGCGCCGCGGCGCTGGCCTGCCTCGACCTGCTGGTCGCCATGGGCGCCCAGCGCGAGAACATCACGGTCACCGACATCAAGGGCGTCGTCCATATCGGCCGCAACGAGCTGATGGACCCCTACAAGGACCGTTATGCCCGGCAGACCGACCAGCGCACGCTGGAGGACGCCCTGCCCGGCGCCGATGTCTTCCTGGGCCTGTCCGCGCCCCGCGTGCTGAAGCCCGAGTGGCTGCCCCTGCTGGCGCCGAAGCCGCTGGTCCTCGCCCTGGCCAACCCGGAGCCGGAGATCCTGCCCGAGGCGGTGCGTGCCGCGCGGCCGGACGCGATCGTGGCCACCGGCCGGTCGGATTACCCGAACCAGGTCAACAACGTCCTCTGCTTCCCCTTCATCTTCCGCGGCGCCCTCGATGCCGGGGCGACCACCATCAACGAGGAGATGAAGGTCGCCGCCGTCGAGGCCATCGCGCGCCTCGCCCGCGTCGAGGCCTCCGAGGTGGTGGTCGCGGCCTATGGCGGCCAGGCGCCGATCTTCGGCGCCGACTATATCATCCCGAAGCCCTTCGACCCGCGGCTGATCCTGGAGATCGCGCCGGCCGTGGCGCGCGCCGCCATGGACAGCGGCGTCGCCACCCGGCCGATCACCGATTTCGTCGCCTATCGCGAGACGCTGGAGCGCTTCGTCTATCGCTCCGGCGACCTGATGCGCCCGGTGATCCATGCCGCCCGCAAGGCGCCGAAGCGCGTCGCCTATGGCGAGGGCGAGGATGAGCGGGTGCTGCGCGCCGTGCAGTCCGTGCTGGATGACGGCATGGCCGAGCCGGTGCTGGTCGGCCGCCGCGCGGTGATCGAGGCCAAGGTCAAGTCCATGGGCCTGCGCATGGACCTGACCGAGAGCGTCCGCGTCGTCGACCCGACCGAGGACCACGCCCTGTTCGCGCCGCTGGTCGAGCTGTTCCGCGGCAAGGTCGGCCGCCGCGGCGTGCCGCCCGATGCCTGCGAGCGCTTCGTCCGCACCCGCCCCAGCGTCGCCGCCGCCCTGCTGCTGGAGGCCGGCCATGTCGATGCCGCCATCGTCGGCGGCCAGGGCGAGTGGATGCGCACCTGGCACCAGGCCTATGACGTCATCGGCAAGCGCGCCGATGCCAGCCGGGTCTATGCGCTGACCGGGGTGATCCTGCCGGCGGGGACGCTGTTCTTCGTCGACACCCACCTGCTGGTCGATCCGACCGCCGAGCAGGTGGCCGAGATGACGCTGCTGGCGGCCGAGCAGGTGCGCGCCTTCGGCATGGTGCCCAAGGTCGGGCTGCTGTCGCATTCGTCCTTCGGCGCCAGCCAGGCGCCCTCGGCCCGGAAGATGCGGGAGGCGCTGAAGCTGATCCGCGCCGCCGCCCCCGAGCTCGAGGTGGATGGCGAGATGCATGCCGATGCGGCGCTGGTCCCGGCGATCCGCGACCGGGCGGTGCATGACAGCCCGCTGACCGAATCGGCCAACCTGCTGGTCATGCCAAACCTGGATGCGGCCAACATCGCCTACAACCTGGTCAAGGCGGCGGCCGACGGGCTGCAGCTCGGCCCTATCCTGCTGGGCATGGCCAAGCCGATCCATGTCCTGGTGCCCAGCGTCACCGCCCGCGGCATCGCCAATCTGACGGCGCTGGCCTCCGCCCAGGCCTGAGCTTCGGCCCCCTGGCCGGGCCGGCCCGCCCCCGGGAGCATCCGCTTCCGGGGGCTTTTTCATGCCGGCAGCGCAGCGAATCGAGGCTGGCCGCCTCTGCGATGAAATCGGCGTCGATTATTTCAGCGCCGGCTGATCTTCTGGCCGCGGCGACCGTTATCCCCCGGTTTTTTCACGCCACCTCGCAACCGGAGGCCGCGGATAAGCTTCTGCTCGGGCGAAGTTCATCGTTTTGGCGCGGTTGCATGAATTGCCGGCAGGTTAACGGCATGGCAATTCTGCGCCGAGCAGCCATGATTCCGCCGTTTCCCCGTGCTGGGATGCCGCGACCTTAGCCAGGAGTCCTGCCGTATGACGAAACCCCTGAAGAAGGCCGTGTTGCCCGTGGCCGGCCTCGGCACGCGCTTCCTGCCCGCCACCAAGGCGCTGGCCAAGGAAATGCTGCCGGTCGTCGACAAGCCGCTGATCCAGTATGCGGTGGAAGAGGCGCGGGCCGCCGGCATCGACCAGTTCTGCTTCGTCACCGGCCGCGGCAAGACCGCCATCGTCGAGCATTTCGACGTGGCCTATGAGCTGGAGCGGACGCTGCACGAGCGCGGCAAGCACGACATCCTGGAGGACCTGCGCCGCCAGTCGCAGCTGCCGGGCAGCATCACCACGGTGCGGCAGCAGGTGCCGATGGGCCTGGGCCATGCCATCTGGTGCGCCCGCAGCTTCATCGGCGACGACCCCTTCGCCATCCTGCTGCCCGACGACCTGATGCTGTGCAAGACCTCCTGCACCCAGCAGCTGGCCGAGGCCTATTACGAGACCGGCGGCAATGTCGTGGCCATCGAGGAAGTCCCGATGGAGCGCGTCAACAAGTACGGCGTGCTGGACGTGGCCGAGGACAAGGGCCGGCTGGTCTCGGTCAAGGGCCTGGTCGAGAAGCCGAAGCCCGAGGTCGCCCCCTCCAACCTGACCGTCATCGGCCGCTACGTGCTGATGCCGGAGGTGCTGCCCTTCCTGGCGCTGATGGAAAAGGGCGCCGGCGGCGAGGTGCAGCTGACCGACGCCATGGCCAAGCTGATCGGTACCCAGCCCTTCCACGGCCTGCGCTACGAAGGCCGCCGCTTCGATTGCGGCGACAAGATCGGCTACCTGGAGGCGCAGATCGCCTTCGCCCTGCAGCGGCCCGACCTGGCCCAGGCCGTGCACGACTTCCTGCCCAAATACGTCTGAGGCCGCGGCCCTATGCGCATCGCCATGATCGGGGCCGGCTATGTCGGCCTCGTCTCCGGAGCCTGCTTCGCCGAGTTCGGCACCGATGTCTGCGTCGTCGACACCGAGATCAGCAAGATCGAGGCGCTGCGCGAGGGCCGCATCCCCATCTATGAGCCCGGCCTCGACAAGCTGGTGGCCGAGAACGTGGCCGAGGGCCGGCTGACCTTCACCACCGACCTGAAGGAAGCCGTCCGCGGCGCCGAGGCGGTTTTTCTGGCCGTCGGCACCCCGACCCGGCGCGGCGATGGGCATGCCGATCTTTCCTACGTCTTCGCCGCCGCCGAGCAGGTCGCTCTCGCTGCCGAGGGGCCGATCGTCCTCGTCACCAAGTCGACCGTGCCCGTCGGCACTGGCCGCAAGGTCAAGGAAATCGTCCGCAAGGCGCGGCCGGACCTGGCGATCGAGGTCGCCTCGAACCCGGAATTCCTGCGCGAAGGCAATGCGATCGGCGATTTCATGCGCCCTGATCGCGTCGTCGTCGGCGTCGATTCCGAGCGCGCGCTGACCGTGCTGAAGAAGCTCTACCGCCCGCTCTACCTGATCGAGACGCCGGTGCTGGCCACCGCGCTCGAGACCGCCGAGCTGATCAAGTATGCGGCGAACGCCTTCCTGGCGGTGAAGATCACCTTCATCAACCAGATGGCCGATCTCTGCGAGAAGGCCGGCGCCAACGTCCACGATGTCGCCCGCGGCATGGGCCTCGACGGCCGCATCGGCCGCAAGTTCCTGCATGCGGGGCCTGGCTATGGCGGCTCCTGCTTCCCCAAGGACACGCTGGCGCTGGCCCGCACCGCGCAGGAGCTGGGCGCGCCGGCCACCATCGTCGAGCAGACCATCGCCGCCAACGAGGCCCGCAAGGCGCAGATGGCCGAGCGCGTCATCGCCGCCTGCGGTGGCTCGGTCGCCGGCAAGACCATCGCGGTGCTCGGCGTGACCTTCAAGCCGGAGACCGACGACATGCGCGACGCGCCGTCGCTGGTCATCCTGCCCGCCCTGATCGCCGCCGGCGCCAGCGTCCGCGCCTATGACCCGCAGCCCGCCCATGGCAAGCAGTCGCTGCCGGCCGGCGTGCATTGGGCGACGAATGCGCTGGATGCCGCGAAGGATGCCGACGCCCTCGTCCTCATCACCGAGTGGAACGAGTTCCGCGCCATCGCGCCCCAGAAGCTGAGCTCCGCGATGACCGGCCGCGTCATCTGCGACCTGCGCAACGTCTGGGACCCCGAGGCGATGCGCGAGGCCGGCTTCGACTATTCCTCGATCGGCCGCCCCTGATTTCCTGAAGGAACACCTGGATGCCTGCTTTCCACCACGCGTTCCATCCGACCTCGCTGCGCGAATACGACATCCGCGGCATCGTCGGCAAAACCCTGTCCGGGGCGGATGCCTTCGCCATCGGCCGCTGCTTCGGCAGCATCGTCGTGCGCCAGGGCGGCAAGAAGGTCGCGGTCGGCTATGACGGCCGCCTGTCCTCGCCCGAGATGGAGGCCCAGCTGGTCGCGGGCCTGGTCGCCTGCGGCCTCGAGGTCGCCCGCGTCGGCTGCGGCCCGACGCCGATGCTGTATTTCGCTGCCTATGAGCTCGGCGCCGACGGCGCCGCCATGGTCACCGGCAGCCACAACCCGCCGGACTACAACGGCTTCAAGATGATGCTGGGCAAGAAGCCCTTCTTCGGCGAGCAGATCCAGGAGATCGGCCGCATGGCCGAGGCCGGCGACGTGGTGGCCGAGGCCTCCGGCAGCTCGACCAAGGTCGATGTCTCCGACGCCTATCTCGCCCGCCTGCTGAAGGATTACGACGGCGGCGAGCGCGCGCTGAAGGTGGTCTGGGATCCGGGCAATGGCTCGGGCGCCGAGATCACCCAGCGCATGGTGGCCAAGCTGCCGGGCCACCACACCATCATCAATGGCGAGATCGACGGCACCTTCCCGGCGCATCACCCCGACCCCACCGTGCTGAAAAACCTGGCGCAGATCATCGCCGAGGTGAAGAAGCAGGGCGCCGATCTCGGCATCGCCTTCGACGGCGACGCCGACCGCATCGGCGCGGTCGATGGCGAGGGCAACATGCTGTTCGGCGACCAGCTGCTGGTGGTCCTCGCCCGCGACGTGCTGAAGAACCATCCGGGCGGCACCATCATCGCCGACGTCAAGGCCAGCCAGGTGCTGTTCGACGAGGTCGCCAAGGCCGGCGGCACGCCGCTGATGTGGAAGACCGGGCATTCGCTGATCAAGGCGAAGATGGCCGAGACCCGCGCGCCGCTGTCGGGCGAGATGTCGGGCCATATCTTCTTCGCCGACAAGTGGTACGGCTTCGACGACGCGCTGTACGGCGCGATCCGCCTGCTGGGCATCCTGGCCCGCGCCGACCAGTCGCTGGCCGAGATGCGGGCCGGCCTGCCGCAGGTGCTGAACACGCCGGAGCTGCGCTTCGACTGCCCCGACGAGCGCAAGTTCGGCGTCATCGCCGAGGTGAAGGAGCGGCTGGCCCAGTCCGGCGCCAAGGTCAACGACGTCGACGGCGTGCGCGTGCTGACCGAGGATGGCTGGTGGCTGCTGCGCGCCTCCAACACCCAGGCGGTGCTGGTGGCCCGCGCCGAGGCCAAGACCGAGGAAGGGCTGGAGCGGCTGAAGCGCGACATCGCGACGCAGGTCGAGGCCTCCGGCCTGCAGGCGCCGGACTTCTCCGGCGAGAACGCCGGCCACTGACCAAGCAGGCCAGGGGCGCCCAGCCCCTGGCCGTCCACCCGCGGCGGGTCTAGCCTTCGCTTCTTTTCGCGAGGCTGGCCCATGCTGCAACGTCCCCCCGCCGAACCCGGCATGCGCGAGGATGAGGTCGACACCCCGGCCCTGATCCTCGACCTCGACGCCTTCGAGGCCAATCTGGACGCGATGGCCGGCTTCCTGGCGCCAACGGGGACCAAGCTGCGCGCCCATGCCAAGACCCACAAGTCGCCGATCGTGGCGCTGCAGCAGATCCGCCGCGGCGCCGTGGGCCAATGCGTGCAGAAGGTCGCCGAGGCCGAGGCGCTGGCCTGGGGCGGCGTGCCCGACATCCTGGTCAGCAACGAGGTCGTCTCGCTGAAGAAGCTGGCCCGCCTGGCGGCGCTGTCCCGGCTCAGCAAGATGGCGCTCTGCGCCGACAACCACGACGCCGTGGCGCTGATCGAGCAGGCCGCCGAGGCCGCGGGCCTGCGCATGACGGTGCTGGTGGAGATCGATGTCGGCGCCGGCCGCTGCGGCGTGCCACCCGGGCCGGAGGCGGTGGCGCTGGCCCAGCGCATCGCCCGCAGCCCGCATCTGATCTTCGGCGGGCTGCAGGCCTATCACGGCAGCGCGCAGCATATCCGCACCCCTGGCGGCCGGGCCGAGGCCATCGGCCACGCCATCGAGCAGACCCGCCGCACGGTGGAGCAGCTGCGCCAGCAGGGGCTGGACTGCGCCATCATCGGCGGCGCCGGCACCGGCACCTTCCGCCACGAGGCCGCCAGCGGCGTCTATAACGAGATCCAGGCCGGCTCCTATGCCTTCATGGATGCCGATTACGCCGCCAATGAGGAGGCGCCGCCGTTCCGCCATGCGCTGTTCGTGCTGGCCCAGGTGATGAGCCGGCCGCGCGCCGATTTCGCGGTGCTGGATGCCGGCCACAAGGCGCTGCCGACCGATAGCGGCTTCGCCAGGCCCTGGCAGCGCCCCGGGCTGCGCTATGTCGGGGCGTCCGACGAGCATGGCAACCTGAAGGTCGAGGACGGCGTCGCGCCTGTGTTGGGCGAGAAGCTGCGGCTGGTGCCCGGCCATTGCGACCCGACGATCGATCGCTACGACTGGTTCGTCGGCGTGCGTGGCGGCCGGGTCGAGTGCCTGTGGCCGATTGCGGCCCGCGGCGCGATGAGCTGACGTGGGGGTCCGGGGGCATTCAATGCCCCCGGCGGGGTTTCAGGGGCGGCGCCCCTGATCTTTCTTCTTCAGAAGGAAGAGCGCCTGCTCGCCGAAGAAGTTGGCGAGCTTCACCGATTCCTTCCAAGGCGCCTTGGCCCCCTTCTCGTCGATCGCGAGCCATTGCTCGATGGCGTAGCCGTCGCGCTCGCAGAGGTCGACGAAGTCCAGGATGGTGCAGGGGTGGATATTGGGCGTCTCGTACCAGGGCCGCCCCCAGGTCTCGGTCATCGGCATGCGCCCGGTCAGCATCAGCCGCAGCCGCACTTCCCAATGGCCGAAATTCGGGAAGGAGATGACGGCGTGGCGGCCGATGCGCAGCATCTGGCGCAGCACCTCGCGCGGCTTCTCGACCGCGTGGATGGTGCGGGAGAGGACCACGAAGTCGAAGGCGTCGTCGGGGTAGAAGGCCAGGTCGTTGTCGGCGTCGCCATGGATCACGGCCAGACCTTGCGCCACCGCCGCGGTGGCCTGGGCCATGTCGATCTCGATGCCGCGGGCGTCGGCGCGCTTTTCCCGGGTCAGGTGCTCGAGGAGCGCGCCGTCGCCGCAGCCGATGTCGAGGATGCGGGCCTCGGGGGTGATCATCTCGGCGATCAGGCGCAGGTCGAGGCGCATGTTCTTGGCGACGTAGCGCACCGGTTCCGGGGTGTCGGGCAACAGCGCGGCTCCTGACCTCAGCGGGATGGGCGGATGGTTACCGCCGGCGGCGGCGCGAGTCGACCCGGGAGCGCGGCGGAGGAATCGCCATGTTCAAGCTATGATTAACATACTACCGTGCTGATGGAACCGGTGCGGAGCTTTCCGCAGGAAGGACGACGCATGGCCACCTACGCGACCGCCTACTACGCGACCGTGACCTTCGATGGCACCAGCTACACGATCACCAATGTGCTCGCGCAGGCGGCCACCACGACCGACAATGATGGCGCCAGCGACAATTTCGCCGTCGACGAGAATATCGACATCATCTTTGCCAGCGCACCGGAATCGCCGCAGCCGGCGATCTATGCCGGCTCCTTCGGCGACGGGGTCCTGGTGTCGGCCGGGGCGGACGGCATCAGCTTCGTCCTGCTGTCGAACACCGCCTATGCGCAGGGCAGCAGCATCACCCCGAACCGGTCCGACAGCTTCGCCACCTGCTTCCTGGCCGGCACGCGGATCGCGACGCCGGAGGGCGAGCGCGCCATCGAGACGCTCTCCATCGGCGACCGGGTGCTGACCGCCACCGGCGAGGCGCTGCCGATCCGCTGGATCGGGCGGCAGACGGTGGTCGCGGCCTTCGCCGATCGCGCCCGCGCCTGGCCGGTGCGGATCGGCGCCGGGGCCCTGGGCCAGGGGTTGCCGCGGCGCGACCTCTTCGTCTCGCCGGACCATGCGCTGCTGGTCGAGGGGCTGCTGGTCCAGGCGGGCGCGCTGGTCGGCCAGCCCGGCATCGCCCGGGTGACGCAGCCGGCGCCGCGCTTCACCTATCACCACCTGGAACTGCCGAAGCACGCGCTGGTGCTGGCCGAGGGCGCCGCGGCCGAGAGCTTCGTCGACAACGTCACCCGCGCCCGCTTCGACAATTTCCCGGAATACGTGGCACTCCATGGCGACACGCCGGCGGCGACCGACGAACTGCCCCTGGCCCGGGTGAAGTCGGCGCGGCAACTGCCCGCCAGCTTGCGGAACAGCCTCAGTCGAGCGGCTTGATCAGCTCGGTCGTATACGGGGAAAAACCGAAGCGCTGATAGGCGGCCTGGGCACGGTCATTGCCGATCACCACGCCGATCAGCATCCGCTTCATCCCGCGGGCGCGGGCCAGGCGCTCGGCCTCGGCCAGCAGGGCGCGGCCCAGCCCCTGGCTGCGCGCCTCCGGCCGCACATAGAGCTCGGCGACATAGGCGTAGTCGCGCTCGGTGACATAGGGCGGGTGGCGCTCGAAGGTCAGGTAGCAATGGCCGATGACGGCGCCATCCTGCTCGGCGACCAGGGCATGGCCCTGGCTGCGGGCGACCTTGGCATCGGCCGCCTCGAGCGAGGCGATCGCCGCGTCCCGGTCGCGCCGCCGGTCGCCGGTGATCCCGTCCTCATGCACGTTGAGGCCCTGGAACTGCTCGACCAGGGCGTCGCGGTCGGCCCCGGTGGCGGCGCGCAGGATCAGGCCCATCGCGCCGCCCCCCGGGATCAGTTGAACAGGGTGGAGACCGAGCTTTCCTCGGAAATCCGGCGCATCGCCTCGGCCAGCAGCGGCGCGATGGTCAGCTGCCGGATGTTGGAGGAGACGCGGACGGCCTCGGTCGCCTGGATGCTGTCGGTGACCACCATGGCCTCGATATTGGCGGCGCCGATGCGGGCCACCGCGCCACCCGAGAAGACGCCATGGGTGACGTAGACCGAGACCGACTTGGCGCCGTTCTTCAGCAGGGCTTCCGCCGCGTTGCACAGGGTGCCGCCCGAATCGACGATGTCGTCGACCAGGATGCAATCGCGGCCTTCCACGTCGCCGATGACGTTCATCACCTCGGAGACGCCGGCGCGCGGGCGGCGCTTGTCGATGATGGCCAGGTCCGTGTGCAGGCGCGCGGCGATGGCCCGGGCGCGGACGACGCCGCCGACATCGGGGGAGACGACCATCAGGTCGCGGCCCTTGTAGCGCTCCAGGATGTCGCGGGCGAAGAGCGGGGCGGCGAAGAGGTTGTCGACGGGAATGTCGAAGAAGCCCTGGATCTGCCCGGCATGCAGGTCCAGCGTCAGCACGCGGTCGGCGCCGGCCTCGGTGATCAGGTTGGCCACCAGCTTGGCGCTGATCGGCGTGCGCGGGCCGGACTTACGGTCCTGCCGGGCATAGCCGAAATAGGGGATGACCGCGGTGACGCGCCGCGCCGAGCTGCGCTTCAGCGCATCCAGCGTGATCAGCAGCTCCATCAGGTTGTCGTTCGCCGGGTAGCTGGTGCTCTGCACCACGAAGACATCCTCACCGCGGATGTTCTCATGGATTTCCACGAAGACTTCCATGTCGGCGAAGCGCCGGATGGAGGCCTGGGTGAGCGGCAGGTTCAGCGCGGCGGCGACCGCCTCGGCGAGCGGGCGGTTGCTGTTGCAGGCGACGATCTTCATGGGGCGAGGCATCTCCGGGCAGCAGGGCCCTGCCGCAGGTCGGGGGGGCGCAGAGTGGCCCGGCGAGGGACGGGCGGGTGGTAGCAACGTGACGATCCGATGTCCATCACTGAGCCGGCGCCGCGGCATGCCGCGCGTGCGATTCCGGGCTGCGCCGCGGCTGTTCCGGGCGTTTCCCGGGCGCCGTGGCGCCGGCGCCATAGCCGCTTGCGTCAATTGTTATGTTATATCATAACGTCTGCATGACCCTGTTCAGCGAAGCATCCTGGGGCCCCGCGCCCCGCCGCAGCGTGGTCGCCGGCCGCGATCCGGCGGTGCTGGGCGAATTCCTGCGCCCCGAGGTCGGGCTGCTGCTGTGGGCCCGGCCGCTGCCCGCCGGGCTTCGTCGCGGCATGCGAGAAATCCGGAGGCCCGGCGCGTCGCTGGAGGCCGAGGGCACGCCGATGGCCCTGCTCGAGTCGCTGCTGGCCCAGGGCGCGACTCAGGGATGGCCGCTGACCGAGGCCTGGCTCGGCGAGCTCGGCGGGCTGGCGCTGCTGCTGGCGGGGCTGGGCAATGCCCCGCGGCTGCGCGCCCGGCTGCAGGCGCCCGCCGCCGAGCCCGCCCCCGGCTTCCGGGACAGCGGGCCGGGCCTGACCCTGCTCTGCACCTATCGCGGCCCGGCGACGCAATGGCTGGCCCCCGGCCACGACCCGCCGGCGGCGATCCGCCAGGCGCCGACCGGCAGCGTGCTGCTGCTGCGCGGCGCCTGGAAGCTGCGCCCGCCCCCTGCCCCTGCCCTTGTAGCGCTCCAGGATGTCGCGGGCGAAGAGCGGGGCGGCGAAGAGGTTGTCGACGGGAATGTCGAAGAAGCCCTGGATCTGCCCGGCATGCAGGTCCAGCGTCAGCACGCGGTCGGCGCCG
>NZ_CACSJM010000174.1 GCF_902706185.1 Roseomonas sp. 18066 | reverse complement strand
GAGGGCGGGGTCGGTCATGCAAGGCTCCACGGTCAGCAGGACTGGTAGAGCCGGCAATGCCGCCCCGCCAAGCCCCTACCGCATCGGCGGCGCGTAGATCAGCCCGCCCTGGGTCCAGAGGTTGTTCAGCCCGCGCGGCAGGCCGAGCGGGGTGTTGGGGCCGAGATGCCGCTCGAAGATCTCGCCGTAATTGCCCACCGCCCTGATGGCGTTGTAGGCCCAGCGGCGGTCGAGGCCGAGGGTCGGGCCGAAGTCGCCGGTGACGCCCAGCAGCCGCTGCACCTCCGGATTGGCGCTTTTCAGCATCTCGTCCAGATTGGCCTGGGTGACGCCCAGCTCTTCGGCGATGAACAGCGCGTAGATGGTCCAGCGCATGATGTCGTACCATTGCGGGTCGCCCTTGCGGACGGCCGGCGTCAGGGGCTCCTTGCTGATGATCTCGGGCAGGATCATGTGCTCGCCGCGCGGCAGGGTGCTGAGGAAGCCGGCCAGCTGGCTGGCGTCCAGCGTGTAGGCGTCGCAGCGGCCGGTGACATAGGCCTTGCGGGTGTCCTCGATATTCTCGAACACCACCGGATGCACCTGCAGCTTGTTGGTGCGCGCCCAGTCGGCCAGGTTCAGCTCGTTGGTCGAGCCGGCGCCGACGCAGACCGTGGCGCCGTTCAGCTGCGCCGCATGGGCCACGCCGCTCGCCTTGCGGACGATGAAGCCCTGGCCGTCATAGAAGGTGGTGGGGCCGAATTGCAGCCCGGCCGCGACCTCCCGCGCATGGGTCCAGGTGAAGGTGCGGGCGACGATGTCGAGCTGCCCCGATTGCAGCGCCGGCACCCGCGCCTGGCTGGTCACCACGGTCCAGCGCACCTTGGCCGGGTCGCCGAGCACGGCGGCGGCGATGGCGCGGCAGATATCGGGGTCCAGCCCGCGCTGCTCGCCGCGGCTGTCCGGCGTGCCGAAGCCGGCCGAGCCGACATTGCCGCTGCAATCCAGCAGGCCCTTGCTGCGCACGGAGGCCAGCGTCGGCCCGGCCGAGGCGGTCTGGGCGAGGGCAGGTGACGCCAGGGCGCCGCCCAGCAGCAGGGTGGCGGCCAAGGCCATGATGGTCTGTCGCATGCAGAATCCCCGGTCCGATGTCGGCCGCCTGCTGCGCTCGCTCCCGGGTAGCGGATCGCCAGGCAAGCAAGGCGCGTGCCGCCCCGGCCGCGCTTGACATTCCGGCCGCTTCCCCCGCTAAAATCGAAACGGAATTCCGAAATACGGAACGCCCCGACCGCGCCCCGGCGCCGGACGGGGAGATGTTGGGAAGGAAACTGAAAGAAATGCGGCGTCGGCAATTGCTGGCGGCGGTGCCGGCGGGGCTTTTGCTGCCCCTGGCCCGCCCCTCCCTGGTGCGGGCCCAGACCGAGCGCGTGCTGCGCTTCGTCCCCTTCGTCGATCTCTCGCTGCTCGATCCGGTGGCCACCACGGCCACGCCGACGCGCAACCATGCCTTCCTGGTCTATGACACCCTCTACGGCCTGGACGCGCAGTTCCAGCCGCAGCCGCAGATGGTCGACGGGCATGTGGTGGAGGATGACGGCAAGCTCTGGCGCCTGACGCTGCGCCCCGGGCTGACGTTCCATGACGGCAGCAAGGTCACCGCGCGGGATTGCGTGGCCAGCATCCAGCGCTGGGCATCCCGCGATTCCTTCGGCCAGGCGCTGATGGTGGCAACGGCGGAGCTTTCCGCGCCCGACGACGCCACCATCCAGTTCCGCCTGAAGAAGGCCTTCCCGCTGCTGCCCGCGGCGCTGGCCAAGGCCTCGCCCAGCATGTGCGCCATCATGCCGGAGCGGCTGGCGAAGACCGATGCGGCCCGCCAGGTCACCGAGATCGTCGGCAGCGGCCCCTTCCGCTTCCTCGAGCGCGACCACCTGGCCGGCGCCCGCGCCGCCTATGCCCGGTTCGACGGCTACCAGCCGCGCGGCGACGGCGCGATCGGCGGCACCGCCGGGCCGAAGGTCGCGCATTTCGACCGCGTCGAATGGATCACCATGCCCGATCCTTCCTCGGCCTCCGCCGCGCTGCGGGCGGGCGAGGTCGATTGGTGGGAAACCCCGTCCCCCGACCTGGCGCCGATGCTGAAGCGCGACCGCAATGTCCGCGTCGAGGTGAAGGACCGCCAGGGCCTGACGCCGATCCTGCGCTTCAACTGCATCCAGCCGCCTTTCGACAATGTCGCGCTGCGCCGCGCCGTGCTGCGCGCCGTCGACCAGTCGGAATTCATGCAGTCCTACAGCAGCGATCCGGAAACCTGGCACGTCAAGCTGGGCATGTTCTGCCCCGGCACGCCGATGGCCAACGATGCCGGCCTCGACGAGCTCTTCGGCCCGACCGACCTGGCCCGCGCCAGGAAGGAAATCGCGGAATCCGGCTACAAGGGCCAGAAGGTGGCCTTCATGCTGCCGATGGACCACCCGGTCAGCGCGCCGCTCGGCCAGCTCGGCATCGACCTGTTCAAGCGCCTCGGCTTGAATGTCGAGGTCCAGGCCGTCGACAGCGGCACCCTGTTCCAGCGCCGCAACTCGCGCGAGACGGTGGAGAAGGGCGGCTGGAGCATCTTCCCCTCCATGGTCTCCGGCCTGAACATCCTCGACCCGGCGGTGACCAGCGTGGCCCGCGCCAACGGGCTGCAGGGCTGGTACGGCTGGCCCGAGAGCCCCGAGGCCGAGCGCCTGCGCGACGCCTGGCTGGAGGAGCGCGACCTGGCCGCCCAGCAGAAGCTGGCCGTCGACATCCAGCTGCAGGCCTGGCGCGACGCCACCTTCCTGCCCACCGGCCAGATCTTCCAGCCCATGGCCTGGCGCCGCAACATCGACGGCGTGCTCGACGGCTTCGTCAAGTTCTGGAACGTCCGGCGTGTCTGACAAGGATCAAGGCAACATGCGCAACCAGATCCGCGTCGGCCTGGTGGGCTATGGCGAGATCGGCAGCACCCTCGGCGAAGGCCTGCGCGCCAATGGGCTGGTCGAGGTGCTGAGCTACGACAACGGCGCCTTCGACGGCCCCTATGCGGCGCTGATCCAGCAGCGCGCCGCCGCCGCCGGCGTGACGCTGGTCGACAGCCCGGCGGCCCTCGTCGCCCGGGTCGACATCATCCTGGGCGTCACCCCCGGCTCCTCCTCCATCGCCAGCGCGACCGCCTTCGCGCCGCATCTGACGAAAGGAAAAATCTACGCCGACGTCGCCTCCGCCACGCCGAAGGTGAAGCAGGCGGTGGAAAAGATCCTGGCCGGCACCGGCGCGCTGCTCGCCGATGCCTCCATCATGGGCACGCCCAAGGACGGGCTCGCTTTGCCCATCCTCTCCAGCGGCCCGGCCGCCCGCGCCGTGGCCGAGGCCCTGACCCCCTGGGGCATGCGCATCGATCCCGTCGAAGGCCCGCTCGGCACCGCCTCCGGCATCAAGATCATGCGCTCCGTGCTGATCAAGGGCATCGAGGCGCTGCTCGACGAAATGCTGCTCGGCGCCCGCTACTACGGCTTGGCCGACACCGTCATGGCGTCCGCCGCCAAGACCCTGCAGAAGCCGCTGGACGAGCTCGCGGCCGGCATGATCACCACCGGCGTCATCCACGCGAAACGCCGCGCGGAAGAAGTGGCCATGGCCGCCGAAGCCCTGGCCGATGCGGGGGTCGAGCCGCTGGTCACCCGCGGCACCGAAGCCCGCCTCCGCTGGGTGGAAAGCCTGGACCTCAAGACACACTTCGAAGGCAAGGTCCCCGAAGATCTGGAGACCGCGCTCAAAGCCATCGAACAGAAAAGCAAGTAAGAATCCGGGGGCATTGAATGCCCCCGGACCCCCACGTCAGAAAGCAAGACGACTCCCCAAACCACGCGACAAACCACGCGCCGCCTCCAGCAGCACCGGGCCGGCAACCAAAGCAGCCTCGCGCGTGAACCGCGTGACAGGCCCGCTCAACGTCAAGGCGCCCACGAACACATCGTCCGACCCGAAGACCGGCGCCGCCATCCCCGCGGCATGCGGATCATGCGCCCCCGAGGTGAACAGCGGAAACCGCGTCGCCTCCGCCTCGCCCACCAATTCAATAGAAGTAAAAAGCCGCAGCACCCGCGCGATCGCCGATGAATCCATCGGCAGCAGATCCCCCGCCCGCACATGCAGCCGCAGCCGCTGCGGCGAATCCGCCCGGAACAGGCACAGCCGCTGCTCCCCCCGCCGGATGTAGAAGGCAGCGCTTTCGCCGGTCGCCGCCACCAGCCGCTCCAGCACCGGCGCCACATGCGCCTCCAGCCGGAACGACTGCTGGTAGATCGCGCCCAGCCGCAGCAGCTCGGCCTCGAGGCGATAGCTGCCATCGGGCAGCCGGCCCAGATAGCCATGCGCCTCCAGCGACACCGCCAGCCGCATGATGGTGCTCTTCACCAGCCCGGTGCGGGCCGATAGCTCCGCCAGGCTCACCGCCCCGTCGCCCTTGCGGAAGGCGCTCAGCAGGGTGAGCGTGCGCTCGGCCGAGGCCACCCCCTCCAGCGCCGGCGCCTGGTCTGCGCTTCGTTTCATGGTCGCGAGAGTTACTGGCCCCCTGGCCTTCCCGCAAGCACGCCCGAAATGGCGTTGCGTTTTATCCACCCCGCCCCCCTGTCCAGCCCGGCGCTTTGGCGCGAGACTGCCCGCCGCTTCGAACGGAGAGACACAGCCATGCCCATCGGTTTCCGCATCCTGCCCCGCGCGCGCCAGGTCGACGCCGCGACGGCCGAGCGCTTCCGCACGCTGCCGGTGGCCAATATCAGCGACTGCATGTCCCGCCTGACCGCCGGCGGCCCGCGCCTGCGCCCGATGCATGCCGGCGGCGTCCTCTCCGGCCCGGCGCTGACGGTGAAGACCCGCCCCGGCGACAACCTGATGATCCACAAGGCCATCGGCCTGGCTCAGCCCGGCGACGTCATCGTCGTCGATGCCGGCGGCGACCTGACCAACGCCCTGATCGGCGAGCTGATGCTGGCCCAGATGGTCAAGAAGAACCTCGGCGGCATCGTCATCAACGGCGCCATCCGCGACAGCGGCGCCATCCGCGCCCAGGACTTCCCGGTCTATGCCGCCGGCGTCACCCATCGCGGCCCCTACAAGGACGGCCCGGGCGAGATCAACGTCACCATCGCCCTCGACGGCATGGTGATCGAGCCCGGCGACCTGATCGTCGGCGACGAGGACGGCCTGCTCTGCGTGCCCTTCGACGACGTCGCCGCCCTCGAGGCCGCGACGCTGGCCAAGAACGCCGCCGAGCAGAAGACCGTCGCCGCCATCGCCGACGGCAGCAACGACACGGCCTGGGTCGACGCCGCGCTGCGCCGCAACGGCTGCGAAGGCCTCTGACGCCTGCCACCGCGGGCCGGGCGGAAAAGCCCGGCCCCTTGGTGCGGCGCCCGGCCCTGTGCTAGGCGCTGCCGCGTGGCGCAGGACCCGAAACTCGAGCTCTACCTGGCGCATCGCGCAGCGCTGCTCGACTATGCGACCGCGCTGCTCGGCGACCGCGCCCGGGCCGAGGACGCCGTCCAGGACGCCTATCTGCGCTTCGTCCCCGAGCGCGCCGGGGCGCCGGCCCTGGCCCGCCCCATCGCCTATCTCTACCGCATCCTGCGCAACCTGGCCTGGGACCAGGGCCGCCTGCGCCGCGCCGACCGCCGCCCCGAGGCCGAGCCCGCCTATTGGATGCAGCCCGAGACGCCGCGCACCCCGGAACAGGCGCTGCTGCATGCCGAGGCCGTCGCCCGCGTCGCCGGGGTGCTCGAGGCCCTGCCCGAGAAGGCCCGCATCGCCCTCGAGATGCAGCGCTTCGGCGGCTACACGCTGGAGGAGATCGCGGCCCGGCTGCAGGTCTCCGTCCCCACCGCGCATCGCCTGGTGCGCGACGCCCTGCTGCGCATCGCGACCGACCTGCCGCCAGGGGACATGGCCGAGGACAATTCGTGATCGCCCGCGTGAAAAATCCGGCGCCCTTGCGCGTCATGCAGCCGGGCGCGGCCGGCGCCCGGGGACGGACAGGACCATGACCCGCGACGATCCGCTGCTGCAGGCGGCGATGGACTGGCTGCTGAAGCGCGAGGCCGCGCCGGCGGATGCGTCTCTGCGCGCCGAGCTCGAGGCCTGGCGCGCCGCCGACCCGCGCCACGCCGCCGCCCTGGCCCGCGCCGAGCGCGCCTGGCGCCTGCTCGGCGAGGTGCCGCCCGCCCATGCCGGCCGCTGGGAAGCCGCCACCGTCCACCCGCGTCGCGCCACGGGGCGGGTGCTGCCCACCCGCCGCCGCGCCCTGCGCGCCGCCGCGGTGCTGGGCCTCGCCGCCTCGCTGGCCCTGGTGCTGGCGCCGGAGCCGCTGCTGCGCGAACCGCTGCGCCGCCTGGCCGCCGAGCATGCCACCGGCACCGGCGAGCTGCGCCGCGTGCTGCTGGCCGATGGCAGCGCCGTCCACCTGGCGCCGCGCAGCGCCATCGCCACGCATTTCACTCTAACCGAGCGCCGCGTCACCCTGCTGCAGGGCGAGGCCTTCTTCGAGGTCGCCCGCGACCCGGCCCGGCCCTTCCTGGTCGAGGCCGCCGGCGCCGAGCTGCGCGTCCTCGGCACCGCCTTCGACGTCAACCTGCTGGACGACCGGCTGGAGCTCGCCGTGCAGCACGGCCAGGTGCGGCTGACCGACCCTGCCCAGGCGCCGCCGCTGACCGCCGAGCTCGGCGCCGGCGAGCGCATCAGCCTCTCCCGCGCCGGGGCGGCGCCGCGCCGCGACCGGCTGGCGCCCGCCGTGGTGGCGGCCTGGCGCGACGGCCCGGTCTTCGTGCAGGACGCGACGGTGGCCGAGGTGGTGGCGCTGCTCGGCCGCTACCACCACGCCCTGTTCCTGCTGCGCGACCCGGAGCTGGCCGGGCGCCGCGTCACCGGCCTCTATGACCTGCGCGATGCCGGCCGCGCGCTGCGTGCCCTGCTGCAGCCGCTGGGCGGCCGGGTGCGGCAGCTGACGCCCTTCCTGTATTGGATGACGAAAAGTTAACCAATAAAATCGACGCAGCCTCGCGGATCGGTGAAAAAAACCCGGCGCCTCGCCGTCCTCCGCCAGAACGCAAATGCCTCGCATTTGCGATGCGAGGCGAGAGGAACCCGACTGCATCATGACGCGCAAGACTTCTGACCGCGCCGCGCGGCTGCTGGCCATCACCCTGGCCGCCGCCGCGGCGCCCCTGGCCATTGCTCAGGCGCAAGCCCCGTCCCAGGCGGCCGCCGCGGCGCCGCGGCGCTTCGACATCCCGGCCCAGCCGCTGGGCAGCGCGCTGGCCGCCTTCGGCCGCCAGGCCGGGCTGCAGGTCACCGCCGAGGCCGGCGCGGTCGCTGACCTGCAGTCGCAGCCCGTCGCCGGCACCCTGGCGCCGGAGGAGGCGCTGCGCCGACTGCTGTCGGGCACCGGCGTCAGCTGGCGCTTCGGCGCCGAGGGCACCGTGCTGCTGACCCGCCCGCCCGCCGTCTCCGGCGCGCTGACCCTGCCGGAGGTCGCCGTCATGGCCGGCCGCCAGCGGCCCTGGAGCCCGGTCGCCGGCTACAACGCCACGCTGGCGGCCTCCGCCAGCAAGACCGACACGCCGCTGCTCGAGACGCCGCAATCGGTCTCCGTCGTCACCGCCGACCAGATGCGGGCGCAGGACGCGATCAGCGTCACCGACGCCCTGGCCTATGTGCCCGGGCTGAACGCCCAGGCGCCGACCTTCAGCCGCATGGCCGACGACTTCACCATGCGCGGCTTCAACATCGCCGACGCCTATAGCGGCATGCTGCGCGACGGGCTGCGGCTGCAGCCCAATGTCTACGGCCTGGCGCAGGAACCCTATGGCATGGAGCGGATCGAGGTGGTGCGCGGCGCTGCCTCGGTCCTCTATGGCCAGCTCAGCCCGGGCGGGCTGATCAACGCGGTCAGCAAGCGCCCGACCGAGGAGACGCTGCGCGAGATCAACATCGGCTATGGCAGCGACGACCGCCGCTTCATCTCCGGCGACTATGCCGGCAAGCTGACCGAGGATGGCACGCTCAGCTTCCGCCTGACCGGGCTGTGGCGCGAGGCCGACAACTGGGTGAACCATGTCCAGGACAACCGCCGCTACATCGCGCCGGCCCTGACCTGGCGGCCGGATTCGTCGACGAGCCTGACCCTGCTGGCCAGCTACCAGCGCAGCGAGACGCAGTTCGCCGCGCCGATGCCCTATGCGGCGCTGCGCAGCGGCACCGTGCCGCGCGACTTCTTCGCCGGCGAGCCCGGCTTCGACCGCTTCGACACCACCGCCTACACCGCCGGCTATCTGCTCGAGCATGCCTTCAACGACCGGGTGAAATGGCGCAGCGGCGCGCGCTACTTCACCTCCAGCGGCAACTGGGACTATCTGACCTTCCTGTCGGCGACGGCGAACGGCACGGTCAATCGCGGCCTCAGCCAGCGCGAGGAGGCCTCGACCGGCTTCACCGCCGACAATTCTCTTGAAATGCGCTTCTCGACGGGGGCTGCCGAGCACACCCTGCTGGCCGGCATCGACTATTTCAACGCGCGCTACAACTCGCACCGCTACCTGACCGGCACGGCGTACCCGATCAACCTGTTCAACCCCGCCTATGGCCGGTTGCCGATCGTCAACCGCGCGGTCGACACCGGCAGCCGCACCAACGGCGACCAGGTCGGCGTCTATCTGCAGGACCAGATCCGGCTGGGCCAGCTGGTGCTGACCTTGGGCGGCCGGCATGACTGGACCGAGCGCAAGACCAGCAGCTTCCGCAGCGGCGCCCAGGCCAGCCAGTCCGACGACGCCTTCACCGGCCGCGCCGGCGCCGTCTATCTCTTCGAGAACGGGTTGGCGCCTTACCTGAGCTTCAGCCAGTCCTTCGCGCCGAATATCGGCACCGACCGCCTGGGCGAGGCCTTCAGCCCGACCCGCGGCACGCAATACGAGGCCGGGCTGCGCTACCAGCCGCCGGGCACGTCGATGACCTTCTCGGCCGCGGTCTATGAGCTGACCCAGCAGGACGTGCTGACCACCGACCTGCAGAACACCAGCTTCCAGGTGCAGACCGGCGAGGTCCGCGCCCGCGGCGTCGAGCTGGAGGCCAAGGGCAACTGGGGTCCCTTCGGCTTCGTCGCCTCCTACGCCTATACCGATGCGCGGGCGGTGAAGAGCAACCAGGCGGCGCAGCTGGGCCAGCGCCTGGCGCTGACGCCCTACAACACCGCCGGCCTCTGGGTCGATTACAGCACCGCCGGCCTCGGCATCCCGGGGCTGAAGATCGGCAGCGGCGTCCGCTACATCGGCAGCGCCAATATCCCGGGCTTCGATCGCGACGTGCCCGACTATGTCCTGGTCGACGCCATGGCGCGCTACGAGCTCGACCGGCTGCTGCCGCAGCTGCCGGGCACGGCGCTGACGGTCAACGCCCACAACATCTTCGGCGAGAACTATTTTGTTTGCGCCGGCGCCTCGAACGGTTGCCGCTACGGCGCGCCGAGGACCTTCCTGGCCAGCCTCAGCTACCGCTGGTGATCGCGCGCCGCGGGCTGCTGGGGGCGCTCGGCGTCCTGGCTTCGCGACGGGCCGGGGCGGCGACGCCCCGGCTGGTCTCGCTCGACCTGGCGCTGACCGAGGCGCTGCTGACGCTGCGCGTGACGCCGCTCGCCGTCGCCAACCTGCCTTTGTACCGCAGGCTGGTCGGCGATCCGGCGCTGCCCGAAGGCGTCATCGAGCTCGGCCCGCAGCAGGAGCCGAACCTGGAGCTGCTGCAGGCGCTGCGCCCCGACCGCATCCTGGCCGCCGACTGGCAGGCGGCCGGGCTGCGCCGCCTGTCCGAGATCGCCCCCTTGTCCTTGCTGCCGGTCTTCGCCGCCGATGGCGACGCGCTGGGGCAGGGGGCGCGGCTGCTGCGCGCCCTGGCGGCCCTGGCCGGCGCCGATCCGGAGCCCGCCATCGCCGCGGCCACCGCCGGCCTCGCCGCGGCCGCGCGCGCGGTGCAGGGCCTCGACGACCGCCCCGTCCTGCTGTTCCGCCTGATGGAGGATGCCCGCGGCATGGCGGTCTTCGGCAGCCGCGGCATGCCGGGCGGCGTGCTGGCGCGGCTTGGCCTGCGCAATGCCTGGCAGGGGCGGCAGAACGCCGCCGGCGTCGCCTCCGCCGGCATCGAGGCGCTGGCCACGATGCCCGAGGCCCGGCTGATCCATTTCGACCGCGGCGCCGAGACCGCCCGCGCCCTGTCGCGCCTCGAGGCCAGCCGCTTCTGGCAGGCCCTGCCGGCGCTGCGGGCCGGGCGGATCGCGGCCATGCCGGTGATCTATCCGAATGGCGGCCTGGCCTCGGCCGGGCGGCTGGCGCGGCAGATCGCCGACCGCCTGCCGGAGCTCGCCCGCCATGGCTAGCCGTTTTTTTGTTCTGGCGTTCGTCAGCCTCGCGGCGGCCGGCGCGCTTTTCGCCCGCTCTTCATTGCCCCTGCTGCAAGGCGATGAAGTGCAAAAGATCCTGTTCTTGCATGCGGCCTTGCCGCGGCTCTGCACAGCGCTGCTGGCCGGCGCCGCGCTCGGCCTGGCCGGGCTGCTGTTCCAGCAGGTGCTGCGCAACCCGCTGGCCGAGCCCGGCACGCTGGGCATCTTCGCCGGCGCCCGGCTGGCCCTGGGCCTGGCGACGCTGGGCGCGCCTGGGCTGCTGGCCTGGGGGCAGGGGGCGATCGCCCTGGCCGGGGCAGCGGCCGCCGTCGGGCTGGTGCTGCTGCTGGCCGCCCGCCGCGGCTTCGCGCCGCTGCCCGTCATCCTGGCCGGCCTCGCCCTCGGCCTGGCGCTGGAGGCGATCAACAAGGCGCTGCTGCTGCTGCATTACGAGACGCTGTCCGACCTCGCCCTCAGCCAGGCCGGCGGCCTGCACCAGATCAGCTTCCTGCCGGTTCTTTCCATCGCGCCCTGGATCGCGGCGCTGGCGGCCATGGCCTTCCTGCTGCGCCGGCCGCTCCGCCTGCTGGCGCTGGAGGAGGCCGGCGCCCGCAGCCTCGGCCTGCCGCTGCCGCTGGTGCGGCTGGCGGGGCTGGCCATCGCCACCGGCCTGGCGGCGACGGTGGCGGCGACGCTGGGCGGCATCGCCGGCATCGGCCTGGCGGCGCCGGCCCTGGCCCGCGCGGGGGGGCTGCGGCGCTTCCCGGCGCTGATGGCGGGGTCTGCCCTGCTCGGCGCCGGGCTGCTGGCGCTGACCGACCAGGCGCTGCTGGCGCTGGCCGGCCCTGGCCTGCCGGCGGGCAGCCTGACCGCGCTGCTGACCGCGCCGCTGCTGCTCTGGCTGCTGCGCCGGGCCAAGGGGGGCAGCGGCCGGGCGCCCGCCGCGCCGATCCGCGTCGCGCGCCCGGCCGGGCCGCTGCTGCTCGGCCTGGCCCTGGCGCTGCTCGCGGTGCTGGCCCTGGCCTTGACGCTCGGCCCGACCGCCGATGGCGGCTGGTCCTTGGCATGGACAGAAATGCTGGAATGGCGCGGGCCGCGGGTGCTGGCGGCGCTGGCCGCCGGGGCCATGCTGGCGGTCGCCGGCCTGCTCATCCAGCGGCTGACCGGCAATCCCATGGCGAGCCCGGAGCTGCTGGGCCTTTCCGCCGGGGCCGGGCTGGCGCTGCTGCTGGCCGGGCTGCTCGGCCTGCCGCCCGGGCGCGGCGCGATGCTGGGGCTGGCGACGCTGGGGGCGGTGGCGGTGCTGGCGCTGATGCTGCGGCTGCAGCGCCGCGCGGGGCCGGCGGGTATGCTGCTGGCGGGGCTGGCGCTGACCGGCCTGCTGGGG
>NZ_CACSJM010000173.1 GCF_902706185.1 Roseomonas sp. 18066 | reverse complement strand
GCATTCGTGGCCATGAACTCGCTGGCCGCCTGGCGGGCGCAGGCGCCGCGGATCCGCATCGGCGTGCTCGCCGATTTCTCCGGCATCTACACCGATCTGCTGGGGCCGGGCGGCGTCGCCTGCGCCCGCCAGGCGGCCAGCGAGTTCATGGCCACGAATGCCGGGCTGAATGTCGAGGTGCTGTTCGGCGACCACCAGAACAAGGCCGATGTCGGCGCCACCCTGGCGCGGTCCTGGTTCGACCAGCAGGGCGTCGACATGCTGATCGCCGGGCCGAACTCGGCGGTGGGCCTGGCCGCCTCGACCACGTCGCGGGACAAGGACAAGGTCTGCCTCGGCGTCGCCGTCACCGCGACGGAATTCACCAACGCGCTCTGCACGCCCAACACCATCAACTGGACCTATGACGGCTACATGCTGTCCAAGGCCGTGGCGGCGGAGACGGTGAAGGGCGGCGGCAAGAAGTGGTACTTCATCTCCACCGACAACGCCTTCGGCCATTCGCTGCAGGCCGAGACCACCGCCTTCGTGCAGGAGGCCGGCGGCAGCGTCATGGGCGGCGCGCGGGTGCCGCTGGGCACGTCCGACTTCTCGGCGACCCTGCAGACGGCGCGCGCCAGCGGGGCGGAGGTGATCGGCCTGGCGCTCGGCGGCAACGACCTGCCGAACTGCATCAAGCAGGCGCAGGAATTCGGCATCACCCGCCGGATGAAGGTGGCGGCGCTGGTGATGTTCCTCAGCGACATCAAGGCGGCCGGGCTGCCGGTCATGCAGCATTTGCTGTTCACCAACAGCTTCTACTGGGACACCAACGACCAGACCCGCGCCTTCACCCGGCGGGTGCTGCCGGTGATGGGCGGCGCCTATCCCGGCATGGTGCATGCGGGCTGCTACGCCGTCACGCTGCACTATCTGAAGGCGGTCGCCGCGATGGGCGTGGCCCGCGCCAAGGAGAGCGGCGCCGCGGTGGTGGCGCAGATGAAGCGGATGCCGACGCAGGACGATGCCTTCGGCGCCGGCACGATCCGCCAGGATGGCCGCGCGGTGCTGGCCGCCTATCTGCTGCAGGTCAAGACGCCGGCCGAAAGCCGGCAGGAATGGGATTACTGCAAGCTGGTCTCGGTCATGGACCCCGACGACACGGTCAAGCCGCTGCGGCTGAGTGCCTGTCCGCTGGTGCGGACGTAAAGCCACCTGTCCGCTGGTGCGGACGTAAAGCCACCTGTCCGCTGGTGTGGACGTAAGGGCCCGCGCTGACGGCCGGCAACGCGGGGCCTCGACCGGTGGTCAGAGGTCCCGCAGGTTCTTCTTGTTCGACCGGTAGGCCTTCTGCGTCGAGGCCGAGCGGCGGCGCGCGACCTCCTGCGCCACCCGGTCCTTGGTCACCGCCAGCGCCGCCAGCTCCTGGTTCAGCTTCTGGAAGCTGGCCCAGCGGCCGGCATCGAGCAGCCCCGCCTCCAGCGCGCCACGCACCGCGCAGCCCGGCTCCTTGCCATGCCCGCAATCGCGGAAGCGGCAGCGCAGCGCGAGCGCCTCGATATCGTCGAACACCGTGCTGAGGCCTTCATCCGCGTCGATCAGGCCGACCTCGCGGATGCCCGGCGTGTCGAGGATCAGTCCGCCCTCCGGCAGCAGCACCAGCTGGCGATAGCTGGTGGTGTGCCGCCCCTTGGCATCGGCCGCGCGGATGTCCTGGGTGGCCATGCGCTCCTCGCCCAGCAGGGCGTTGACCAGGGTCGACTTGCCGACGCCGGAGGAGCCGATCAGCACGCAGGTCTCGCCCGGCAGGATATGCGCCTTCAGCGCGTCCAGGCCGCGCCCCTCGCGCACCGAGACCACCACCACCGGGCAGCCGGCGGCGAGCGCCGCGATGCCGGCGGCCTGGCTCTCGGGCTGCTCGCTCAGATCGGCCTTGGTCAGCACCACCACCGGCCGCGCGCCGCTCTGCCAGGCCGCCGCCAGGAAGCGCTCCAGCCGGCGCGGGTTGAGATCGGCATTCATCGAGGTGACGACGAAGACCACGTCGATATTGGCGGCGATCACCTGCAGCGTCTGCACGCTGTCGGCGGCGCGGCGGACGAAGGCGGTGCGGCGCGGCAGCACGGCATGGATCACCGCCTTGGCCTCGCCGGGCGTTGCCGACAGCGCCACCCAGTCGCCTGCGGTCGGATAGCCCGCCTCGCGCGCCTCGTGGCGCAGCCGTCCGGACAGCCGGGCGTTCAGGTTGCCGGCCTCCGTCACCACCAGCGGCACCTCGCGCTGCTGGATGACGATGCGCCCGGGGATGTGGCCGGCGCGCGCATGCGGCGCGAAGGCCTGCCGCAGCGCATCGGACCAGCCATACTGTTCGATCAAAGGCGTCTCTCTCTCCTGCGGGGGGCAGTCTAGCACCGCGGGGGCGGCAAACCGATGGCTTACGCCGCCCCCTCTGCCCGCGGATGGTCCAGGAAGAAGCGCAGCATGGCGCGCGAGGCGTCCGGGCCACGCGGATCGGTGTAGGAGCCGGCGGGCTGCCCGCCCGACCAGGCATGGCCGCCGCCGCGCACCAGCCAGTGCTCCAGCACCGTGGCGCCGCCGGCGTCGCGATGCCGGCTGACGCGGTAGCGGTGGCCACCGGGCACCTGGCCCTCCTCGAGCTCGACCTCGAGCGCCGGGCCGGCGCCGAACTGGGCCAGCACCTGCTCGCCGTTGCGCGGATGCACGGTGCCGTCCTGGTCGGCATGGAAGACGATGGCGCGCGGCAGGCGCGGCGCCCCGGCCGCGCGGCCGGAGCCGGAGCCGGAGCCGGAGCCGGCACAGGCGCTGGCCGGCCCACCCTGCTGCATCCCCCCCTGGCGCATCGCCGCGAAGGCCGATGGCATGTCGCGCGCCGCGCCGCAGGCCAGGCCGGAATGCACGCCGATCGCGGCATAGAGCTCCGGATAGGCGATGCCGAGGATGGCCGCCGCCGCGCCGCCCGCCGACAGCCCGGCGACATAGACCCGCCCCGGGTCGATGGCATGGTCGCGCATCACCTGGCGGGTGATGCCGGCGATCAGCGCCGGCTCGCCCCGGTCGCGCTGCTGGTCGCCGGCATTGAACCAGTTCCAGCATTTCTGCGGATTGGCCGAGCCCGGCTGGGCCGGATAGGCGACGAAGCAGCCGGCCGCCTCGGCCAGGGCGTTCATCGCGGTGCCGGCGGCGAAATCCTCCGGCGTCTGGGTGCAGCCATGCAGCATGACCAGCAGCGGCGCCGGCGCCCCACCCGGCGCCCCGCCAGGCGCCCCCGGGAGCTTTCGCGCCGGGACATAGAGGCGGTAGTGCCGGCTGCCCTGCGGCCCGTCATAGGTCAGCGCACGGAACTCGGCCCCTGGCGGCAGGTCAGGGCCGGTGGCGCCGGGCCGCGCCCGCGGCATCGCCCAGACCGTGGCCCCGCCCTGCCGCTGCAGGGTCAGGTCGATGACGCGGCCGGCCGCCCCCTGCTTGCCTGGGGATGCGGCCAGGGATGCGGCAACGGATGCGGGGGGGGTCGCTGCTTCCGGGGCGGCGGGCTGGAACAGGCCCTGCAGCAGCGCGGTCGCCTGCTGCAGCTGGCCGGAGCGGGTCAGGCGCAGCGCGTCGGCCATGGTCTGGCGGCGGGGGAAGGTCATGCGTCCTGCTTTCGGTCGGGGGGTTTGGGCGTCAGCGAAGGCGGTCGGCGAGGCCGGCCTTGACGGCTGCGCTGGCCTGCAGCGCGCCCAGCACGGAAATGCTGCGGATGGTGGCCCGGGCCAGCTCGACCGAGACCGCCGGGTCGATGCTGGCCAGGCCGAGCACGCGGATGTCGAGCATCTCGCCCGCCGCCCGCACCTCCTCCAGCAGGGCCCGGCTGAAATGCCGCAGGCCCAGCTCCAGGCTGCGCCGCGCCACCGCCTTCTGCGCCGCCTCGGCATGGCGCTCGACCTGGTTGCGGATGGCGGTGCGGATGAAGTCGGTGCGGTTGGCGTAGAAGCCGTCCTGCA
Organism: Roseomonas sp. 18066; assembly: GCF_902706185.1. GTDB lineage: Bacteria > Pseudomonadota > Alphaproteobacteria > Acetobacterales > Acetobacteraceae > Pseudoroseomonas. The sequence continues at coordinate 7,917 of NZ_CACSJM010000173.1, read as the reverse complement.
CCAGCAGGTCGATATGGCCGAGATCGACATAGCCCAGGTTGATGGTGATCTTCTCGCTGTCGCCGCTGCTGCGGGGCCGCAGCTCCGAGACCGTCCCAACCATTATGACCCTCCCTGCACCATCTGTGTGGATGGTATATGGAGGGTTAGGCGGGGCGGACAAGGCCCGTCGGATCAGCACCGGAACTTTCCACCGCGCTGCCCCGTTACCCGAGGCGCCCAGGGCTTCACCGGGGGACGCCGTCTCGGGAAGGCTGGCCAGCATGCGGATCGCGGTCGTGGCGCATCTGAAATACCCGATCGCCGAGCCTTTCGCCGGCGGGCTCGAGATGCACACGCATCTGCTGGTGCGGCACCTGCGGCGGCGCGGCCATGCGGTGACGCTGTTCGCGGCGGAGGGCTCCGACCCGGCGCTGCAACCGGTCACGCTCTGCCCCCCCACCGGCACGCCCGTCAGCCTGCGCGACATCGAGGACGTGGCGCTCGTCGAGCACGCCGCCTATATCCGCATCCTCGGCGCGCTCGCCACCGGCGGCTTCGACGTCATTCACAACAATGCGCTGCACTACCTGCCGCTGACGCTGGCGCATGTGCTGCCGGCGCCGATGCTGACCGTGCTGCACACGCCGCCCTTCGCCGAGCTCGGCACCGCGGTGGCCGAGCGGCATGACCGGCGGATGCGCTTCCTGGCCGTCTCGGCGGCGCTGCAGCAGGTCTGGCTGCCGCTGCTGCAGGGGGCGGAGGTGGTCGGCAACGGCATCGACCTCGGCGTCTTCCATCCCGGCCCGCCGCCCGGCGCGCATGCCATCTGGTTCGGCCGCATCGTCCCGGAGAAGGGGCTGCACCTGGCGCTGGACGCCGCCCGCCAGGCCGGCATGGCGCTGCATTTCGCCGGGCCGCGCAGCGACCCGGTCTATTGGCGATCGATGATCCTGCCGCGGCTGGGCGAGGGCGTCACCGATCTTGGCCATCTCGACCATGCGGCGCTGTCGCGGGCGGTGGCCGGCGCCGCCGTCTCGGTCTGCACCCCCTGCTGGGAGGAGCCCTATGGGCTGGTGGTGGCCGAGGCGCTGGCCTGCGGCACCCCGGTCGCCGGCTTCGCCCGCGGCGCCCTGCCGGATATCCTCGATGCCGGCAGCGGCTGCCTGGCGGCGCCCGGCGACGTCGCCGGCCTGGCCCGGGCGATGCGCGCGGCGACGGCGCTGTCCCGCCAAGCCTGCCGGCAGCGGGCCGAAGCCTTCTGCGACGCCGAGCGCATGGTCGCCGGCTACGAGGCCGCCTATGGCCGGCTGCTGCGCGACATGGCGCTGCCGCCTGCCTCCGAGGCGCTGGACCCGGTCTGACGCCGATGCCGCCCTCGCTGGTCGTCTGCGTGCCGGCCCGCGACGAGCGGGCGATGATGCCGCGGCTGCTGGCCTGCCTGGCGGCGCAGCGCGGCGCCCCGCCTTTCGGCGTGCTGCTGCTGGCCAATAACTGCCGCGATGGCACGGCGGCGGCGGCGCGCCAGGCGGCGGCGGCGCTGCCGGACCTGCGGCTGCGCATCCTCGAGCAGGAATTTCCGCCCGGGCTGGCCCATGCCGGCTCCGCCCGCCGCGCCGCCATGGCGGCGGGCGCGGCCTGGCTGCGCGAGGCCGAGGCCGGCGCCGGGCTGCTGGTCAGCACCGATGCCGATGCGGCGCCGCCGCCGGGCTGGCTGGCCGCCATCGCCGGCGCCGTGGCGGCCGGGGCGGATTGCGTCGGCGGCCGCATCCTGGCCGAGGACACCGAGGAAAACCCGCTGCCGCCGCCGATCCGCCGGATGAACCAGCGCATCCAGCGCTACTGGAGCGCGGTGCGGGCGGTGTCGGATGCCATCGACCCGGTGGCGCATGACCCGGCGCCGCGGCATGGCGACCATGTGGGCGCCAGCCTGGCGGTGACGCTGGCGGTCTTCGCGGCGGTGGGCGGGGTGCCGCCGCTGCCCAGCGGCGAGGACCTGGCGCTGGTCGCCGCCATCGAGGCCGCCGGCGGCCGGGTGCGGCACGACCCGGCGGTCTGGCTGCCGGTCTCCGCCCGCCGCCAGGGCCGCGCCGAGGCCGGCATGGCGGCCGAGATGCAGCGCTGGCTGACCGCCGAGGCGCAGGGCCCCTATCTGCTGCCCGCCGCCGGCTTCTGGGCCGCCCAGGCGCGGCAGCGCCGGCAGATCCGCCAGGCGCATGGCGGCGACCCGGCCGCGCTGGCCCAGGCGCTGGGGCTGCAGGCGCTGGAGGCGGCGGCGGCGGCCAGCGGCAACGACATCGCCTTCGTCGCCCGCGTCACCGCGCTGCTGCCGCGCGCCGCGCCGCCGCAGCAGGAGATCACCGCGGCGACGCTGGCGCTGGAGGCGATGCTGGCATGAGGCCGATCGGCTACTACCTGCACCACCAGGGCGTCGGCCATTGGCAGCGGGCGCGGCTGGTCGCCGGCCGGCTGCGGCGCCCCTGCACGCTGATCGGCACGCTGACGGCGGAGCAGCAGCAGCAGGGCGGCGCCGTGCTCGCCTTGCCCGACGACGCCCTGGCGGTGCCGCCGCCGCCGCGGCCGGGGGCGCGCGCGGGGGACGCCGCGCTGCATTACGCGCCGCCGGGCGCCGGGGTGCTGCGCCGGCGCAGCCTGCTGCTGGCCGGCTGGATCGCGGAGCATCGGCCGGCGCTGATGGTGGTCGATGTCTCGGTCGAGGTGGCGCTGCTGGCCCGGCTCTGCGCCACGCCGGTGCTGTATTTCCGCCTGGCCGGCCAGCGCGACGACGCTGCTCACCTGGCCGCCTTCGAGGCCAGCGAGGCGCTGGTGGCACCCTTCCCGGCGCTGCTCGACGATCCGGCGCTGCCCGGCTGGGTGCGGGCGCGCAGCTTCCATGCCGGCTTCCTGGCCGAGGCGCCGGACGGCCCGCCGGCGCCGCGCCCGCCCGGGGCCCCGCGCATCCTGGTGGTGCGCGGCCGTGGCGGCGAGGCCGCCCCCACCGCCGCCATCGCCGCCGCCGCCGCCGCGACCCCTGGCCACCGCTGGCAGGTGATCGGCCCGGCGGCGCCCTGGGCCGGGCCGCTGCCGGACAATCTGGCGCTGCTCGGCTGGGTGGCGCGGCCGGCGGCGCTGCTGCAGGCGGCCGACATCATCGTCGGCGGCTGCGGCGACGGGCTGCTGGCCGAGGTGGTGGCGCGGGGACAGCGCTTCATCTGCCTGCCCGAGCCGCGGCCCTTCGACGAGCAGGGGGCGAAGGCCGCCCGGCTGGCCGCCCTCGGCGCCGCTCTGGTGCTGCCGGCCTGGCCGGCGGCCGCGGCCTGGCCGGACCTGCTGCGCCAGGCGGCGGCGCTGGACCCGGCGGCCCTGGCGCGGCTGCGGACCCCTGACGCGGTCGCGGCGCTGGCAGCCTTCATCGACGACACGGCCGACCAGGCCGAGCAGCGCTACGGCGACGCTGGCTAGCAGGTTGTCTTCGGAGGAACGAAGACAACCTGCTCTGGCTGTTTGCCTGATCGCGTGATCAAGGCTTCTCGGTGATGCCACCTCCAGCCATCACGCCCTAGAACAGCCGCTCCGGACCGCAGGCGGCGGCGGCCAGCTCGGCCGGGTCCGGCCGGCGCAGCAGGCGCGGCGCGCCGCCCGCCGGCCAGTCGATCAGCCCGAGCGCCGCGAAGTCGCGCAGCCAGCCCTGCATCGGCCAGCTGCCATGCCGCGCGGCGAAGCGGGCGGCATTGGCCAGGATATCGTCGAAATGCTGCAGCGGCGGGTCGAAGACCGGGTGGTGCTGGTGGAAGGCGCGGGTCTCGCCGGTGAACAGCAGCGGCAGGCCGCGGGCGGCGGCGCGGAAGGCCAGGTCGGTGTCCTCGGCGCCATAGCCGGTGAAGCCTTCGTCGAAGCCGCCCAGCGCCTCGAAGCTGGCGCGGCGGATGGCGAAGGCCAGCGACCAGAACAGCCCGGCATTCGCCTCGCGCCGCAGCCCGGCACGGGGAAAGGGCCGCATCGGATGCGGCCGGCCCAGCGCCGCCAGCCGCCCGGGCGGGATCGGCGGCGCGGTGGCGCCGGGCGGCAGATAGAGGATCTCGCAGCAGACCAGCGCATCGTGCCGCTGCAGCGCGGCGGCCAGCTGCGCCACCAGCCCGGGCGCCGGGATGCAGTCGACGTCGAGGAAGATCAGCCCCGCCGTGCCGGCCAGCGCCGCCGCCCGGTTGCGCGCCGCGGCCAGCGGCAGGCCGGCCGCCGGCGCATGCTCGTGCCGCAGCGGGAACGGCAGCGCGGGGACCGCCGCGGGGGTGTCGTTCAGGTCGATCAGCACGCCGCGGCGCGGCCAGGCCCTGCCGGCGGCCAGGCCCGCCAGCAGGTTGCGCAGATGGCCCGGCCGGCCCTTGGCCAGGGTCAGCACCGCGACATCCGGCCCCTCCGGCCGGCCGGCCGCCCGGCCCGTCACGGGCTGCGGAAGCCGGAAGGGCCGCTGCGCATCTCCGCCAGCAGCCAGGCGCGGAAGGCCTGCAGCGGCCGCGACTGGCCATGCGCGGCCGGGTAGGTCAGCCAGTAGGTGCGGCGGCTGCTGCCCAGATGCGCGAAGGGGGCGACCAGCCTGCCGGCGGCCAGATCCTCCGCCACCAGGAAGCGCGGCAGCAGGGCCAGGCCCAGCCCGGCGCTGGCCGCCTCGGCCATCAGCGGCGCGTGCTGGAAGCCGGGGCCGTGGCGGAGCTCCGGCGTGGCGCAGCCGAGGTCGGCCAGCCAGTCCTCCCAGGCGGCGGGGCGGTCCAGGTGCAGGATCAGCGGCAGCCGGGCCAGCGCCTGGATCGAGGGCCGCGGCCCGGCCGGGCGCAGCCGCGGGTGGCAGACCGCCACCTGCTCCTCGACCAGCAGCGGGTCGGCGACCAGCGCCGGCGGCGGCGCGCTGTTGAAATAGATGGCGGCGTCGAAGGGGTGGCGGGCGAAGTCGACATCCTCGGTGCGGGTATAGAGGTTCAGCCGGATCTTCGGATGGCCGGCGACGAAGCGGGCATGGCGCGGCATCAGCCAGCAGGCGCCGAAGCCGGGCAGCGTGGTGACATGCAGCGACGCCACCTCGCCCTGCCGCGCCACCCGCGCCGTCGCCCGCTCGATCCGCGCCAGGGCCGGCGCGATCTCCTTCAGATAGGCGGTGCCGTCGGCGGTCAGCGCCAGCCGGCCGGATTCGCGCCGCAGCAGGCTGGTGCCGAGCTCCGCCTCCAGCAGCCGTAGCTGGCGGCTGATGGCGCCCGGGGTCAGGCAGCAGGCGCGGCCGGCCTCGGCGAAGCTGTGCAGGCGGGCCGCGGCCTCGAAGGCCTGCAGCGCCATCAGGGAAGGCAGGCGGCGCTGCATCGCATCTCCTGCCCCGGCGATGAAAACTGCGGGGCAGCGCAGTCTTCATCGCTTGCCCCCCGGCGCGCAACCCCCTGCAATGGCGCAAACGCCCCCGCACGCCCCGTCACCGAATGGAGCGCCTCGCCGATGATCCGCCGCCGCCATCTCCTCGCCACCAGCCTGGCCGGCAGCCTGCCGCTGGGCCTGGCCGCGCCCGCCGTGCGCGCCGCCCCCGCGCCGGTGCTGCGCTTCATCCCCCAGGTCGACCTGGCGGTGCTGGACCCGACCTTCGCCTCCTTCTACGTGACGCGGAACCATGGCTACATGGTCTTCGACACGCTCTATGGCCTGGACGGCAGTTTCGCCGCGCAGCCGCAGATGGCCGCCGGCCAGGTGATCGCCGCCGACGGCAGGCAGTGGGACATCACGCTGCGCGACGGGCTGCTCTGGCATGACGGCCAGAAGGTCACGGCGCGGGATTGCGTCGCCTCGATCCGCCGCTGGATGGGCAAGGACGCGCTGGGCGCCGCGCTGGCCGAGGCGACCGACGAGCTCTCCGCCCCCGACGACCGCACCATCCGCTTCCGGCTGAAGAAGCCCTTCCCCCTGCTGAGCTATGCGCTGGGCAAGACCGCGGCGCCGATGTGCGCCATGATGCCGGCGCGGCTGGCCGAGAGCGACCCGGCCAAGCCGATCACCGAGATGGTCGGCAGCGGCCCCTATCGCTACCTGGCCGACGAGCGGCTGCAGGGCGCGCGCAACGTCTATGCCCGCTTCGACCGCTATGTCCCGCGGGACGGCGGCACGCCGGACTGGACCGCCGGGCCCAAGGTCACGCATTTCGACCGCGTCGAATGGACCACCATCCCGGACGCCTCGACCGCTTCCGCCGCCCTGATGACCGGCGAGCAGGACTGGTGGGAGCTCGCCTCGCTCGACCTGCTGAAGACGCTGCGGGCGCGGCGCAACCTGAAGGTCGCGGTGACCGACCGGACGGGGTGGATCGGCGTGATGCGCGCCAACCACACCCAGCCGCCCTTCAACAACCCGGCGATCCGCCGCGCCTTCTGGGGCGCGCTGGACCAGGCCTCGGTGATGCAGGGCATCGTCGGCGACGAGCCCTCGCTGTTCCATGACGGCATCGGCTTCTTCTGCCCCGGCACGCCGATGGCGAGCGATGTCGGCCTCGAGGTGCTGAAGGGCCCGCGCGACTACGACAAGGTCAAGAAGGAAATCCTGGCCGCCGGCTACAAGGGCGAGCGGGTGGTGGTGCTGGCCCCGGCCGATTTCCCCAGCATCAACACCATGGCGCTGGTCTGCGCCGACCAGATGAAGAAATGCGGGCTGAACGTCGACCTGCAGAGCATCGACTGGGCCAGCATGACGCCGCGCCGCTCCAACCGCGGCACCGTCGACCAGGGCGGCTGGAGCGTCTTCTTCACCGCCTTCACCGGGAGCGACCTGCTGAACCCCGGCGGGCATTTCGTGCTGCGTGCCCAGGGGCAGAGCGGCTGGTTCGGCTGGCCCGACAGCCCGCGCATCGAGCAGCTGCGCAGCGCCTGGTTCGACGCCCCCGACCTGCCGTCGCAGCAGGGCATCTGCCAGGACATCCAGCGCCAGGCGGTGCAGGACGCGCCCTATTACCCGCTGGGGCAATGGGAGCAGCCGACGGCCTACAACGCCAACCTGACCGGCATGCTCGACGGTTTTGCGACGTTCTGGAACATCCGGCGTGGCTGAGGTTTCTCCCACGGCCATCGCGCTGGTCGACGGCTTCCGCAAGGGCCGCCTGTCGCCGGTCGATGTGCTGGAGCAGACGCTCGAACGGCTCGACGCGGCCGCGGAGCTCAACGCCGTCGCCCTGCTCGATGCCGCGACCGGCCGGCTCATGGCGGAGGCCTCGGCGCAGCGCTGGCGCGAGGGGCGGCCGATGGGGCCGCTGGACGGCGTGCCGGTGGCCATCAAGGACACCGGCCATGTCATCGGCTGGCCGACCCGCTATGGCTCGGCCACCACCGCCAGCCGCCCGCTGGCGGCCGAGGATTCCCCCGGCATCGCCCGGCTGCGCGAGGCCGGCGCCGTCTTCTTCTGCAAGACCACCACGCCGGAATATGGCTGGAAGGGCATCACCCACGGGCCGCTGACCGGCGTCACCCGCAACCCGCATGACACGGCGCTGACCCCGGGCGGGTCCAGCGGCGGCTCGGCGGCGCTGGTGGCGGCGGGGGTGGTGCCGATCGCCACGGGCGGCGATGGCGGCGGCTCGATCCGCATCCCGGCCGGCTTCTGCGGCGTGGTCGGGTTGAAGCCCAGCTACGGGCTGGTGCCGCATGCGCCGGCGCCGCTGGGCTGGCTCGGCGTCTTCGGCGGCATGACCCGCGACGTGGCCGACACGTCTCTTCTGATGACGCTGATCGCGGCGCCGGACGGACGTGATGCCTTCGCCGTGCCGGCGCCGGCCGTGGATTACGCCGCCGAGGCCGAAAAGGGTGTCGCCGGCCTGCGCATCGCCATCTCCCGCGACCTCGGCTTCCGCGGGGTGGTCGACCCGGCCGTCGCCGATGCCTTCGAGGCGGGGGTGCAGGCGCTGGGCCGGGTCGACCACCC